>JBIKUE010000092.1:0-18757 GCA_044347755.1 Saprospiraceae bacterium
GTTTGCTATCGTCGATCAGGACCTTTTTAGACCTTGCAAAATTGCCCCATAGCAAAAATACGATCCCTGTTTTTTGCGCTGAAATGGTACGGATTACAGCATCCGTAAAGGTTTGCCAGCCAATTTTTTGGTGACTTGCGGGCTTTCGGGCCTCCACGGTAAGCATAGCGTTGAGCAGCAGGACGCCCTGGTCCGCCCAGGCACTCAAATCACCATGATTGGGCGGATCTATGTTCAAACTGGATTTTATTTCTTTGTAAATATTAATTAATGAAGGCGGCGTTTTGATACCTTTTGGAACAGAAAAACACAACCCCATGGCTTCCCCAGGATTGTGATATGGATCTTGTCCTAAAATAACCACCTTCACTTTTTGGAACGGGGTTTTGTTAAAAGCATTGAAAATCAATGGTCCAGGAGGGTAAATAGTTTTGCCAGCCTGTTTTTCAGCCAATAAAAAAGCTTTGATTTCCGCAAAATACGGCTGCTGAAATTCAGGGTCTAGCGCATGTTTCCAGCCTTCTTCCATTTGCACATTGGAAACCGTTGTGGACATAATTTAAGTTTTGCCCGAAAGGTAAGCGGAACTTTCCGAACGAGTTTTTACTTTTGCACCTCGAAACCGGTCCCGTAGCACAATGGATAGTGCAACAGATTTCTAATCTGTAGGCTACAGGTTCGACCCCTGTCGGGATCACGGGTCAATAAAGAGGGCGTTCAGGATACTTTCCTGGCGCCCTCTTCCATACTTGACAAACAGTAGTTATAGAATGCTAAAGCCGATACCTACCATGAGCGTGCGGTTGCGCTGACTCAAATTGATAACCTCACCCACATCATTGGTATACTGAACCCCCTTGCTGGCAAGGTTAATTCCATGCTGGTAGCGCAACAAGGCTGAGAATCGTTTGTGTCTTAGGGTGATACCTGCCACTGCGCCAAAATCATTATTTTCTGCGTACTCAAAAGCATTGTTATCCAACGTATTCCAGTTGCCGTCGCCCTCCTTGAACCGTTCCTCCATCTTGTGGCCCCAATAACCACCCAGCGACACGAATAAGGTGCGATAGGCATTATATTCCAATTGGGGAATAAAATCTAGGTAATGAAAGTGAAATCGGTTTTCCAGCGGTGAAGCGGCAAATCGAAATCCTTTTACAGAATATTGAGCCTCTAATACAGCTGAGAAACGGTTTTTAAGTGGTTGCCGGGCAGCTATTCCCAAAAAGTAGCCAAATTCATTGTTGGTATTTAAAGGATTTTCCTCCACAATTAAACGTTGGGTGAAGGGCATGTCGGTAATGGTAGCACCACCAATCAGACCGATGCTGAATTTTTCTTTCGAAGGTTCTGTAGTTTCGGAGTTGGTTTGCGCAAAGCCCCCCAAGGATGGAAGTAACGCCAAAGCGAAGATCAGATTTTTCATGACAGGCATAGTTGGTTATAAGTTGTTACAACCTGACGACATGAACCTGTTCAGGGGTTGTCTTACGCCACTATTTTTTCTATCAACGCCTCCCAGGAAAATCGCTTTTTTTCCTCTTTAACCCCTTCAATCATGGATTTTTGCCTGTTTTTCTCAAAAAAGTCGCAAATTGCTTCTGCAATGGCTTCAGGCTCCGGGGGAACCACATATCCGGAAATTCCCTGGGTGACGATCTCCGGCAAGCCACCCACATTTGTGACCACCATAGGCGTTTCAAAATGATACGCTATTTGTGAAATACCACTCTGCGTAGCCGTTCGATAAGGTTGAACCACCAGATCCGCAGCTGAAAAATACCATTTCACCAGATCAGCCGGTATAAAATCCTGATAGAGGTGAACCCGGTTGTCAAGACCATGTTTTGTGATGATGCCCTCATAAAACGCCCAGTCTTCGTAACATTCACCGGCTACAACCGCATGAATATTGGGAGGGGTGTGGTGTAACGCTTCAAGCAATAAATCCAGACCTTTGTATTTTCGGATAAAGCCAAAAAAAAGCACTAAAGGCACGTTTTCCGGCAGTTTTAACTCCTCCCGGGCTTCTTTTGCATGAACGGGAGCGCCATAGGTGTCGTACACTGGATGGGGAGAAAATCGAACTGTTTTATTGGTAAACTGCCGGATTTCTTCTCCTACAGATTTTGACATTACCACAAAATCATCACATGCTCCCACGAACCAACGGGCAAATAGCCGGTCTCCTGGTCGCTTTTCATGTGGTATGATATTATCTACCAACCCGGTGACGCGGCATTTTTTTCGGGAGAACCAACGGACGATGCGTAACACTGTTCCCAGGCTTGGGCCCATAAAAGGCAGCCAAAAGCGCACCACGATCTGATCAGGTTTCTCCCGTACAATCTCAAATCCTGTTCTGATCCAGTTAAAAGGATTGATGGAATTCAACCTTGTCTTGATCACCAGATTATCCGGGGCGGGATCGTCGGTTAACTGTGTTTTGCCTGGGAAAAGAAAGGCCGGGTATTGCAAGGAAAACGAATAGATCACCACCTGGTTTCCAGATTCCTGCAGGGCCTGTGCCAGGCGTTCCGAGGAAGCCGCAATTCCTCCCCGAAGCGGATGCGCAGGGCTCAAAACCACTATTTTTTTGGCAGGAGTAGTCATTTTTACGGGCGGTTTATTGGAATACCTCATCTGCCATGCGTAAGCTCCGTCCAAAAGCGGATCGGTCCAGGCCGGGATCTATTCCTTCATCGTCGAGGAAAAATACCAGATTTTCCATGGCCATATTGCCGGTGAGTTCATCTTTGGCCATCGGGCACCCCCCAAAACCACGCATGGCGCCATCAAAACGCCGGCAACCACTGTGCCAGGCGGCCTCTACCTTTTCCCGCCAGTTATGAGGCTGGGTATGCAAATGTGCGCCAAATTCCACTTCGGGATAGGCGGGAATAAGGTTATTGAACAAATAGGAGATGTTTTGAGGATTTGAGCAACCAATGGTGTCTGACAAAGAAAAAATCCGGATGCCCAAAGGAACCAGTGTGTTCACCCATTGCTGCACGGTTTCTACATTCCAGGGATCGCCATAGGGGTTTCCGAAGCCCATGGAAATATACAATACCAGTTCTTTTCCGTGTTTTTGACACAGCTCCTGAATGTATTTGGTTCGCTCTACACTTTCGGCAATGCTGGCGTTGGTATTGCGCTGCTGAAAGGTTTCACTGATACTAAATGGATATCCCAGATATTGGATTTCCGGATGTTGACAGGCTTCTTCTGCACCCCTTTCATTGGCAACAATGGCCAAAAGTTTCGTGCTGGTTGTACTCAGATCCAGATTTGATAACACCTCTGCAGTATCCCGCATTTGGGGAATGGCTTTTGGACTCACAAAAGAGCCAAAATCAAGGGTGTCAAACCCCACCCGAAGTAATTGATTGATATAGGTGGCCTTAACTTCTGTTGGAATAAATTGATGCAATCCCTGCATGGCATCGCGAGGGCACTCTATCAGTTTTAAACCGGAACTTTGGTATGTGCTGAAGTTGGGCAAGGCTGGGAAAAATTTGGTCAGGCAAAATTAAGAGCATATTGGGGATTTCATGCTCTAAACGTACCGGTGGGATAAAAGGTTTATGATCACTGGATGATCCCATATATCCAATTATGTAACTTTAGAGGTTTGGGCTACAGGTTCTGAGCTCCCTGTTCCTTTAAAAATTTGGCGGCACCATCCAGTTCTTCGTAAAAATCGTGTCCATATTTCCGGATAATGGCCTCTTTTAGAAATTGGTAGACTGGGACCTGCTCTTTTTCCCCCAATGTGCATGCCGCCGAGCAAATATCCCAACGGTCGTAATTCAAGGCCTCCGAATCGAAATGTTCGTACTTCGCAATCCGGATAGGATAGAGGTGACAGGATATTGGTTTCTGATAATCTATAGCCCCAGCTTTCCAGGCCATTTCAATACCGCACTGAGCAACACCCAGCGCATCATAAGTCATGTAGGCACATGGTCCGCCATCAATGAGTGTGGTACCATTTTCCTTCATTCCTTCAAACCACTGGTAAGGCCCTTGGGCTTCAAGAGCTGCTATGCCGGCAGGACTCAAAAACGGCTTTACCTTGTCCAGTATGGATTCCAAAATCTGCAATTCATCTTTTTCCAAAGGCGCGCCAAAGTCCCCTTCCCAGCAGCATGCGCCTTTGCAGGCAGAGAGGTTGCAGATGAATTGTTGTTCTACAACATCATCAGATACGAGCTTATCCTGGACAATAATCATGGCTTTAGACGGCTTACGGTGGATATATTCGGTGCAAAGTTCACATTTCTTTATCAAAGCACATCATGGTATCAGACGCTTCAATGGCCGTCAACATATTTAACCTTTCGTACGCTTATTCCCCTGGCCTCGCGCAACCCTTCGCGCGAGGCTATTTTTATTGTCAACCGCATAAAAAATAAAATTCTATGTTTTGGTAAAATCATAGGCCAGTTCTTGGCTCCCTTCGGCTGATTCGTGTTAATTTTGCGGCTTCTTAAACTAACTCGGTCTGGTTGTGCAGGAATAACCGACCACTCGCTCTCTTATTTCATGGACGTATCCGTCGAAACAGCAAAAAGCCTTGGTCTTACTGCCGAAGAGTTTGATAAAATACAGCAAATTCTGGGTAGGATGCCTAACTTCACTGAACTCAGTATTTTTTCCGTGATGTGGAGCGAGCACTGCTCCTATAAAAATTCCATTCTTCAGCTTAAAACTTTGCCCCGAAGTGGCAAACGGCTTTTGGTAGCAGCAGGAGAAGAAAATGCAGGTCTGGTGGATATTGGTGGCGGACTTGGCTGTGTATTTAAAATTGAAAGTCACAACCACCCTTCAGCCATCGAGCCATACCAGGGTGCAGCCACAGGGGTTGGTGGTATTCACCGCGATATTTTCACCATGGGCGCTCGCCCGATTGCCTCGCTGAATTCGTTGCGTTTCGGAACCCCTGATAATCCAAGGATGAAAAACCTGGTGCGTGGGGTAGTTAAAGGCATTGGTGACTATGGTAACTGTTTCGGTGTGCCAACCGTTGGTGGTGAGGTGTATTTTATGCCTTGTTACAACCACGATATTCTGGTGAACGCCATGTCTGCCGGTATTGTAAAAGCCGGTGAAACGGTAAGTGCAACGGCAGGTGGACCAGGGAATAAGGTCTTCATCGTAGGTTCTGCAACGGGTAAAGATGGTATCCATGGCGCTACTTTTGCTTCGGCCGATTTGAGCGAAGATTCACATGAAGATTTGCCGGCTGTTCAGGTAGGCGATCCATTTCAGGAAAAATTGCTGCTGGAGGCTACCCTTGAGGCCATAAAAACCGGGGCTGTAGTTGGAATGCAGGATATGGGCGCTGCGGGTATTACCTGCTCCACTTCAGAAATGAGCGCTAAGGCTGGTTGTGGCATGCGCATTGACCTCAGTAAGGTGCCTACCCGTCAGGCCAATATGAAAGACTGGGAAATTCTTTTATCGGAAAGCCAGGAACGAATGTTGATCGTTGTAGAGCCAGGCCGTGAAGGAGAAATCTTGTCGATTTATGAAAAATGGGATTTGCCTTGCGCCGAGATAGGAGAAACCATTGCAGGCGATATCCTTCAATATCACTATGAAGGCCATTTAGTAGCAGAAGTGCCTGCTGATCCGCTGGTATTGGGCGGTGGCGCCCCAGTATATGTGCGTGAGCAAAAACGCCCGGGGTATTTTGATCAAATTGCCAAATTCAGCCTGGATCAGGTTTCATTGCCTGCAAATTTCCAGGACACCGCTCGCAAACTTTGGAATTCTCCTAATCTGGCTTCCAAAAACTGGATCACCCGCCAGTACGATTCCATGGTACGTACCGGCACCATGACCACCAACCGCCCATCTGATGCCGCTGTAGTTTATGTGAAAGGTACAGAAAAGGCCCTGGTGCTTACCACTGATTGTAATTCATCATATGTTTATGCCGATCCGCATAAAGGCGGCATGATTGCTGTATCAGAAGCAGCACGCAATATTGTGTGTGCAGGAGGCGAGCCGGTAGCAATAACCAATTGCCTGAACTTTGGAAATCCTTACAACCCGGAAGTATATTACCAGTTTGCTGAAGCTATTCGGGGTATGGGGGATGCTTGTCGTAAATTTGAAACACCGGTAACAGGCGGTAACGTAAGTTTCTACAACCAATATACCAAAGCTGGACAAACCATTCCGGTATATCCAACCCCAACCATCGGGATGTTGGGTTTGCTAGATGATTACAACCAAATCATGACCCTTGATTTTAAAAATGAAGGGGATACAATCTACCTGGTAGGTGCCAGCCGAAATGATTTGGGAAGCAGTGAATACCTGCGCGGCGTTCTGGGAGTGGAATTCAGCCCGTGTCCACATTTTGAGCTGGAAGAAGAATTTGCTATCCAACAAGCTGTAAAAGAACTTATTCGTCGGAATTTGGTGGAGTCGGTACATGATGTGAGCGATGGCGGCGTTTTTGCCAATCTGTTGGAAAGTGCCATGCCCAAAGGACTGGGATTTGATGTGCGATCCAATACCAATATCCGTAAAGATGCCTGGTTATTTGGTGAGGCTCAAAGCAGGGTAGTTGTCAGCGTGCGGACATCCCAATCTGCTGAATTTGAGCGATTTTTGCAGTCTGAAAACATCTCCTTCGAGCAGATGGGCCAGGTGAAAGGAGATGCTGTGGTTATTGATGGAGAAAACTGGGGCGCTGTAACAGACTGGAAGCGCACATACGAAACAGTGCTTTCGGATATAATGAACGGAGAGTTGTGAGGTTTATGGGGTTTATGAGGTTTATGGGGTTTATGTTTTGGGGGTGAGGTACTGAATGTTTTTGCAACTTTGGTTGGACTTTAACAGCGCAAGGTGAAACAAAAGCCTGGCGAATTATTTCATAAATTATTGAAAATGAACAAGTTTAAAGCAGTTTTCCTCTTGGTTTTTCCGCTTGCGGCAGTATTGTTCGCTTGCGATGGACAGGCTAATGGCCATGCAATAAAAGGCACCATTTCCGGCGCCTCAAATCTCCAGGTTAACCTTGATCTGGCACATTTTGACCGAACCACGTCAACCCTGGGACGTGCTACCTGTGATGCCAATGGCGCTTTTGAGATCAAATCAGAAAAGCCATGGGAAGAAGGTCTGTACCGCTTGAAAATCGGAGCCAAACAAGTGTATTTTATCATGGATGGTAAAGAAACGGTCGTTGACATCAAAGCAGATCTAAATACCATCGACCGGATGGAGATGCAAGTGACCGGTTCTGAAACCATGAACTGCTATGCAGGGATCATTCGTGATTTGATCAAATCTCAAATGAAGAGTCCTGAGGATGCTAAAGGGTATATTGAGCGCGGTTGCACGCCATTGACCAAAGCGTTTCTTACTACCCAATTGCTTGGACAAAATGCGGCGCCTTATATCGCTGATTTTAAGGCGCAAAGTGCGGCATTAGCCAGCGCTATGCCTGGCTCCAAATATGCAACAGACTTTGCAGCCATGATTACCAGACTCGAAACGCAGCAGAATCAGCAAACCGCTGGCGAAACCATTCAGGTGGGCCAACCTGCGCCGGATATCAGTCTGCCGGATCCGAGCGGCAAGGTTCGTTCCTTGTCTTCCCTTAAAGGCAAAGTAGTTCTCTTAGACTTTTGGGCTTCCTGGTGTGGTCCGTGCCGCAAAGCCAACCCACACGTAGTTGAGGTTTACGAAAAATACAAAAGCAAAGGCTTTGATGTTTTCAGCGTTTCGCTCGACAGGCAGGATGGCAAGCAAAAATGGATCGATGCCATCAAGCAAGACGGACTTGTTTGGCAAAACCATGTGAGCGATCTTCAATTTTGGGATAGCGCTCCGGCTGCCGTTTATGGCGTACGTTCCATTCCTAAAACATTCCTCATCGGTAAAGATGGCAAAATCGTAGCCATTAACCCACGCAATAACCTGGAAGAAGAGTTGCTGAAAGTTTTGTAGTTGGTGTTTTGGTGTTTTAGTGTTTTGGTGCTGCCCCGGTTGTTTGATGCTACCGGGGCAGCATTTTCATTTAAACACCTGAATACATAAACCCATAAACCCCAAAAAACCCATAAACCCCTACATTTGTCTGAACAATATGAAACAACCCTCTCCACAAAAGCGATTAATGGCCCGGCTGATTATATTAGCGGTATTGGGCGCATTGGTTTGGTTCTTTTGGCATAGGCAGCAGCAACTGCAGCAACTGCCTTCCAATTCAGGGGGACAAACTCCTCAAAAGGAACAAACTTCTCTTCCGACTCCGACCTCAAAGGTTCCGGATTACGTGGTAGAGGTGCTGACCTATATCCGAAAAAATGGAGAGGCTCCCGATGGATTTGTAGGCGGGAAAGAGTTTCAAAACCGGGAAAAACGACTTCCGGCCAAATCATCCGAAGGTAAAAAAGTCCGATATTCCGAATGGGATGTACACCCGAAAAAACAAGGGCAAAATCGCGGGCCTGAACGCCTGGTTACTGGTTCGGATCATAGTGCATACTATACCAAAGACCATTACAAAACCTTTATAAAAGTTGATTGAAACCACTTAATGCCCGATTCTATGGAACTTTTGGACGCTCCTCCCAGTTTGCCTTCACATGTGTACCTTGCTGAAATAGATGGCGCAAAAGCACGCACTTTCCGCAGTTTTTATCCGCGTATTGCCAAGGTGTTACTCTTCCCGGACTACTTTGGCAGTAACCTGGATGCCTTGATGGATTGCTTATGCTCCCTTGAGGTATTGGATAATCAGGAAGTCGTGTTTATGATTCATAACGCTAAAGACCTGCTCTCCAAAGAAAAAAAAGAAAAGAAAGAAGCATTGCTTCAGGTATTTCGCGATGCCGAAAAATCAGAAAATCGCTATGACAATGTCAAATTCAAGGTCATTGGTATTCGCTGAATAAACCCATAAACCTTCCCGGAATATCATTCCGGGATACATAAACCCCATAAACTCATCATGCTCCTCCTTTCCGGCATTCATATTTACCCCATCAAATCTGTAGGTGGCATTTCCCTTGCTGAGGCCGTTGTAGAACGCCGCGGGTTGCAATATGACCGCCGCTGGATGTTGGTGGATGAGACCGGCAGGTTCGTTAGTCAACGTGAAATTCCTGAAATGGCTTTATTAAGAACGGCTATATCATTGCCGTTTCTAGAGGTTTACCATAAAAACAATCCGGAGGATAAAGTTCAGATTCCCCTGGAAATTCAGGCAACCGCTTATCCCAGGATCATGGTGGAAGTATGGAGCGATCGATGCGCAGCAAGGTTGTTGGATGATTCCATTCATGCCTGGTTTTCCAGTGTATTAGGGCAAAGCGTTCGTTTGGTGTATATGCCGGATACCACCCGTCGCAGGGCAGATGGCAGATATGCACCTTCCGGTCAGGTAGTCAGCTTCGCTGATGGATTTCCTTATTTGATCATCGGAGAAGCTTCTCTGGCAGATTTGAACAGCCGCTTGGAGGAGCTACTGCCTATGGATCGCTTCAGGCCTAATCTGGTGTTTCGTGGGGGAGAGGCATTTGAAGAAGACCATTGGTCTGATTTCTTTATCGGGGATCAAGCATTCAGGGGCGTAAAACCTTGTGCGCGTTGTACCGTCATCACCACCAACCAGGAAACCTCCGAACGTTCAGCCGAACCTTTGAAAACGCTTTCAGGATACCGTAAAAATGGCAATAAAGTATTGTTTGGGCAAAATGTCATCTTGATGGGAGAAGAGCGCGCCGTTATCAAATTGGGGGACCCCATCACTCATCCAGCCAGGTAAAAGTTACGGGTCAGCATTCTGAAAGCCTCTGATAATTGTCCAGCCAAGTGTAAAAACATTTTTTGACGTTGAATGGGATAGGGGTTTCGTTCCAGTTGGATCAATAGTCGCTCCACCGGTTTTTCCGATTTTGCGTGTACCTCCACGATTTTCGTCCAGTAAAGACCCATTGGAACGGCTAATTCACACAGTCGGTATCCTTCTTGGGCAGGAAGGATCAAACAACACCTTCCTTCAGGACTCATCCATTTTTGCACAGCCAATAGTAAATCCACAGGTGATAAGGATGCCGTATGCCTGCCCAGGCTTCGGGTAGCATCCGGTGAAACCGTGGTTTCTGAAAAAAAGGGTGGGTTACTGATTACCAGATCAAAAGAAGCAGGTGCTATTCCGCTCAGATGCTGTATAGCACAGGTTTGAACCCCCAAATGCGACGCCCACGGACTGGCTGCAAAGTTTTCTCTGGCAAGTTCAGCAGATCCCTGATGCATTTCGACCCCAATACCTTGCCATTGGGCTCCCGCATCGGATAATCGTTGAGCAGTTATCAGACTGATCACACCGGTTCCGGTTCCAATGTCCAGGAACTGCCTCACACCTGAAACGTCTGCCCAGGAACCCAGAAGTACCGCGTCCGTTCCAACCGGATGTACAGCGCCCTCCTGCTTTACCTCAAATTTTTTGAATCGGAATGCCGGTAACGCCATCTTCGGAATGAAGGGTGATGATATAAAAGCCGGTAGGGAGTGTCCCTAAATCCAGCTCGAGCGTGTTTCCCATCGTCCATTGCCCCAACAACATCGGCTGCCCGAGCGTGTTGGATACTTGCCATTTGCCAGAAGGATGGTTCATACCAAAGATGTGAACATGCCCGGCACTGGGATTAGGAAAGACCGTTAATGTAATGGGCATGCCGTTATGTGTTGCAACGGGAAAGTCGCCCCAACGTTTTTCAAACTCTGCCTTAAACAAAGTTGCCAGGGCCGGATCGTGGATGATTAAGGTGTTCTCATCGTTGATGTTTTCAGCAGCGTTCGACCAGTTATGCGACCCCGTAAGTACCACCGGGTCGGAATTTATATCATAAGCATCTACCACGGTGTATTTATGGTGAAATTCGCCGGTCAGGTTATGGTGTTTAACGGCAACGCCATTAGCCAGCAAATAAGCGTATTCTGCTCCTGAATCATCAATGTTTTCCATAATACCCCGTACAGATACGCCATCGTTGTGCATGTCCACCAGTGCTGTTCCCAGTTCGTTTTTAGTAAAGGAAAAGGTAGCAAACAGGGCTTCACTTTGGGCGCTTCTGATCACCCTTTCGATTTGGGTGGTAGTTTGATCTGAAGGAGAAAAAAACGATTCCACCTGCCGACCGCCAATCCGTAACAGGTGCGGGGTGTTATTCGTTTTGGCAGGCCCGAATTTTCCGTTCAAAACATCAGGGAATGGGCCGTTACTGCCCCACATTTCTTCAAATTCCAGTTCATACACGCGAGCAAGAGATTGATCCTGAATGAAAAGAACGTTGTTGAAATCCGTCTTAATATTCTGATTCGTCCAGTTCATGGCGCCACTCATCACCCAGGCTTTATCCGGGATATCAGCATCGGCAATCAGAAATTTATGGTGCATAATGGCTATTTCATTGCCATACACCAACGGAAAGTCAGGCGGTGGATTCAGGGCTGTATTACTTCCTTCAAATGCTGCAATATAGCGTACCCTTACACCTCGGGTATGGGCCGCTTTCACCGCGTTGGTCAGGTCTGCGCGGTTATTGTTGTACATGGCAATATCCAGGGTCTGTTCCGTTTGATTGATACGGGTCAGGATTTCGGCAATCACTTCATCGTCTGTCTGCCCATTCGGAACATTTCCATTGGCAAAAGCAGGGTCAATATCGTGGTTGAAAAAGGTTTTTATTTCACCACTCGAGGTAGAAACGGTTACCAGGGGGATTAAGGGGGCATAAATGGTCAGGCCGTTATGTTCTGCCGCAATTTGAACCCAGTAGATACTTCCCGGCAATAAATTTTCCAGAATAACCTGATGGGAAGTATTACTTCCTGCAACCGCAACACTTTGATCCGGAACAGGGCTTGTACCATAAAAAACGGTACAGGTTGCAGGCAAACTGGTTTGCCAGTTCAGTTGAAAACCATCGGTTTGTAAAGAACTTTGTTCTGGCTGTTGCACAAAATAAAAACAGCCGGCCTCGTCCATGTCATCGGCATAGCGCGGTAGTAATTGATAACCTAAGTAATCAGAGACGATGGCGCGCAGCCGAAAAGAGGCGGTTGGCCTGGGCGTTCCCAACAGCGGATGGCTGCTTCTGAAATACAATTCTGAGGCGCCTCCTGCAGCATCATGAATGTCGTAAGTTCCGGCATTGAAATTCCCCCCCGGACTATTTAAAGATACACAATTAAATTCAACCAACTGACTTTCCAGGCTTTCAGAAAGGTCTAACAGGCTTATGGATTTTGGCGCAGGTAGCGGGTTGCCGCTGGAAATAACCTGAAAGCTGGTAATTGGGGTAATTTCCAAAAGCCCGAAAAAGTCTACCAGGGTTCCGGTAACTTCGATACTATCCCCGGCGGTAACGGATGCTTCAAACCCTGCAGCGGAACCTGTACCTGGAAAAGCAGCGATCCCGGCGGATCCATCCTGGAGATAACGGATTTTACCTAATTCGGCGCCATTGGTTACGATTCCGCGCACCGTTACGGTACTGCCCGGCGCTTGTGTCCGGGCTTGCGCAATGTTCTGGCCGTACATCGAAAAGGAGGTGAACCATACGCCTGTCAAGGCCAATAGCATCAACCAATTGTTTTTTCCAATCATCGCAAGGATAGCAGCGGTATTTTGGGGAATACAAGCGCGAAGTTCCTCATTTTTGCGTCATGGAAAAAAGTACTATGGAAAACTTGGGCAGATTGTCGGTTTCTGACTTTAAATCTACTGCCAAAAAGCCACTAACCCTGTTATTGGATGGGGTGCGCTCCGGTTTGAATGTAGGCTCCATCTTCCGCACAGCAGATGCCTTTGCGCTGGAACAAGTCATTTTGTGTGGCATTACTGCGCAACCACCACATCGGGAAATATTGAAAACGGCACTTGGCAGCACAGAATCAGTGGCCTGGAAATATTTTCAGGATGCCACTGAGGCCGTAAGGTATTTAAAAAAGGAAGGGTATCAGGTATGGGCTGTAGAGCAAACAATGGATAAAACCTGGTTACAGGAATTTCAACCTCAGGCAGGTCAGCGGTATGTGTTTGTGTTAGGTAATGAGGTAGATGGCGTTGACGAAGCTGTATTGGCTCTTTGCGACGGCGCCTTGGAGATTCCACAATTCGGCACCAAACATTCGCTGAATGTAGCGGTGGCGGCGGGTATTGTGGCCTGGGAGTTTGTCAGGAAAAGTTCTGTTAGTTAAGCTTAATCCCTATCCAAGGGAAGGGAGTAAGCTGCCCCGTCCTTTGCAATAGCCCGGCGAGAAAATCCCAAACATGCTCTAAATAACCAGAACGTAAATACCTGGTATTTATAAATCTGATTGCTCCAGCACTTGAAGGAACAATCGAACCTTCTTTTCATCTGACGGATAGAACAGAAAATTACGCACATCTTTAACCATTTCTTCCATATCAAGAGATTGGCACACTTGCCTGACCCGATCTAACAGTTGGGCTGGGTTAGAAACGCCCAGTTTCATCTCCAAAAAAGAATAATTAGGCTTCACAGACTTGCTAAGAAGAAATACGATATCGAAGAAATCGCGCCCTTTGTTTTTTTTACGTTGACACAGTGCGGTAAATTTTTGAGCTAAAAGGATGTCAATCGGCGTAATAAGTATTTGAGTAGTAACATCGAAACGGTTCAAGATATACCGCTCGGGTTCAAAATTGAAGTATTGTGGTTCTGTGTCCAACTGAATCAGAATTTTTTCTTCGCGGTAACCACTGAGACCTTGCTGGAATAACAAACCCGGGAAACGAATATAGCAATGGTACGCTCCACGAATGATTTGCTTCATCTCCACCTGAAATCCTTGTTGCGTTAATCCGAGTTGAATAGCCTTTGACACCTCATCAAATTCAGATTCCGTGACCTGAAAATTATCGAAATCAAGATCTTCAGAAAATCTCGAGTTTTGATGTACTAAACGGAGGCAAGTTCCTCCCAGAAAGCAGAACCGATTGCCGAATGGTCCATCAAATAATATTTCGAGGATCTTACATTGCAGGTATTCCCGCAGTATAAACGAACGGTGGACGCGCAGCTCCACTGGATAGGCTGTCAATAATTCAGATAGATTGAGCATAGTCAAGAAATTGAATGAATGCGTGAACGCGTTTGGACAAGGAAACGGAATCAAACATCCTTACATAGGCCGATAATTTTTCCCGATCAATATCCTGCCTCATTTGGTCTGTATCAAAACGGAGCGCCTCAAAATCTGCCATAGATTCTACTTTCGGATTTAGATACAAAAAGTCCAGCAAGGCCTTTTCCGGCTCTGCTATCTTAACGCCAAATGCTTCAACTTTCAATAATGTATAACCCCAAAAGAGGGTTGGTTTGACACTGGAATAACGGAAATGGCCTACAGGCGTATCAAATGCTTTAGTTTTTAAAGTTGATACAGAGGTGATGGTAAAAACCGCCTCCGGAATCCAATGGTAGTATGCAAATGCACTTTCCAAAGATATATAGGAAGGTCGGTAGATTTTATTGGCAATCCAATATAAATGTTCTTCCGTAGAAATTCGGCCAGAAACACTGTACCAACCATTCCGAATACGCAAAATATGGCCCTTTTTTTGCCAATTTAATAAATTTTCTTGCTCAAATCCAGGGTATAACTGCGCTACCTCCCGTATAGAGAATGCCGGCGTTGCCTTGAATCGGGTCAAAAAATCTAGCAATTTCATTTCTTTTATTCCCAATAAATTAGGTTTTTTGGAAACAAAAATACAGCATTGTGCATATCTTCCAACAAAAAAATCACAGGTTCTTTTCCGCCCTATACAGACTTCTCTCCCTCCCCGTTAGCACCAAGGTCCTAAACCCCAAGCCGAACGCGCACTGAGGCCCATTGTTTGTCAGGCAACCTGGCTTGTAAGGACCCATGCGGGGTGACAAGCCAGCGTAAGCTGTTCTGCTGAGGAAATCAGCCCTGGAGCTACTAGGTTGGATCATCGCGCCAGCGGAGCGTATCGAAAGAAGTACTACCCCTTTGCGATGGCGCCCTGGAAATTCCGCAGTTTGGCACCAAGCATTCGCTGAATGTAGCGGTGGCGGCGGGTATTGTGGCCTGGGAGTTTGTGCGCAAAAGTTCCATCAGCCAACCCTGATCCGAACCCAGGGAAACCTAAACCGGCAGAAAAGCTTGTTTATCAGCGAATGATTCAGATTTTCCGCGCCGAATGCCCTCAGCTCCGGCCAGGTATGGTGATAATAATGCTGAGCCATCTCCGGGATACCCACCCCTTGGTAATATTGCCTCGATCTTTCCCGGGCAGCAATCCGGGCTGCTTCGTCAGCATAGAAAGGACTGTCGAGCAGGTGTATTTCCCCGCCTGGCTTGAGACAGGTTTTCAGGACATGAATCAACGCCCTTAAGTCCGGAAAATACTGCACGGAAGCTGCCAGTACGATCAGATCGAAATCGTTTTCCGGTAATTTGTCTTTTAGTATATCCACCTGCCAGAAAATCAGATTCTCCCGTCCAAAGAGTCGGGCGCCTTGTTGCAGCTCCGGCCCGTTGACATCTGCGGCCCGTACTTGTCGGGCAGGATGCACAGCCAGATGATGGGCCATCCAGCCGTTCCCGCAGCCCAGATCGAGTATTTTGAGCGGTTTGTTGCCGAAGTTTTTGTCCAGGTATACTTGAAACCGGCGAAGTGTTTTGGCCCGCAAGTTCCATTCTTTGGCATGCGGATGCCCCGGCGCAACTAGCGGCAGAACAGCTACCGCTTCATCTGGCAAAATACGGTTCTCGCGTGTGCGCACCCGCAGGTAGTCGGGAAAGGAAGCTTCCGGACTGATGATTACAGGTTCTCCTGGAGCCATACCTTACTGTGATAAAAAGGCGTCTACCTGGGTTTCGAACAACGTGAGCAACGTGGAAGTGATCAATGCTGTGGCAATGATCATTAAAAAGTAGCCTCCTATGACCACCATTGCCCCTTTAAAACGAGTCCATGCCGGTCTGTCGCCCTCCATCCACTGCCCGTAAGTCCAGCCAAAATAAGTCAAATTAAACAACCATTGAATACTGCTCAATATGGTCAACTGTTGAATTGGCAAGTGTTTGAAAAAGGAGAGTACTATGGTTACGACTATGCTGAAAAGGTTTATCATACCCATCAGATATGCTGCAGCAGTGAAATGCTCGGCGTAATTGTACGCTCTTTTCCGAAACAAGAGCCAGGAGGCCAAACCAATAAAGGGCACTGTAAACAACATGATGACGCTTGGATGCGCATTGACCCAATCCCCTATTTTTTGCAACAATGACATGACGGGGGAATTGTCCTGAATTTGTTGTTGCGCTTTGATCTGGTTAATGATGTGTTCCTGAAAGCCAAGCAGTTTGACTATCAAAAAGCTGATGGCCGTGGCCCAAACCAGGAATTTAACCGGCTTGATGTGTTTTACTCTTTTACCTGCAATAAAGTCGCGCAACATAATGCCCGGACGAAGGATCAATTCACGTAAAGTGTACAAAAAACCTTGCTCCACATGAACCACCTGGTTTTGCAGATCTTTAGCCACCTGGCTGATGGTGATGCGACCAGTTTTTGCCTTTTGTCCGCAATAAGGGCAAAATTTTCCATCAAATTCGGCATTGCAGTTTTTACATGGAATCATGCTGTACAGTTGGTTAAGTTAACGCCAATGATGTCTGATTACCGCTTCGGTTGACAAGGCTACCAGCCGGTCTCTTTCCTCTCGGGGCAATTGCACCCATCTGGGCCACATACCTGCAGGGTGGCTAATCCATTTCCATCGGTCTTCAAAACGGGTTACGTCATTCAGCGGAAATTCCAGGATGAAATGCCTGTGGTGAGGATGGATATTGCGCATAACAAACCGCGTGAACCGAAAAAAACGATTGGCATAGCCATCTTTCCTGATTTGTTCATAATGCGGCTGAATGGTGCATTTCTGCTCATTTTTAAGCAACATCTGATTCCCCAAAGCAATAGCAGCCGGATTTCCGGAGGCAATATACTGCCAGGCTTCCTCATAATCAAATCCGGACGCCTCCATTTTTGTTTGGCCACAATAGGCAATGAGTGTATCCGGCGATTCCAGGAAAAGTTCGTGTTGCCAGCCCAGGCTCTCAAAAATATCTTTGGCCACAGCTACAATGCCGCAGGTGAGTGCGCATGGGTCGCGGGCTATCTTAACGGCATTGCGCATCCCGAAAAGTACCTGACCACCCGTGAGCCGGGCCAGGCCCGCCCATAAGAAACGGGTCGGGTTGGCCTGGTACACAGCCTGATAATACAGGTAAACCTGCTCCATGATCGCTTCGTTGGCTTTGAATCCGAGTTCCGGGCGCCAATTTTCTGATAAAATTCCAGCCCTTTTGTAAGCCTTTTCCTGGTAATATTGTTGAAGGGAATACATTTGGCAATGCGCTGCTGAAGACTGTTTATTACAACAAAAAAACAGGGTTTTAGGTGTACCTTGGACCCAAAATTTTACCTAATCAATGTCCACCACAACAAATTTAGAAACTGCTAAAAACGCGGACGCACTCAAATTAGCCATTTCTTCCCTCAATCGCCATCTGGAAAAAATCCATGAAGGGGGAGGCCAGAAACGCATCGAAAAACTCCATAAAGAAGGCAAAATGAGCGCCCGTGAGCGCATTGATTACCTTCTGGACCCTGGCTCGCCCCGAATTGAAGTGGGCGCTTTTGCCGGATTCGATATGTACCAGGAACACGGCGGTTGTCCGGCCGGTGGGGTAGTGGTCATGATCGGATATATTCGGGGCCGGCAATGCATTGTGGTGGCCAATGATGCCACGGTAAAAGCGGGCGCCTGGTTTCCCATTACCGGCAAAAAAAACCTGCGCGCACAGGAGATATCCATGGAAAACCGTCTGCCCATTATTTATCTGGTGGACTCTGCCGGGGTGTACCTGCCTATGCAGGATGAAATTTTTCCCGATAAGGAACACTTCGGACGCATATTCCGCAATAATGCCAAAATGTCGTCGGCCGGAATACCGCAAATAGCAGCCATCATGGGCGCCTGCGTAGCCGGGGGCGCTTACCTGCCAATCATGTCGGACGAGGCTTTGATTGTAGAAAAAACCGGCTCGGTGTTCCTGGCCGGTCCATATCTGGTGAAAGCGGCCATCGGAGAAGACGCCGACAAAGAAGTGCTGGGCGGAGCGGCCACCCATTCTGAAATTTCCGGGGTAACGGATTACAAAATGCCGGACGACAAGACTTGTCTGGATACCATTAAAGAATTGGTAGACAAGTTCGGCAGGTTTGATAAAGCCGGTTTTGACCGGGTAGAGCCCGAGCCCGCAGCGGGAACGCCAGACGATCTGCTGGAAATTTATCCGGAAAATGGCGCCAAGCCCTATAATACCCTGGAATTGCTCAAACGACTGGTAGACGGTGGAAAACTCACCCAATACAAGGAGCATTACGGTAAAACCATCGTCACGGCCTATGCCCGGATAGATGGCTGGGCGGTGGGTATTGTGGTCAACAACCGTCAGGTAGTGAAAAATGCCAAGGGCGAAATCCAGTTTGGCGGGGTGATTTACTCCGACTCTGCCGACAAAGCCACGCGGTTTATCCTGAATTGCAACCAGAAAAAGATACCCCTCGTGTTTTTGCACGACGTAACTGGTTTCATGGTAGGCACCCGCTCCGAGCATGGCGGCATCATCAAAGACGGGGCCAAAATGGTGAACGCGG
>JBIKUE010000207.1:0-5401 GCA_044347755.1 Saprospiraceae bacterium
GAGGTGCACAAAGGCGCGAAGGCACAAAGGCGCGAAGGGGGGCTTTTTTTGTTTGGAAGGCGTGAGGGACACAAAGGCGCGAAGGCACAAAGGCGCGAAGGGGGGCTTTTTTTGTGTTTATGGGTTTATGGGGGGGGTATGGGTTTATGTTGGCGCTGGGCTGGTTTGATCAGGGGGCTTTTGTGTTATCACAAGAATGATTTATTAAAGGTTATCAGGCTCCTGGATTACTTCGACAGAAAATCCCCAACATGCGCTTATCTTCGCACACCTTTTCAAAGAGCACATTTTTTAACACCAACAAAAGCTGTTTCTGAACATTCTGACCTAATATGCGAGATATCACTGATTTGATAGGACGAATCTTCCTTTCAGCCATTTTCATATTTGAAGCAATAGATACTACTTTATTCTTTGGCACAGCCAAAGCAACTATGCAGGAGCATGGTTTGACCTGGAATCAGGATTTTTTATTGTATTGTGCCATCTTTTTATTAACCATGGGTGGTATGATGGTGCTGCTGGGATACAGATCCACCCTGGGAGCCATATTACTGTTAACCTATTGGGTACCTGTTACGCTAATTGTACACGATTTTTGGAACACCCAAACCAACTTGGCATTACGTCAGGAAAGCATTCTCTTTATGAAGAATTTTGCGATCATAGGTGGATTATTAATGCTGATAGGCAAAGGTAGTGGCCGTTATAGCATACGAAGGCTATTTGCTACTACCAGAGTAGGGTAGCATTATCGCACTTTGGCTTTTAATAGAACCTTAGAAAAATAAGCAGGAAAAAACCGCTTAAGGTATATACCCAATACCTCTTTGCCTCCAAAATAAGCTTCCTGCTTCCCTTCCTGAATGGCCTGTAGGATTTTAGTAGCCAGCCTGGTCGGTTCCATGCCTTTCTCAGTGGCTTCATCCATAGTTCCCAGCTTTGAACCATCGCCAGTGAGTGCATTTTTACTCACATTAGTCCGAATAAATCCGGGACAAATAAGGGTTACTTTTATTTGGTACTCATATAATTCGGCCCGAAGGCTATCGAAAAACCCATGTAATGCATGCTTTGAAGCAGCATAGGAGGAACGGTAGGGCGATCCAAATTTACCCGTCAGACTGGTAATTGTCACGATATGCCCCAATTGATGCATGATCATGTTGGGCAACAACGCTTTAGTAATTGCTATGGTACCAAAATAGTTGACAGCCATTAATTTTTTGTCGACTTCCAAAGTGGTATTCAGTGCAAGGGCTCTTTGTGAAATGCCACCATTGTTGACCAAAATGTCCACTTTGCCTACCTGTTTTAACGTGTTTTCAACCAATTCAGGTATGGTATCGTGCTGTTCAAGATCCAGCCTTTTGACCAATACGGAAGCTGCCCCGGCAGTCAGGCAATCAGCGGCTACACGATTCATTTCTACTTCATTCCGGGCTGAGAGAATGAGGTGTGCGCCTTTTTCAGCCAGGCATAATGCCAGGGCTTCTCCAATTCCGGAGGATGCCCCGGTGATCCAAACACGCTTGTTCTTAAAAAAATCCATCATAACAGACTTACATAAAGGTGAATAGAAGCCATATCAAAAAGATGGCTTCTAAGAGCATGTTGGGGATTTTCTTGCCGGACCAAAAACAGTCCTTTTTTCGCCATTTTTCACCTTTTTTCAGTCACGTAACTCAGGCTCCCGATAAATCGGGACAAGTTATGCTTCTTCAAAAACGCAAAAACTGACGAAAAAAGCTCAAATTTTTGACTCCGTCAGTACCTGTCCCGATTTATCGGGAAAATCCCCAACATGCTTTAAGGATGGGCCTTTGGTTTGCAAAGGTAAAAAGGATGTACGTTCATGGGTATTCAATTCTGAATCAATCAAATCTTAAGTGCGCACACAATTCAAATCAAACCGTGCATCTTTGTGTCGAAGTAGGGTTTGTTGGATGATATCTACTTGATCCTAAAAGGGAGTTTTGGGTCATCAAGGAAAATTCCTAGTTTGTGCAAACATATTCCATTGAAATTCATGACTAAAATAGTTACATTAACACTGAATCCAGCGTTGGACAAAAGCACGGAGGTTGAAAAGTTGGTTGCGGAAAAAAAAATGCGTTGTAGTGCTATGAGGCTGGATGCCGGTGGCGGCGGGATTAATGTTTCCAAAGCTATCCGTAAATTGGGTAGTGAAACGGTTGCCGTATTTCCTTGCGGGGGGCACAATGGAAAAATACTTTGTAATTTATTGGAACATGATGGGGTAAGCATTCAACCTGTTCAGGTAGAGGGAGAGGTTCGTGAAAATATTTCGGTACGAGATCTATCCACAAATGCCCAATATCGGCTAACGATGCCTGGCCTGACTGTAATGGAAAAGGATGCTGATCTGTGTTTAGAAAGGATTAGATCCTTGCGTCCTGAATTTTTGGTGGCTAGCGGGAGTTTGCCACCGGGGATACGGGAAACTTATTACGAAAAGGTAGCAGGATTTGCCAAGGAAATAAAGGCAAAGTTCATTCTGGATACCTCCGGGAAGCCGCTTCATGCAGCAGCAGACGAAGGCCTTTACTTGCTTAAGCCCAATCTTGATGAATTGAGTGCTCTGGCGGGAGTACCTGGGCTAGAGTTGAATCAGGTAGATGATGCAGCCGCTGATATTATTCGTTTAGGAAAATGTGAGATCGTGGTTGTTTCGCTTGGGCCTCAAGGAGCAATCATTGTGACAAAAGATGGGGTAGAGCACATTCCTGCTCCAATGGTTCAAAAACAAACTACCGTAGGAGCTGGTGACAGCATGGTGGCCGGTATGGTTTGGGCACTGGGCGAAGGGAAGACATTTAGAGAAATGGGACAAATTGGTGTAGCCTGTGGATCAGCAGCCACCATGAATGCCGGTACATCATTGTTTAATACAGAAGATGTGTGGCGTTTGTATCAATGGATAAGGACATATGGAGAAAGATATCGCATCAAAGATTTCACCTGACCCATATTGTATGCTTTAAATTTCAACTTATATTTCTATTATGCTTTTTTTTGCAAAATAAAATTTTTATATTGTTTGATTTTCAGCCTGTAAATTGTATTTTTAAATTCCAGTTTTATTTATGCGCAGTTGGTGTTTGTCATGGCTAACTTTGCGTTTTCGAGAATGTACCACATCTGCATATGACGAATCTTGTACTATTTGGTCCTCCAGGTTCCGGGAAGGGAACGCAGGCTGCTTTTTTGATTGAGAAATATAACCTCGTGCATATCAGCACTGGAGATCTGTTCCGGTATGAAATGGGGAATAATACTCCATTAGGGCTGGAAGCCAAGGCATTTATGGCCAAAGGCGAATTAGTTCCTGACAGCATCACCATTGGCATGTTGCGGAATAAGGTTGAAAAACATCCTGACGCTAACGGATTTATTTTTGATGGGTTCCCACGTACTATACCTCAGGCAGAAGCACTGGATGCTTTGTTGCAGAGTATGGGCACATCAGTATCAGGATTGATAGCCCTGATAGTGGATGATGAAGAAATTGTGGATCGAATTTTAAAACGTGGACAAACCTCCGGGCGTTCGGATGATAATGATGAAACAACAGTCAGGAAAAGGATTGCTGTGTACAAAAATGAAACGGCACCTGTTTTTGACTATTACGCCGAACAAGGTAAAAGTATGAATATCAATGGCTTAGGCACCATAGATGAAATTGCTTCCAGGTTAAGTGAGGCGGTTGATTCGCTGATTTAAAAAAGAAGTAGCAGCGTATTAGTGTTGGGCCGTTTGAGAAGTACTACTTTTGAGCCGAAAAGGAACAAGAGTACCTTTTTAGTTTTCCTAAATAGAGTATTGTATGGCGCTTTCATCCACTCCGTGGCAAGCACTTTGGAACAGATTGCCTGCTCCCTTACAAAACAGATACTATCTGACCCTGGTAATCTTTTTGTTTATCATGGTGTTTTTGGATCGACATAGTTTCTGGACTCAGTGGAAACTTTGGCGGGCGCAAAAGCAGTTAGAGGCTGACCGTACCTATTATCAGGCAAAGATAAAAGGCGCAAAGGAGGAGGCTGAAGATTTCGAATTGACCAAGGAAAAGTTTGCCAGAGAGCATTATTACATGAAGCGCGCCAATGAAGAGGTGTTCATCATACAAGAAGAGAAATAATTGAAGCGGGATGAAATGGAGAAAATCCCATTCATCAACCGTTCATCGTTCATCGTTCATCGTTTTCCAAAATGTCTGTTTTAGTTAATAAACACTCCAGAATTATCGTTCAAGGTTTCACAGGGAAGGAAGGTACCTTTCATGCGGAGCAAATGATTGCTTATGGAACCAATGTAGTAGGTGGTGTAACACCCGGAAAAGGAGGTCAAACACATCTCGACCGGCCAGTGTTTAATACAGTAGAAGATGCTGTGAAGCAGGCAGGTGCAGATACCAGCATTATTTTTGTGCCACCCGGTTTTGCCGCAGATGCCATCATTGAGGCCGCTATGTCAGGAATCAAGGTGATTGTAGCGATTACAGAAGGCATCCCGGTTCAGGACATGGTTCGTGCGAAAGCCTACATTTCTGATAAAGGTGTTCGTTTGATTGGGCCCAACTGCCCGGGTATTATTACGCCAGATGAGGCAAA
This sequence comes from Saprospiraceae bacterium, assembly GCA_044347755.1. Classification (GTDB taxonomy): domain Bacteria; phylum Bacteroidota; class Bacteroidia; order Chitinophagales; family Saprospiraceae; genus M3007. Next base: position 4,635 of record JBIKUE010000207.1, read on the forward strand.
AGTTGGCATTATGCCTGGTTTTGTTTTCAAGCGGGGGCCTATTGGGCTAGTTTCAAAATCCGGCACCCTGACATATGAAGCTGCGGATCAGATTGCAAAAGCCGGGCTTGGCATTACAACAGCTATTGGCATAGGTGGTGACCCTATCATTGGCACCACCACACGCGAAGCCATTGAACTGTTCATGAATGATCCTGAAACCGAAGGAATTGTAATGATTGGCGAAATTGGTGGAGGCCTCGAAGCTGAAGCAGCCCGTTGGATTCGTGCTAATGGCAATAAGAAACCCGTTGTTGGTTTTATTGCCGGGCAAACGGCCCCTAAAGGGAGAAAAATGGGGCACGCTGGTGCGATCGTAGGAGGAGCAGAGGATACTGCGGCGGCTAAAATGGAGATTATGGCGGAAAATGGCATCCATGTAGTGAGTTCACCTGCTCAAATTGGTGCAACTATTGCTAAATTAATGAGGAAATAACCTCTACGTAGACGTTTATAAACATGAGTCATCCTGAATTTTGGGGTGGCTCATGTTTGTTTTATGGCTTTGCGCAGCAGACCTCGGCAGAGGTCTAACCTTTGTAGCAACATGGGTTATGTGATTTTAGGACCTCTTGCGAGGTCCGGGATGCCTTTTGCGTTTAATGCGCTACAAAGGTTGGACCTCTTGCGAGGTCCGGGATGCGATTTGATCATATAAACAGGAGCAACCATGAAAAATTCGGGATGACTCATGTTTTTTTTTATAGTTGAATTTCTGAGCACAGGTA
>JBIKUE010000093.1:0-18750 GCA_044347755.1 Saprospiraceae bacterium
GATTGCCCAACAACTCCGATTCCGGTTCCAATGGCAGATCCTTGTGGCGTAATTCCTGTTTGGTCGTTTCCTGTGGCAACAGATAACTGTACTCCAGAAGCGGACCTCATCATTACATCGGCTTATGAACCCGGGGATACATTCCCCGCTGGAACTACCATGTTTATTGTACGTGTTGAAGACGCCAGTGGCAACTTTGCTGAATGTGAACTGACCGTAAACAATAACATCCTGCCTCGTTTTATCAACGTGCCAGGACCGGTGATTAATATTACCGATTGTAATACGCCAGCCAACTGGACACCACCCACTCCAGTAGATTTTTGTCCGCCAGCACAGGTTACGGTGACCCCCTTACCCCCTGGAAGCGTCTTCCCGTTTGGTATCACGGTTGTAACTTATACGGCAAATGATGCGCTGGGTAATTCAGCAACTGCCACCTTTACGGTTGTTGTTTCTGAAAATGTTGATCCGGTAATTGATTGTCCGCAAGGCCCCATTGTTGTCAATGTTGGCGGGGCAATCGTATCTGATCCGGATGATTTCATTGTATCTACCGATACTGTAGCCGGCTGCAATGGCCTGGAAGTATTTTTCAACAATCCTAACGCAACCGACAACTGTGTTACGCCCATTATTTCGCAACAGGGACCTGCATCCGGCACCGTGTTTCAATTGGGTTTCAATCAGTTAATGTTTACGGCACAGGATTCTTCCGGGAACTCCGCTGATTGTGTGGTATTTGTACAAGTGGTGGAAATTGCCGGGCTCAATCCGGTTGTCAGTCCTTTGCCAGGATGTGCAGGTGACACAATTACACTAACAGCGTCTAATATCGCAGGTGCCATTTATACCTGGACAGGTCCGGTGAGTAATTCAACTACTAATGTCTTGACTATTAATGGATTGAGCAGTCAAAATGACGGCCAGTATATCGTTTCAGCGCTTGTGAATGGATGTCCTGCAGCACCAGACACGGCTGAAGTGTTCCTGGTGCAACAGCCCATGACGGAAAACGATTTGGATTATTCCATCGACCCCGGTGAAACGCTTACTTTTCCATCGGTGTTCGACAACGACATACTAATGCCGGCTTTTGATTTCGGAGTTTGTAATATTTCTCCGGAATTGTCTGGGCTGGTATTCAATGAAACGGACGGAACGTTCACGTATACCGCAGGAGAGGAACCAGGTATGGTGTCTTTCTTCTACACGGTATGCTCCAGAACTTGTGATCTGACGGATGAAGCAGTAGTAACTATCACCATTAATGATACGAAGTGTGTATTCATTCCGAATATTATCACTCCAAATGGTGATGATGCTAATGATTACTTTGTAATACCTTGTATTGATACCGGACTTTTCCGTGAGAATTCACTGATGGTATTTAGCCAATGGGGTGATCAGGTATACGAAGCTTCACCATACAGTAACGATCCGTTGGAAGCATGGCGTGGCACTTTGAATGGGGAAGATGGAAAGGATCTGCCAGATGGTGTGTACTTCTACATATTCAAACCAGGCCCAAATGTGGCGCCTATGAAAGGATTCATAGAAATATTCCGTTGATAAACGGGTTGAGCAGCGGTGGAAGTAACCGGTTTATTAACCATCGCTGCTCAACCACCATAACCTCCACTTGCAAACAAATTTTACAATGAAAAAACTCTTTTATCTCATTGCATTGCTGGTCTCTGTTTCTGTTTCGCTGCAAGCGCAGCAGGAAGCACACTATACGCAGTTTATGTACAACAAATTGTACATCAATCCAGCGTATGCCGGCGCGCGTGGTGTGCCTAGTCTGACGGCTATTTATCGTAGCCAATGGATCGGATTTGATGGCGCTCCACAATCTCTTCTGGCAAGTTTTAACGGCCCATTCTTGTCTAAACGAGTTGGCGTTGGCATTAATGTATCTCACGTAAAAATTGGTTTGCAACGTGATTTTCAAGGCTCGGTAGCCTATTCCTATGATCTTGTTGCACAGGAAGATGTATCTCTGCGAGTGGGTCTGTCGGGTTCTTTGCGTTCTCTTGGATTCGCTTATAACGATGCTAAACCATTACAAGGAGGAGACCTTTCAGTGGAGGACGAACGTATTAGCGATTATTATGGGAACGTTGGTGCGGGAATTTATGCCACCATCATGAATCGCTATTATTTTGGATTATCCGTTCCACGGATGTATTCCAATGTCATTGGCTTGTCTAATGCTAATGCAACCTTGGCAGCCAAAGAATTTCAACACTTCTATGGCATGGCCGGCGCCATCATTCCATTGAGTGAAGACATCAATTTGATGCCTGCTGTATTGTTGAAATACGTTAAAAACGCACCTTTTGATGCCGATATTAACTTAAATGTTGATATCAAACGCAAGTTTACCGCTGGCTTATCCTATCGTATGGGCGGAGATGGTGCCGGCGAATCTGTGGATCTGCTTGTGATGTGGCAGGCAGCACCTCAGTTTGCCGTTGGTGCAGCGTATGATTTTACGCTAAGCAGTTTGAAAGATTACAACTCCGGTTCAGTGGAACTGATGTTACAATATGACCTGAAAAGGGTGGATGGCGCAGGCGGAAAAAGCAAAAAGAAAAATATGACGAACCCCCGCTTCTTCATGTAAGAAGATTCCCCTCAGACCAATAGACTCCTTTCACCACTTAATCTTGATCGTACAATGAGATCCTATCTGCATAATACTCTGACTTTAATCGGATTGGTTTTAGCATGGACATTATCCGCACAGACTGTTCCTGTGAATACTCCTCCGGTAAAAGTAGATGTGAAAAGCGAAACAGCAGTTAATACGGCTGGTCTTGAATTCAGTCCTACTTTCTATGAAGATGGGATTGTTCTCATTTCCACCAATACAGAAATATCCAAGAAAAAGAATGTAGACCAAAAGCAGGAAATGATGATGTCTATCCTGCGTTCCCGCCGTAATGCAGAGGGTCTACTCCAAACCCCTGAGGTATTCGCACAGGAATTGAATTCTATCAACAATCACGAAGGCCCGGTTTGTTTCGATCGTACTGCTGAAACCGTCTATTTCTCCAGCAACTCAGTGATTGCGGGAAAGGATCAGTTTGCCAAAGACAAAATTCAGCATACCCGGCTATACTCTTCAAAAAAGGAAAATGGCGTTTGGAGTGCTCCCGTAGCCCTTCCATTCAACACCGGTGAATTCGATGATTTTCACCCGGCTATCAGCATTGATGGTGATAAGTTATTCTTTGCCTCCAACCGGCCGGGATCTATGGGAAGCACCGATATTTATGTGTCTTACAAGGTTGGCGAATCCTGGAGTGAACCAGTTAACCTGGGGCCAACTGTGAATACTACAGGCCGCGACGCCTTTCCGTTCATTCATGCCGACAATACCCTTTATTTCGCTTCTGATGGTCAAACGGATCGTAAAGGCGGATTTGATCTGTACTATTCTATTTCAGAAGGAAATACCTGGACCAAGCCTATCAACCTGGGTGAGCCTTTTAATACAGGAGGTGATGACCTTGGTTTGATCGTGGATTTGAACAAGATCAATGGTTATTATTCTACCAATGGTTCAGGTGGAGCCGGTGGCGATGAAATCATGAGCTTTCATTCAGAAAACGGCAATCTCGATGATTTTCTCCTGCAGAACAAACGGGTTCCGGATCGCAATCTGGATCTCAAAGTTGTAGTTACAGATAAAACTGCCGGCACTCCTATCAAAGATGCCGAGGTTCAGGTTTTAAACTACGATGGCGCTAATGTCATCGGTCGCGACGAACAAGGTAACCTGATCACTGTTCAAACCATCGATGGTAAAGAAGTAATTGGCTCTATGCCACCGGATAAAGGCATCAATGGAGAAACAGACAGCAAAGGCCGTTTTCGTACGGATGTTAAGCCTGGCAATTATGTAGTGATCATTTCAAAGAAGGGGTACCAAACGAAACAAATTCGACTCCCTATTTCCAAACCAGGAAATGAATTGGCTGCACAACTGGAAAAAACCAGCCTCGCTACGGGTAAAATCCAATGGATCCCTACGGTGTTTAACTATACCTCGAACGCACCACTTGCCGGCGCCACCCTGATCCTGGTAGACAAAGGTGGCAAAAAGGATACCCTAATTACAGATGCAAGTGGAACCCTGGAACACTATATCAACCCGGAAAGCAAATACAGAGTGGATATTGTACAAGGCGGCAGGATGCTTGGCAGCGCAGAGGTAAACTCCATTGGCTGGCCAGATATAAGCAAACCTATGTATCAAAACATCTCCGTGGCTCCGCTGATGCCTGGTTCTGCCATTGAATTGCCGAACATCTATTACAACTTTAACGATGCAACTCTTCGCCCGGATGCGCGCAAAGACCTGGATCTGGTGGTCGCTTTATTGAGGCAACAGCCAACCGTTGCGGTAGAGCTTCGCAGTCACACGGATAGTCGTGGTACCAATGAATACAATCAGGATCTGAGCCAACGCCGGGCAAATGGAGTGGTTGAGTATCTTGTAACGGCTGGAATCCCACGTAACCGACTCGTTCCGGTTGGTTTGGGGGAAAGTGAACTGCGTAATAATTGTCGGGATGGTTCAAATTGCACGGAACAGGAACATGGCCGCAACCGTCGTACGGAAGTTCGTATGGTTACCGGTATTGACGGCGGTGCAATGGTTTATGTAGATGGTAAAGCAAGTTCAGCAACGTCCATTGATCCATCTGCGAATGTAAACGTGCCACCATCTGGAACCGTAAAAGTATCCAACGCGGAAAATGATACTTACTATGTGGTGTCAGGCTCCTTCCTGATGGAAGAAAGGGCTACCGCACAACTGGCTCGCTTTAAATCAAAAGGCTATACGGATGCGGAGATTGTACGTTTCCCTAATTCCAATTTCCACTCTGTATGTGTGGCCAAATTCAAATCACGGGAACAGGCAACTATGCTGAAAAAGAAATTGGATAAAGACAAAGTGGACGCCTTCGTTCGTGCGGTTCAATAAAAAATCATTGATTGAAATGATTTCAATTTGAATGGTAGATGTGCAGTTTGTCAAGGTCTTTTTACCTTTGCAGCAACTTTTAGGGAGTTTATTTGTTCTCCCACATCTGCATCAAAAGAGCTCAAAAGACATGGCAATTATCATCACGGATGAATGTATCAACTGTGGCGCGTGTGAACCGGAATGCCCCAATAACGCCATCTATGAAGGTGGAGTGGAATGGGCCATTTCAGATGGCAATACCGTAAAAGGCAGTTATCAACTGGAGGATGGAACAGTCGTGGATGCTTCAAAAAAACTCAGTCCTGTATCCAATGATTTTTACTACATCGTTCCGGATAAATGTACAGAGTGTACAGGCTTTCATGAAGAACCACAATGTGCTGCGGTATGCCCGGTAGATTGTTGCGTTCCAGACCCTGACAGGGTTGAAACCAAGGAAGAACTGCTCTACAAAAAAGAAAGACTACACCTCTGAGTAATATAAATTCAAGGGGGTTTCAAAGAATTTTCATGGTTCTATAATTGCCTGCTATCCACCTGGGTAGTGGGCAATTTTATTTGAGCTTTTAACCTTGAATCTTATAGCCATTCAAAAAGTCTTTCACGGGCATCCGTTTTTTTCCCTCCATTTGAAGTTCAACCACAGCAATGCAGCCGTCGCCGGTTCGTATAAAAAGTTGGCTTTTCCCATCTGTAAACCAGTCGCCCGGATGCAAAGCTTTCATTCCTGAAGGGGGTTGTTCCTGGATTTTGCTGCGCAATATTTTTACGGTTTTGCCTTCGTGCATCATCCAGGCGCCAGGGTAGGGGCTTAATCCGCGGATAAAGTTGTGTACCTGCTGTGACGGATTTTCAAAGGTTATTTGACAGGTGTCCTGAAAAATCTTTGGCGCATGACTGGCGTTACTATCATTTTGGGGAATGGCTTGAATTTCTCCGTGTTCAAGTGCCTGAACAGACCGTAATACCAGCCTGGCGCCTGTAATCATCATACGGTCGTGTAACTCACCAGCTGTTTCATCTGGCCCGATAGTAAGACTTTCCTGCATGAGCAAATCGCCTGTATCAATCTCATGTCGGAGTAAAAAAGTGCTCAGGCCCGTTTCCCGCTCGCCATTGATGATTGCCCAGTTAATCGGGGCAGCACCCCGGTATTTGGGTAACAGAGATCCATGCAAATTCATCGTGCCCATTGGCGGCATATTCCAAACTACCTCCGGGAGCATCCGAAATGCCACAACTATTTGAAGATCAGCCTGTAATTGTTTCAATTCTTCCAGAAATCCAGGGTCTTTCAGCTTCACCGGTTGAAGTACCTTTAAGCCTTTGGCTACCGCAAATTTTTTAACGGCAGATTCTTGAATACCCAACCGGCCTCCTGGTTTGTCAGGAGCCGTCACAACCGCAACCACCTGGTAGCCGTTATCCAGTAAAATTTCTAAAGAGGGTACCGCAAATTCTGGTGTACCCATGTAGATAATGCGCATTTTGCTTATGTTTCTTGCAACTTTACAGATATTTAGACCGCCCTTTGTTGCATTTTTGCCCTGCAAAGAAACAGCATTCCCGGTATAAGCACATCCAATGATGTCGGCTTATCCAAATGGTATCCTATTTAATATGGAAAAATTACACTGGACCAACGCACAAGGACTTCAACTATTCGCCATTCACTGGCCCGCAGCCTCCCCCAAAGCAGTCATTGCCCTGGTGCATGGCCAGGGTGAGCACATCGAAAGATACAGCCACATGGCTACCTGGTATAATCAACACGGCATTGCAGTAATGGGCTTTGACCATCAGGGATACGGCCGAAGTGGTGGAAAAAAGGGTCATGCGCCTGATCTGGATGTGTTATTGGATGACATTGGGCTATTGCTTGTCAAAACCCGCTCCGTATATCCAGGAGTTCCACTTTTTTTATATGGGCATAGTATGGGCGGCGGCCTTTGCCTCAACTACGTGACGCGGCGCAATCCTGAACTAACCGGACTGATTGCAACCGGCCCATGGATCAGATTGGCCTTTGAAGCACCGGCATTAAAAGTGGTAGCCGGCCGTATTCTTCGCCGGTTCATGCCTACACTTACCTTGCCTACAGGCCTGGTGGCGCACTTTATCTCTCACGATGAAAAAGTTGTTCAAGCCTACCTTCATGATCCATTGGTGCACAATAAATTAAGTGCAGCGGCCGGTATTGCTTTACTGGAGGCCGCAAAATGGCTGGATCATTGGGTGGGCACATTTCAGATGCCGGTATTACTACAGCATGGAGGAGGAGACAAAATAACCTCTCCCCAGGCAACTAAGCGCTTCGCAGAAAGAGTAAAGGGCGATATAACCCATCAGGAATGGCCTGATCTTTATCATGAAATCCACAACGAAATGATCAAGGAGCAGGTATTTGATTTTACATACAGATGGATGGTCAAATACTTGTAATGAATTCATTATCAGTGAAAAACCTCAACCTGTAGGTTGTCAACCCAAACGGCTTTATCACTCCCCGGATTCCATAAAAAAACCTCAATCTGATCAAATGGCTTGTCGGGTATCCGGGTGTCAAAATCTATGGTTTTGACTTCACTTCCTTCAATATGGCGTTGAAGGCGAATAATCCGGTCCTTTACAATTTGATCTCCCTGTTTGAACCGCACGGTAAACTGTGTCATAGCCCAAAGTTTCCATTCCTTGGCTTCACATTTGAAGGTTGCCGATGCTCTTACCCATTGGTAGGGTAGGCCGGGATTGGCCAACCGGATACCTGGTGTAAAGGCTTGCTGAGGAGTTAATCTGGCAGAACGCGCTCCTTCAATGGGCGATTCAGAACTGGTAGCAGCACTGGTATCCTGCTCATAATTTTCATTGATCAGTATTTTTACATCCTGTCTCTTACTGCCTTTGAAGCGATCGCGGGTATCCAGATACTTTAGGTCGTCTGTGTTTTTTTCCCATTTCCCGAGTACGGTCAGGATATATTGTCGGGTCATTTGTTCTGCGTGAAACTGTCCTCCTAAATGGGCCTGATGACACCACCAGATACTAAGGTAAATACAAACCAGGGCAACACTGCCAAAAATCAGTTTGCGCAAAGAAATCCGGAAGGCCCAGGTCCAGAAAGCACCCAAACCGAAGGCCCAAAGCGGGTAAGCCTGTACTATGGCTCTTTGGCCCAGGCTTCCGCCATACCACCAGATATCCCAGGCAGAGGTGATATAAAGCGCTGTAAGACAATAAATGGCAACAGTAGGAAAAACCGTCGGCAATTGCTTGCGCAGTAAAAAGAGCCCCATAATGGCGAAAATCATGATGGGAGTATAAACCAGCCAGCCAGCTTTGGCACTCCACAAGACATCCTCTATATGTGGCGGAAACCAGGTAAATCCCTGCTCTTCATAACTGTATACGATCCATTCTCCGGTAGCATATTTCCAATAAAGAGGTTGTAAAAACATCACGGCTACTGCAACAACTCCGGCAACCGATAATTTTTGCCATTCTTTCTGAAATTGGTTCATTCTAGCCTTTAATTCCGACATGGAGCCAACTCCCCAGAGCAAAGGAATAACGACAGAAACCAATTCCGTTGGTCGGGTTAGGGTTGCCCATCCAACCATGAGTCCAATTACCGCTGCGGTTGCAAACGTTGGGGTTTGATGAAAGCGAATACTGGCTAGGATAAGGAGACAGTTTAAGGTAAATAGCCAGTTGTGCGTCATCGCCCCGGTTATGCCTGCATATTCCAGATAATTACTGCCAATTGCCACACAAATCAATACGATGGCAGCTATCTGATCACTAAAATATTGCAGTAAAATGCGTCGCAATAACCATAATCCCAATAGGGCAATACATAAACTACCCAACCCAATACCTACCTGATAAGGTTTTGAAAATCCATCTGCTTCATAACCTAATGGGCTGGCAAGTAAATGCGCGACGGTAAACCATGGTAAAAACTGTAGCGCCTGGCCCATGGGGTACTTCATCACGAAATGGCCACACGGATGTTTGAATGCCTGGCCCATGCCGGGTCCGGGCTGGTATTTTTGTTCAATGGCTCCCCACCAGTTCAGTTCCCTGATATCCTGATAGATGAATATAGAAGGCAAATAAAGATAGTATCCGGAAACATCCCAGCTCAAGGTGGCCTCAGTTGCTGGCTTTTCCCATTTGGGATAATAAGCAAATACAGATAACACGATCAGTATTGCAGAAACCAGATAAGCGTATAAAGAAAGTCGGTTCATAGCTGAGAAGTCAGGCCTAATGCACGTCGGAAATAATCGTTTAAAGGTTTCCCGGCAACAAAATAATTCAAAACAAAATCTGCAAAATCAGGCTTCAAGCACGTTTCGGGATCCATTTCAGCCATGAAGTAAAATTGCTTGTTTGCCAACAAAGGTTCCTTGTTGGCTGCCACTTTAAATTCAGGAGGAAGGACCTTGTTCTTATCACCTTGAACAGCACCATAGTAGCGCACAAACTCAGGGTTCTCTACAACTGACCTAAAGGTATCAGGATCTTGTGCGATCGCTTTTCTAACCATATAAAGCGGTTCTTTATCGAGAAAATAGGCGCCTCCTCCCAGCATTAAATTGCCGAATTCCAGATGGAAATAGTATCCGGGGTGCTCCATGCTTTGCCTGCCTTTTGGTGTAAAAACAGCCGAAATATGTGTTTTATAGGGCGTTTTGTCGGCTGAAAACCTGGTGTCGCGGTAAATGCGGTGAATGCAATCTTTGGGTTGAATTTGAAACCCGGGTTCTATAGTTTTGAGTTTGTCAATTAACACGCCAACAAACTGCTCAAAAGGCTTTTTGACCGTTGCCTCATACCGCTTTTTGTTTTTTTCAAACCAATCACGGTTGTTGTTCTGGCTGAGTTCATACAGGAATTGAAGCAGATCAGGTTGAAGCATACAGGGAGGCTATTGGTGTTCAGGCAAAGGTAGTAAAAACGAATACAATACTACCTGGCCTAAGGATACCGCTTTGAGCTAGATAATAAATTTCCGCAGGTTCATAAAAAAGTTTTTTAGTTTGCCAGGATACCCTTACTTTTACCATGTTTTTGATTTAATCCTTTGGATCTCATGGAAAAGTGTTTATTTTTAGCCGTTTTTGAATAATTTCAAAGGTAGGGGCTTCACTTTTCTGTTTTTTTATTCCTGACCGAAAGGGCTTTCAAATATTAAAATGAAATGCCTGACCGCCGAGTACGACTTAGGTTGTACCGGTAGTTGCTATTTTGACTAAACATTGCAATAAAATCTGACAGGTTCAATCATCATCGCATGAAAAGATTCTTTACACCTCGCTTCTCTGAGTTAATTCGTTTGGCCCTTTTGATGCTGCTGGCAAGCAGCTCCGGGTTCACCATGCTTCAAGCCCAGATTTCCGGGGTGAAAAATATCCCCGGCGATTATGCAGACCTTGCTGCGGCTATTACAGATTTGAATACGGTTGGGGTAGCTGCCCCGGGTGTTACACTCAATCTGTTGGCAGGCAACCCTCAGACCACTCCGGCCGGCGGTTACAGCATCACGACTTTGACCAGCGACGTTACCAAGCCCATTGTCATACAGGGTAATGGAAATACCATTACGGCGTCTGCTGCGCATGTGGTGGGTTCCATACACGATGCTATTTTTGAAGTGATTGGTACAGATTATGTTACCATTCAGGGATTTGTAATGCAGGAAAATGCTGCAAATACGGTTACAGCAGCGGCTACCAACAACATGACAGAGTGGGGTGTTGCCGTTTTGTATGCGAGCACCACCAATGGCGCTCAAAACTGTACCATCCAGAACAATACCATCAGCCTGAATCGCACTTACCAGAATACATTTGGGGTGTATAGCAACTCTACACACTCTTCGACCGCGCCATCTACCAGTGCAACCGCTACTGGTGCAAATGGGGGTAACCATAATCTGCTTGTGAGGGCCAATAACGTATCAAATGTAAACATTGGTATCGTGGTGGTTGGCCCAACTGCAGCGGCGGATCATAACCTGAACATTACCGTGGGCGGTAACGCAGCTGCCGATGGTAATATGATTACCAACTATGGCACAACGGGTACTTTCTCCAGCTATGTCAATGTTTCAGGTACCGTTAATGGTATCCTGATGCGGAACAGTACTACCTATAACATCTCTTTTAACACGGTGGAAAGTTCCAATGGAGGTACTAGTTCAGGAACATTAAGAGGCATTTTTGTGCCATCTTTTTCGGTGGCACCTACAGGCACATTCACCAATAACATCAACAACAACCAGGTGTCTGTGCGCAGTGGAGTATTAGCAGGCACTTTGCAAGGCATAGTAGTAGAATCCACCACGGGTACGGCTACATCGACCATTAATATTAACAACAATAACTTTTACACCTCTACGCATACAGTTGCTGGGGCAACAGGCACTATCACCTTCCTGAGCAATTCGATGGCCTATCTGACCATCAACATCACCAATAACACATTTACCAACCTGAATGTTAATACGACAGGTTCCGTAACCTTCATATCCAATAGTTTGACACTGCCAGCGAGTGGAGTGAAGAATGTGGACAATAATTCAATTGTTACCGGTTTTAAAAAATCCGGAGCGGGTGGTACCGTAACGGGTATTACGGATGGTCTCAGCGATCCTGCTGGTACCACCAATAACATGAAAGATAATAATTTTTCTAATATCACAATCACAGGCGCAACGACATTTACGGGCATATCGAACTCCAATGGTGGATCTCCGATTAAAAACGTTCAAAATAACACCATTAGTAATGTTTCAGGCGGAACTACCAGCACTGTAATTGGTATCAGTATCAACTTTGATGGTGGTACTACCACGGCATCAGGCAACCAGGTTTTCAACCTCACTAATGGTGGCACTACTACAGGCATCCAATTTGGTTCGAGTGGTTTAGGTACCACCAATGCCAGCCAAAATACCGTACACACGATCACGGCAACAGGTACAGGTGCAGCCACAGGTATACTTTGTTCGGGTGGTACAACGCGAAATATTTTCAGAAACAAGGTATATGGTATTCAGAATACGAATGCAGGCGGCATCGCCGCAGGCATCACCGTGAGCAGTGGTACTACCATTACCTTGAACAATAACCTGATTGGCAACATTACCACACCCGCAGCTAATGCGGCTAATCCGTTGGTGGGCCTGAATATCACTGGAGGGACAACAATCAACGCCTCTTATAATACGGTATTTATCAATGGTAGCAGCTCAGGTGCCTTGTTTGGCTCTTCTGCAATTTCTGCTTCCACTACGCCAACGCTAACCCTTCGCAACAACATTTTTGTCAATAACTCAAGGGCGAATGGAGCCGGGATAACCGCAGCATATCGTCGTTCCACTAACAATCTGGCCACTTATGCAGCGGCTTCCAATAATAACCTGTTTTTTGCAAGCGCTCCTTGTGCAAGCAGTGTTATTTTCTTTGATGGCACCAACTCGGATCAAACCCTGGCTGCTTACAAGACGCGTGTGGCTGCTCGTGATGCTGCTTCAGTGACGGAAGATCCACGCTTTGTAAGTTTAGTTGGTTCCTCCGCCAACTTCCTGCATATCAATACTGGTATAGCTACACAAACAGAAAGCGGGGGTGTAGTTATTGCAGGTATTACAGACGACTATGCCGGTGATGTGCGCAATGCAGCAACTCCTGATATTGGTGCTGATGAGTTTGCCGGAATTGCAGCCGCGGCCTGTGCCGGAACGCCTGTTGCCGGAACAGCTACTGCTGCACAATCTCCCATCTGCTCAGGCCAATCAGCCACCATCTGCCTGGACGGCCAAACAGCGGCCTCCGGGATAAGGGTTCAATGGCAATCCTCCAACACACCTGGTGGCCCCTACGTAGATGTTGCCTGTGCCGGGGCAAACTGCCTGAATACCGGGGCATTGCTTCCGGGCACCTATTATTATGTAGCAAACGTGATTTGCGATAATTCGGGTCTATCTGCCTTATCTAACGAAGTTACCATTGTGGTAAATTCAAACCCGGCAGTTGCAGTTACGCCAGCCGCTACCAATCTTTGTAACGGTTCTTCTGTAACATTAACAGCTTCTGGGGCCGTTTCCTACTCCTGGATACCTGCAATCGGGTTGAATACCAATATGGGAGCCGTCGTTATTGCATCGCCAACAGTGAATACGGTATATACCGTTACTGGTTCAGATGCAGTTGGTTGTTCGGCTACAGCTACAGCTTCCATTACGGTTGTTCCTTCGCCATCCGTCTCTGCTACGGCAACCCCTGCGTCCATTTGCTCTGGAGGTAATTCTCAATTGCAGGCCAATAATTTATCTGCTTCAACAGCAAATACTTATACGTTCTCTACGGGCACAGGTGCTACCCTGGATCCAATGACCGGCTCAACCCAGGTAATTGGTGTAAGTGTCGATGATACGCCTACAGCGGCACCTGCTGCAATCGGATTTACCTTTAGATATGAAGGGGTGAATTACACACAGTATTCCGTTTCACCTGACGGCTGGCTTTTATTGGGTGGAGCAACTGCAGCCAGCCAGTTTACCAATGTCGTGACAAGTACTACGAATATACCTAAAATATACCCTTATTGGGATGATATGGCCACAGGTACTGATGGCAATGTCAAAGTATTGGTAACTGGTACTGCTCCCAATCAGATTTTTATCGTTCAATGGTTTGTAACCATTCCAAGAAATACCACAAGCCCATCAAACTCTACTTTCCAGGCATGGCTGTATGAAGGCTCCGGTCAAATTGAGTTTCGTTATGGTGTCATGGGGGTTCCATCAGCAGGTTCAGCCTCTGGAGGTATCACAGGTACGACAGCTACTAACTTTAATAGTCTGACTTTTTCCACAAATACAAGCAGTTCTGTTACTGCAAATGATGCAAACGCAGATGCGCCGGCAAATGGAAGGATTTACACTTATTTGCCGCCATCATTGACTTATTCGTGGACTCCAACCACTTTCCTCAATAATCCTGCTATAGCCAATCCGCTGGCTTCCAGTGTTACGCAAGCTACTACCTATACCGTAACGGCAACATCCGGCAATGGCTGCACAGCTACTGCTTCGGTAACGGTTACCGTAGATCCGGTATCTTTCAACGTAACGGGTGGAGGCTCTTATTGTGCTGGCGATGACGGCGTTCCGGTTGGTTTGAGTGGCTCTCAAATAGACGTTACTTACCAGTTGCGCCAAAATGGGATAGACTTAGGTGCTCCGGTGGCAGGTACGAACCTGGCACTCGATTTCGGCTTGCAAGTCCCTGGAACCTATACCGTATTTGCTACCAACACCAACAGCGGCTGTTCGGGACTGATGAGCGGATCAGCAGTGGTAGTAGAGGAAGCATTGCCTGTTGCCTTCAACGTAACCGGTGGTGGTGATTTTTGTGAAGGTGGTAGCGGAGTAACGGTTGGGCTGAGCGGTTCACAATCCAACGTAACTTATGCTCTTTTTGTAGACGGTAATTTTGTCGCGTCTATTCAGGGCAATGGCAGTCCAATTGGTTTTGGATTACAGACAACCCCCGGTGTTTACACAGTGGTGGCAACGAATAATACCCCAAATGAGTGCAGCAATCAAATGACCGGTTCAGTTGATGTTTCGGTGAATCCTTTGCCGGTTTTAAGCGAAACAAGCAATGATCCTACAGATTGTTTTTCCAACGATGGATCTATAGACTTAACAGTATCCGGTAATGGTGCTTATACTTACGACTGGTCTTCTCCAAATGGCTCAGGTTTGGTCAATGGGATAGAAGATCAAAGTGGTTTGTCTACTGGCACCTTTATCGTGGTAGTTACTGATACCAACTCGGGTTGTAGCAGTGAACTTGCCGTCACCCTTGAAGTACAAGGCGGTTGCGGCGGTTGTAATTCTATTACAGCAGTAAACGTTTCCCCTAATCCGATATGTTCTGGCGAGGTAGCAACCTTCACCGCCGTAGGTGTTTTGCCTGGCGCTGATGTAAACTGGTATGATGCTGTAACTGGCGGAAATTTGGTAGGTACCGGGAATCCATTAGTATCTGATACCTTATACAATACGACTACCTATTGTGTTGAACAAACAGTCATCATCAATCAGACGGCTGTTTTCGATTTCACCGGTGATGAGCAAACCTTTGTGGTACCTGCTGGTGTAACAGAAATTACAATTGAAACATTTGGCGCAGCAGGCGCAGCTGGTACAGGACCCAAAGGTGGTGGAGCAGGCGCACTTGGTGGCAAGGCTACTGGCACGCTTGCAGTTACCCCCGGTCAGGTCCTGAATATTTATGTAGGTGGAGCTGCTGCCGGACAAACCGCCGGATACAATGGCGGTGGCACTGGGGGCTCCTTGATTGGACCAAACCAGAATAATGGCTCTGGCCTTGGCGGTGGTGGCGGTGGCGCTTCTGATGTTCGTGTTGGCGGAAATGCGCTTACGGATCGAGTCATAGTGGCTGGCGGCGGCGGCGGCGGCGGGGTTACCGGGTGTAAATTAAATTACAACGGAGGAGATGGCGGAAATGGTGGCGGTGAAGCTGGCATGAAAGGAGTAGATAGCCCTAACGGCGGCGGCGGCTTTGGTGGAACCGTAGGTGCAGGTGGCGCAAAAGGCATCGGTTGTGCAGCATTTACGGGTACGGATGGTATGGTGGCCGATGGTGGACATGGCCAGGCCTGTTGCTGTTTTGCTGGGGGGAATTCGACGATCCCTGCTGGTGGCGCTGGTGGTGGTGGCTTTGTCCAGGGGGGCGGCGGTGGCGGCGGTTCAGCGGGTACCGTTGGATGTAGTGGAAACGATAAAGGCGGCGGCGGCGGCGGTGCAGGTGGCTCCTCTTATATCGGTGGCGTAACCAACGGCAACACGGAAAACGGTGTTCAAAATGGCAATGGTCAAATTGTTATTTATTATAGCGGCCCATGTGTGTCTAATCGTGTATGTGGAACAGTCACGGTTAACCCTACACCGGATGTTACTGCAAGCCCGGCAGCGCAAACGATTTGTTCTGGAAATGATATTACAACCATTGTTCTTACCAGCAGCGAGCCCAATACTACATTTAGCTGGACGCGCAATAACACGGTCTCTGTTACCGGTATTGCGGCTTCCGGGTTTGGCAATATCAGCGGAGCGTTGACCAATACAACCAATGCACCCGTCACGGTTACCTTTACTATTATCCCTTCCACGCCCACTTGCACAGGTGATCCCATTACGGCAACCGTAGTTGTGAACCCAACTCCGAATGCTACCGCAACACCGGCAGCACAAACCATTTGCTCGGGTAATAACATAACCACCATCGTTTTGGCTGGTAATGTGAACGGAACAACCTTTAACTGGACGCGCGACAATGTGGCAACCGTTACAGGAATTGCCGCTAACGGCGCAGGTAACATCAGCGGTGCTTTGACTAATACAACCAACGCCCCGATTACAGTCACCTTCACCATTACCCCAACAGCCAATAACTGTCCGGGTACGCCAATTACAGCCACGGTGCTGGTTAATCCAACGCCAAATGCAGTGGCAACCCCGGCCAACCAAGCCATTTGTTCCGGTAATGCCATTACCACTATTGTAATTAATGGTAATGTGAACGGTACAACGTTTAACTGGACCCGAAACAATGTAGCTCAGGTAACAGGTATCGCAGCAGCAGGCGCCGGCAACATCAGTGGTACACTGACCAATACGACCAATGCGGCTATTACGGTAACCTTTACCATTACGCCTACCGCTAATAACTGTCCGGGTACCCCTGTTCTGGCCACTGTTGTGGTTAATCCAACCCCGTTACCATTTGTAGTAACCGGTGGTGGTGTGGTTTGTAATACAGATATTACAGGTGTTCCAGTAGGCTTAAGCGGCTCTCAAACCAACGTAAACTATCAACTTCGGTTGAATGGTAACAACGTAGGGGCTCCTGTAGCAGGAACAGGTGCCGCCATCACTTTTGGTCCTCAAATCGGTATCGGTACCTACACCGTAGTGGCTACACATACGCAGGGTAACTGCACGGCAAATATGACCGGTTCGGTTACCATTGCAGGATTCAATTGTAATGTGGTAATCTCTGATCCCTGCGTGTGCAAAAACAACGCCTCTAACCTTACTAACGGTCAGTTTGATGAAACCATCAAAGTGAATGCACCCGATGGACAAGTTTGGACGGTTACAGCGGTTAACGGCTTGTTCAACCAGTTTAGCCCTCTTCCACCGGCTAATCCGTTCCCCATCGGATTGGGTACCAACCTGTTGGTGTTGGGCGGTAATATGTATCAACTCAAAGGGATTCACGTGGATGCAATAGGTTATACCCTAACCGTATCTAACGGCCGCGGAACCATGCTTACCATTGGTAATTCCTGCCAGTATCCCAACCCGTCTATCACTACTGTTTTCCCTCCGGAAATCTGCCTTTTCTCGGATCCTATTCCGCTGACAGGCAACCCGGGCGATGCCAATATCGTTAGCGCTACTTTCTTCGTCAATGGAACAGCTTCCACTATTTTCAATCCAGCATTGGGCGTAGGTAGCTATACCATTGTCTATTCCGTAAATGGTGGTACTCCTAAAGCAGCCGGCCCTAATGACCCAGGCTGTATCCAATCCGTGAGCACCATTGTAAATGTAGTAGCTACACCTTCAAACCTGGTTTGTAACGATCAGGTATATGTGTCGCTCGAAGCCGGCTGTACGAAAGAAATTTTCCCGGATGACGTACTGGAAGGTACCTACCTGTGCTTTGATGACTATTTTGTAGATGTTGACAAAACGATTCCTTATGGTAACGGCCCGTGGGTGCCTGCTGTGTTTAATGCCGGTGACATTGGCAAGAACTATCAGGTTCGTGTAACCCATAAGGTGAGCGGAACTAAATGTTGGGGTAACCTTAAGGTTGAAGACAAAATTTCTCCGGCGTTGAGCTGTGAAGGATTCTCCATTCCGTGCAACACACCCAATATAACCCCTAACTATCTGGTCAATGTTCTGAACATTCCTTTTGCACAACCTACAGCAACGGATTGCCAGGCAATAACCTGGACCTACATTGATGCTACCGTACCGCAAAATTGTGCATCCGGTTTGACTTCCATCATTCAACGGAAGTGGACTGCCACCGATGCAAGTGGTAATTCCAGTACCTGCATCCAGGAAATTGGACTGATTCGTCCAACCCTGGGTGATGTGGTAGCGCCACCGGATTATGATGGAATAGGCGCTCCTGCCTTCTCATGCGAAGAAAATATTCCTCTCGTGAACGGTCGTCCAAAACCAACGCCTGATTGGATTGAATCTCAGGGTCTGCAAGGTTACCCGTATGTATTCAATGAAGCAAGCGG
Source organism: Saprospiraceae bacterium (assembly GCA_044347755.1). Taxonomy (GTDB): domain Bacteria; phylum Bacteroidota; class Bacteroidia; order Chitinophagales; family Saprospiraceae; genus M3007. The sequence continues at coordinate 18,371 of JBIKUE010000093.1, forward strand.
TTGCTCCCTGAACTGGGAATGGCATGATTACCTCATTGAAGTGTGTGATGGTACGGTAAAATATCGCCGCGAATGGACTATCATTGACTGGTGTATAGGAGATGGGTTTATTCATAACCAGATCATCAAAGTATTGGATGAAACCGGCCCTGATTTCCAATGTCCGGCCAATATGACTGTATCAACAGATCCATTCGGTTGCTGCGCAACCATCAACTTGCCTGATGTAATTGTGGAGGACAATTGCTCCCGCATCAATAACATCAGCGGTATGATCACTATTCGTGAGCAGTACACTGGTGAGATCATCAACATGCTTCCAATCGGCGGTTCTTTGCAGGACTTCCCTGGTAACAACTACTGGGATCTTGACACGCTGG
>JBIKUE010000208.1:0-5358 GCA_044347755.1 Saprospiraceae bacterium
CCTGCCGTGCCCAGGTCTTCCCGATAAATGCGAAAAGACCCAGGCACACTGGTAAAACCCCAAACCTTACAGGTCTGATGACCCTAATTCTGGTATTATCGCAGTTTATTTGTTTTTCCGTTGTTGTTCATAGAACCATTTGCGTTGTTCATTTTCGTCGTCCAGTTTCGGTCCTTCTTTGATTTTTTCCCAGTTAAAAGTCTTGTGGTACACGTCCATCGCTTTTTGCGGATCGAAAATACGGGGATCAACGCCCTCCAGCGTGTATGGCGTGAAATCAGGTACCGGGGTAAAAAAATCGGTTAACTGAGAAGCTGTTACGTCGTATTGGTTCACGAACCCGGCATCGGTCAGCGTATAAATCAGGCGAATCAAGCTGCCGAAATTGGCGTGGGTATGCGAAACGTAGCCCCGTTTCACGTATGGCCCTGCCATCATGAGCACCGAGCGGTGGGCGTCTACGTGGTCAACGCCGCCCTGTGGATCATCTTCGGTAACAACTACCAGCATGTTTTTCCAATATGGCGTTCTGCTCAGGAAGTGCAGCAGCCTGCCAAGTGCCAGATCATTGTCCGACATATAACTTTCGAGGTACGGATAACCTTCTGTGGGGCGGGGTCCGGAGCCGTGGTCGTTGGGTAAAATAATGGTGACCACACTGGGCATGGAATCTTTACCGCTGCCCCATTTTGCCATAAACTCTTCCTCAAATTTATCCATCCTGAACTGATCCGGAACATTGGTATTATACCCCGGGTAGGTGAAACTGGTGCGATCGAACAGCACTTTAGGCATAGGATACACCACCGAATGTCGGGCGCCGAAAAGCGTGTCGAATTTCTCTTCCGAAGGTTCGGTGTATTCGTTTGCCTCCCCGAAATTATAGTAGGATACGCCGTCTCTGGCCAGGTTTTCCCAGATACCGCCCCGTTCATTGTAATCTTCCGGATCGGTAGCGCCGGTTGTGCGTGGAAAGCGGCGGCCCGGAGCAGTACTGAAAGGTTTATGGTCGGCAGTGGTTTGAGAATTCACCTCCACGTACTCGTTGGGTATAGTACCCACCATCCATTTATGGCCGTGAATACTGGCATCGCTGTCGCAATAGAAATTATCGCTAACGGCCCATTGCTGGGCTATTTTCAGGTGGTTAGGCATGATATCGGCCTTTTTTACCGCAGGGGAACCAGCTTTGTTTGTGGGCACGTCTACGTCTTTGCCAAAGCGGGCGATGGCGGGGTCGCCCTTTCCCTGGGGCAATTGTCCGAAAACTTCATCGTAGGTTCGGTTTTCTTTGGTCACGTATACGATGTGTTTGATCGGGCTTTGCCTCATGCCAGGCAGCATGGGCACGGGGTTTTTGCCGTCGTCTGTAACCGGTATTTCCTTGAATGTATTGCGTAAAACCTGTTGGGTATATTGGGCAAGCGTGGCAGCATCGGGAGCGTCTACAATTTGGAAAATACCGAGCTGGATATCACCGATGTAAGCGCCCTGCGGCGGGGCTACAAAATCTTTTCCGCCGTTGGGCCCGGCGCCGTACCCGCGGGCAGACGTGACGTATATACGACGTCCATCGGGGGAGGTTTTTACCCGCGAGGGCATCCAGCCGGTGGGGATATAGCCCAGGACCTTGTTTTTTCTGGTATCAATCACTGCCACGGCATTCAGGCTCAGGCAGGCTACGTACAGCGTTTTTTCGTCCGGAGAAAGGGTTACACCGAAGGGCATCACGCCGCGGTAAGCGTCGAGTTTGGGGTGTACACGCAGCGGAATTTGCCGCACCACCTTGTGTTTTTTCAGGTCAAAGACAGAAATGAGGTCGTTTTGCGCATTGGAAATATAGGCATAGCGATTGCCCACGGCCACGGAATTCGGGTGGGCGCCACCCACAATTTCGCCTTCTTCCTCTTCTTCTTCGTTCTCGAATTCGGCGCCGATTTGCAGGCCGGTTTTGAATTTTCCTTTAACGGTATTTTTTTCCAGATCAATGGTCCAAATGCTCATAGCCCTTTCATCGAGCGGGCTGCCCAAACCGGGTATTTTGCGTCCATCCGGATACACCACGCCTTCCTCGGCCTCTTTGGACGGATAGCCATAGGCGGGCACTTCGAGGCCCATGGTACCCATATTCTCCGGGGTTACACCCGGCACGAGCGGGTATTCAAACAATCCGACATTAGCCACAAAAGCGGTTTTCCCGTCCTGCGAAAGCGCAATTCCGAAGGGGATCCGACCAACGGGAATACTGGCCACGGTTTTTTGGGAAGCCAAATCCAGTTTTACGAGCCGGTTATTGCCCCGGTCGAGCACGAGCAATTGTTTCCCGGATTTATCCAGTACCAGATCGGTTACATAGCTGTCTTCAAAATTCCTGCCGGCAAATGAGCCATTCAGGCTGATGGTCTGCAATCTGCTGTTTTTTTCCACATCCAGCAGCACCACCGTGCCTTTATCGCCGCCGGAAAGCCAGGCGTTTGAGCCGTTGGGCATATAGGCGATGCCCATGCAGGAAGAGCCTTCCAGAATGGCTGGCGTTTTCTGGTCGTAGCCGGGCATGCGTACCGCTTGATCCGGATTCTGGAGGTCAATTTTTGTCACCACATTATTGTGCAGCACGAGCGCTGTTTGTCCGGTAGGGCTGACCGCCAGTCCGTACGGCGCTCTGGTAATGGGCACTGATTTTCCGGCCGGGGTTACATACCTTCCGCTGGGCAAAACCGAATAGCCATTGGGGTCAATTTTGCAAAATTCAGCAGCTCCCGGCACCTGGAGCATGGTTTTGGGCGACTGGGCATGAATGGTGTGTAAAAAAATCAGGTGTAGAGCAATAATTGGTGCAATGCATTTCATGATGTATGGTATTGGGGCGTAAAGGTAGCGAGGACGTGAAGGGCAGGTCGTGCTGCAAGTTTATCTTTAGGTTATGTTTGGTTAGCTTGCCAGAGGTTCTAACCTTGTATTGCTTATTATTACCGACAAACAACGATGACAGGCGCTAAAAGCAACCTTCAGTTTTTTAGGGACTAAGTTGGTTCACCACTAGATTGGCGACAAGGTGGTCCCGGCTCCTCCAGCCTTTCCGCACCCTAAAACCAAGCGTGGCGAAAAACGGGACAAAAAGTAGTCAATTCAAGGTTGCTTTTTTCCGTTTGTTTGCATGCTTCATTCCAATGCTTTACTATGCATAAAATAATACGTCAGCAACTCACTCTTTTTGTGGACAAAGCAGCTGCGCACAGCATTGAAAATATCAGAAAGACCTTCAATCCGGAACAACATCGCTTAATTGACTGTCATGTAACCCTTTGCAGAGAAGACGAAATTGAAAACATTGCGGTCGTCATGGACCGGCTGGAAAAGCTGGACGCTGCAAGCATAACGTTGCAGTTTGGGCAAGCCATAAGGTTTGACCACAACAAGGGTGTCTTGCTGCCGGCATCAGGCAGTCAGGAATCCTTTCATCAGCTTCGACTAAAAATATTGTCCGGTTTAGGGTTCACCATTCGTCAACACAGCCCGCATATCACCTTAATGCACCCCAGAAATTCCGTTTGTACCGACGAAATTTTTGAGACCATAAAAAAAGCTGATTTGCCAACAATGCTGACCTTTGACACCATTTCGTATATTGAACAGGTTGACGGCGGAGAATGGCAGGTCTTGAGATCGTTTAAACTTCATGCCGCGCTTGGGAATTTAAAACTGAAAATAAATAAACGAGCTGCCGCTTTCCTGCGCCCAGATCAACAAAAGCAGCATCCCAGCCCAAACAATGCCCACTTTCCACCAGGATAATTTATGGGCCAAATCCAGCACTTTGGTATTGCGCATTAGCCAGTGGGCAATCACCATAGCCGGAATGACCACCGCTATTTTGAGCAAGGCCAGGCTGGTCAACATGGCTTTTCCCTCCGAAGCCATGCCGAACATGGACTGAAGCATTTGCCAGGCCTTTCCAAACGTGCCGGCTCGAAAGAATACCCAGGTGATATTGACCAGCATAAAGGTTAGAAAAGCAAAGAAAAAACCTCGCCAGGGGTGGCCGCTGGCGACCAAATCACCCCCTGCAGAAGATTCACGCTGATCTCTGAAGAATTTTTCCACCCACAGGTACAATCCGTGCAAACCACCCCAAACCACAAAAGTCCAATTCGCGCCGTGCCATAGTCCGCCCAAGAGCATCGTAACCATCAGCGCAAAATAAGTGCGCCGCAGTCCGTGCCGGTTGCCACCCAAAGGGATGTACAAGTAATCGCGCAGCCAGGCCGAGAGCGTGATGTGCCAGCGTCGCCAGAAATCGGAAAAACCTATGGCAGCATAAGGGTAATTGAAGTTTTGGGGCAGCACAAAACCAAGGCAGAGCGCTACGCCCACTGCGCAGGTGGAATAACCGGCAAAATCAAAAAATATCTGCCCTGAAAAAGCCAGAACGCCCGCCCAGGCATCCAGTGCAGGCAACACATCGTTCGTGCCGAATACCGAATCTGCTGAGCCCGCCAACATCCCGTCTGCCAGTACCACTTTCATGAACAAACCAAGAGACAATAGGAACAAACCATCCATCATCTGTTTGGTATTGGCCGTTCGCGGCGATTCAAATTGCGGCACCAATTGCGGCGGACGCACAATCGGACCGGCTACCAAATGCGGGAAAAACGTGACAAACAGCGAAAAGTCCAGCATGGACTTTACGGGTTCGCTCCTTTTTTGGTACATGTCAATCGTATAGCACAAGGTCGTAAACGTATAAAACGATATTCCGGCAGGCAGTATGATATTAGGTTTTGCGGGGTGATAATCGAACCCAACCGCATTGACGAGCAGTACAAAATTATCGAGCAGGAACGTCCCGTATTTGAAAAAACACAACATGCCGAGGTTGCCAATCAAACTGATGACCAGCAGCAATTTTTTCTTGTACGGATTCTCCTGCGTAAACAGCGCTCTGCCGACATAAAAATCAACCACGGTAGATAACCACAGCAGCAGAATAAACGGCGGATTCCAGGCGGCGTAAAAAATATAACTGGCCAATAGCAGATTCACCTTTTTGGTCGTCCAGGAAAGTGGTAAATTGTGCAGAACCAGTATAATGGCAAAAAATGCAAGGAAGGTGTAGGAGTTGAATACCATGTCAGGGAAGGGTAGAGGTGTGCAAAGCGTTAGCGCATGTTTAAAGTTATATTCCCTGACGAAAAAAGACTTTCATATTGGCGGGAAGTATAATTTTAAACAAGCTCTAAGCTGGACTTTAGCCATTTATGCGGCCCTAGTAGCATTGAGAATCAATTGTTTAAAAAGGTTGGCTTTTAAATTATTCACATCATCCTTAAATAGGGATGTGAATAATTTCTGTTT
>JBIKUE010000209.1:0-5355 GCA_044347755.1 Saprospiraceae bacterium
CAGGGCAGCATCCATGCAACCGTTGGGCACAATTAAAAACAAAAAGGGGCATCACCCGAACACCCCTCCGCTTTGGAAAATTAGTAGGGCGCAGCACTGCCAAGCGGGGCGTTATTCGTGGGCAATATAAAACATGACAGCACAAGAATTATTAGCGGCATACGCCGCAGGTGAAAGAAACTTTGTTGGAGCCGAGCTTTTTCGAGCCTGGCTTCGCGGAGCCAATCTTAGCGGAGCCAACCTTAGCGGAGCCGACCTTGGCGAAGCCGAACTTGATGGAGCCAATCTTAGCGGAGCCAATCTTAGCGGAGCCGACCTTAACAGGGCCAACCTTATGTCAGCCAATCTTAGCGGAGCTGACATTAGCGACTCCGACCTTCGCGGAGCCTACCTTAACGAAGCCAACCTTAGTGGAGCCAACCTTAGTGGAGCCATGAGGTAGCCTGCTACTTTGTGGGTGCATTTGAACAGCAACAATCCCGCCCAACGGTTTGCATACTCGGTGATACGGCCCATGCCCGGCACTCAAAGCCAAGGCAGGGCAGCATCCATGCAACCGTTGGGCACAATTAAAAACAAAGGGGCATCACCCGAACACCCCTCCGCTTTGGGAAGAAAGTAGGGCGCAGCACTGCCAGGCGAAGCGTTATTCGTGGGCAATAAAAACTATGCAAGTTAAAAAACCAACATTAATAATTATTCCTTCAGATGTTTGGATGAAAACCAATAATTTTGGGGACATGAACGAAAAAGGATATTTTATTCCTGATTATAAAAAAGCCTTTCAAAATGACGCTAATTTATTATTTGTCATTTCTAAAATCAATACAATTATGGCCGAAAGAGGTTTTCCTTTAAAAAACCTAGAATCTGAAATAAAAAAAATAGAAAATACAAGCAATACAATGGCCGCTTTTGCAGAAGCCATTCCAGAAACACCATTTGAGCAGCTACTCAGAACCCTTAAAACGGATATGATTATCCAAATTACTTATACACTCATGCAAGAAGGCCCTAAAAAATCCATCGTTTTTAATCTTCAAGCATTGGATGCATACAATCAAAACCAAGTTGTAGGGGCAAATGGTACTGGCGCACCATCTGTTTCAGTAAATTTACCCGTCTTATTAGAAGAAGCTGTATTGTCTCAAATGGATAATTTTACTGCTTCTTTGCAAAAATACTTTGATGTTTTAATGGAAAAAGGCCGTGAATCTAAACTTTTTGTTCGTGTTAATAAAAAAGCGAATATTAACTTAGATAAAGACATGAATATTGCTGAAGAAGAGAAAAGACTATTAGATTGGATGGATGTTTACTTTAAGAAAAAATTAAAACGTTACAATATTGACAATCAAGAAAACGATTATTCAGTAGATATTACATTGAATATTCCCTTATTAGATGAGAAAGGAGCAGGTTTTTCTCTGAATGATTTTATGAGTCAATTTCGTAGATATTTGAGTAATTCTCTAAAAATTGAATCTAAATATAGTTTAAAGGGTCTTGGTGAGGCTTGGTTAGTTATAGAAGGAGAAAAAAGCATATAAAATAATAGACTTGTTGCGAGGGGTCAGCGAGGTGGGAAAAAAGAGTCATTTTTTATCCATACGAAGGCTTTTTGAGGGAGTATAGCCGAGCTATATGACCGAAAAAAGGCACAGTATGGGAAAAAAAGGGCCTTTTTGACCCCTCGATGATTCCTCTCGCAACAAGTCTAATGAATTAATTCTTAAATTTAACAACTATGACTTTATTTCCTAAACAATTCGACATTGCCCTAGAGCCTGTAAAAATTTATGATTTGAGTGAATATGAGATGAGTTTTGGTGGCAGGCGAAGCTCATTTTGAGGGGCGTACCCGGCGGGTACGGGCCCGCTTGCGCGAAGCTCCGTTCCCCCAAGCCCAACGCACGCTGGCGCGATGTTTCAACATCGTGACATACTATTTCTGTCGGCTTTGCCGACAAATACGGCACAAATTTTAGCGCTACCCCGCTTGCATCAATCGTTTTTTGCGCTTAACTTTGAAAAGCCAAACAACCAATGAAATGAGTGTCCAATACAAAATCCGTGACCAGCAGGAAGTTATCCCACTTTGGACTAAAGCGCCCACCTTGCGTTTGTCGGCAAAGCCGACGCGGATACTCGGCACGAGGCTGAAGCCATCGCGCCAGCGTGCGTTGGGCTTGGATAGCTTCGCGCTAGCGGGGCCATCGCGCCAGCGTGCGTTGGGCTTGGATAGCTTCGCGCTAGCGGGGGGTAAGAATATCCAATATCCAATATCCAATGTCCAATGTCCAAGTGGCGCGCGCGTTTGGTGTCAGCAGTTACATCCGGCATTACCAAGGGCGCTTGACCGGTCAGGCGTGAGGCGCCAAGCCATTGTGCTGACACCAAACGCGCGTCCCACTTGGATATTGGACATTGGATATTCTTACCGCGCTTGACCGGTCAGGCGTGAGGCGCCAAGCCATTGTGCTGACACCAAACGCGCGTCCCACTTGGACATTGGAAATTGGATATTCCTACCGCGCTTGGCCGGTCAGGCGTGAGGCGCCGAGCCATTGTGCTGACGCCAAGCTCCCGCCCCACTTGGACATTGGACATTGGACATTCGATATTGGACATTCTAGTATTTATACTTCCCTTTCCAGTCTTCCCGCAACTTCTGCCGAACTTTGTCTTCCGCGGGGTTTTTGCCGGGTTCGTACAGGATTTTGCCTGCTATTTGCTCGGGCAGATTGTCTTGTTGCACAAAATTTCCTTCAAAATCATGGGCATACTGATAGCCGGAACCATAATTAAGTTCTTTCATCAATTTGGTGGGGGCGTTGCGCAGGTGTAAAGGCACGGGCAGCGATCCTGTTTGCCGAACCAGTTCCAGAGCGGCGCCTATGGCCATATAGGAGGCGTTGCTTTTGGGGGAAGTAGCTAAGTAAATGGCGCATTGCGACAAAATAATACGCGCCTCAGGCATCCCGATCATCCGGATGGCATCCATGGTGGTAGTGGCCAGCAGCAGGGCGTTAGGATTGGCCAAGCCAATATCCTCCGAAGCGAGAATGACCATTCTTCTGGCTATAAACTCAATATCTTCCCCACCATCCAACATCCGAGCCAGCCAGTATACGGCAGCATTGGGATCCGAGCCGCGCATGCTTTTGATGAAGGCGGAGATGATATCATAATGCTGCTCACCGGTTTTATCATACAATGCAGCGTTTTGCTGAATCAGTTCCTTTACCCGCTCGTTGGTTACGACAAAGGTTTCATCCGGCTGCCGGTAATTGGCGATCAGTTCCAATGCGTTGAGTAGTCTGCGGGCATCGCCGCCAGAATACAACAACAGGGCATCGTATTCCTGCATCTGAATGTCCAGGCTTTTGAGCCAGTCGTCCTGTTCCAGGGCGCGTTGCACCAGTCCAATCAGCTCTTCTTTGTCTAAGTGTTGTAAAACATATACCTGACAGCGCGACAATAAAGCCGGGATCACCTCAAAAGATGGATTTTCAGTGGTGGCGCCTATGAGGGTGACGATGCCTTTTTCCACGGCGCCCAGCAGTGCATCCTGTTGACTTTTAGAAAAACGATGAATTTCATCTATAAACAGGATAGCCCCTTTTTGCTGAAAAAGGTTCTGTTTGTCGGCGCTATCTATAGCCTCCCGAATGTCTTTGACTCCGGCATTGATGGCTGAAAGTTGGTAAAAAGGCTTGTTCAGCAGTTTGGCAATGAGCTGCGCCAGGGTGGTTTTGCCTACTCCAGGCGGTCCCCATAGAATAAATGAAGGGATTTTTCCCCGATCAATGGCCTGCCGTAGTACAGCGCCTTCACCCACCAGATGTTGTTGCCCTACATATTCCGCAAGGGTTTGAGGGCGCATTCGTTCAGCCAGGGGTGTCATATACTGTGATTCAGGTGATTTTGATGATTGGAGTGATGCAAATGCTTGATTTTATAAATACTGAAAACCATCCTCGTTCAAAACCACGCTGCCTTGGCTTCACATTACTGCTTCAATAGTTTTTGCACGCCTATAATTTGGTTTCCTTCTTTTAACTGAACCATATACAAGCCTGATGGCCATGCGGCGCCAAGCGTAACCTGACCAACGCCGGGTTCAAGGGTCAACTCTTGAATGATCTGGCCGTTGGCACTGGTGATTTCCAGTCGGGAATTTTCTGCAGCAGCGTTGTATTGTAACACGGTTTGTTGGGCAAATGGATTCTCCATAACTTTCATAGGATCCATCAATAAACGAACCGGTTGGTCCAAATCCTCCCTTCGGAAAGTTGGGTGGAGCGCAATGACTACATTAGTGTCGCTTACGATGTTTTGTCTGGAAAGTATTCCCATGCTCTGATCTGGCGCACTGGCTGCTATATCATACTGGCCTCTCACAATATTGTTAAAGGTAAAGGCCCCATTTACGTCGGAAGTGGCAGATGCGGAACTTGTTCCCGAGTAGAGCCAAACAGTGGCGCCTTCAACCGGCTGGCCGGAGAAATATTGCACCACGATGCCGGTCAGATTCACTAATCCGGTTGGGAACAAGGCTACATTAAGCAATACCACTTCGCCATGCTGAAAAAGTACATCGGCCTGGAAGGTTTGGTATCCGGAGCGACTTACCTGGACCTTGAAAAATCCGTCGGCTAATTGGCCCATTTTATAGGAACCATTAATAGCGGAAGATTCCTGTACATTGGGATTACTGCCAAGAATCTGAATGGTAGCGCCCAGAATAGGTAGTCCGGTAACGGCATTGGTAATGGTTCCTTCCAGGTAACAGGCTCTTACATAGTTGGGTGTAACCACCCACAGCTCGCCGGCGCCACCTACATTAATATTGGATGCAATGATATTTCCGCTGGGGAAATCATGATATACGCCCCAACAGCCCTCGCTTCCGCCGCCTGAAGCAGGATAAGTATCATGGTTGCCCACTTGAACCAGGTTGTCCGGACGGGTAATGTCCACAATGGTAAATCCATCTTTATACCATGAGGTGATGGCCCAGTTTTCCCGAACGTAGGTATTGTGCACCATACTATTGGAGCCCGGATTGCTTTGAATTCTATCTAGTTGTTTGATGTCTTCCGGGTCGCTGATATCAAAAGCTGCCAGGAAGGAATTGTTTACCTCGTCGGTGGTAAGCAATGTCTTGCGGTCGTCGGTGATCCATGTATTGTGGGTGAAGGCTCCGGGGGTTCCCTGTGTATTGATCAGTTCCGGATTGGATTTATCGGCCATATTTACCACGGAGAATTGGCCGGCATAAATATGGCCTGCGTACATGGTATCATTATCTACATACCCATCGTGGATATACCCCAGGGCGTCGAATTTTCC
>JBIKUE010000211.1:0-5352 GCA_044347755.1 Saprospiraceae bacterium
CGGGCCTTCGCCAGAATTTCTGCACGCGTCAGTTTTGGTTCGGCAGCCTTGGCAGCTTTAGCGGCTGCTACTTCAGCGCTTGGACGACGACCGCGCTTTGGCTTATCGCCTCCGGCTGGAACTGCAGCTTTTGGCGCTTTGGCTGGTTTGGCAGCCGCACGGGCAGCACGGGCCTTCGCCAGAATTTCTGCACGCGTCAGTTTTGGTTCGGCAGCCTTGGCAGCTTTAGCGGCTGCTACTTCAGCACTTGGACGACGACCGCGCTTTGGCTTATCGCCTCCGGCTGGAGTTGCAGCTTTTGGTGCTTTGGCAGCCGCACGGGCAGCACGGGCCTTCGCCAGAATTTCTGCACGCGTCAGTTTTGGTTCGGCAGCCTTGGCAGCTTTAGCGGCTGCTACTTCAGCGCTTGGACGACGACCGCGCTTTGGCTTATTGCCTCCGGCTGGAACTGCAGCTTTTGGCGCTTTGGCTGGTTTGGCAGCCGCACGGGTGGCTGATTTATTTTTGCGTTCCTTCTTTTTTCCGTCAGATTTTTTCTTTTCAGTATTTCCGTCTGCTACCAGTTTAACATGAGCCAGGTGATGATTGGCGTGCCATGCATAAAGGGCAATGGCTTCACGAAGTGCTACCGTACGTTTAGTTGCCGGATGGAAGTAACCTTTATCCAGGTCGTCTTCCGACAAAGAAACCATGAAGTCAACCCAACGGTCATGCAGCGCTGAAAGTAATTTGATAGAAGTTTTTGCTGAGCCATGTTTGGCATCCTCCGTTTCAGCCCAAAGCCCTTCTTCGTAGGGCTTGATGATTGGAGCAGTTTCTGTGGCAGCCAGTTTAAAACGAATATAAGCATTCATATGGCTATCTGCCAAATGGTGGATCACCTGACGGGCAGTCCAGCCTCCCTGGCGGTAAGGCTTGTCGAGGGCGCCGTCTTTCAGTTTTTTGACCAGTTTTTTCAACTCTTTAGGCAATCTCGCAATGTCTTTGATCTGCTTGCGTGTGTCATCAAGAGTATAGTTTTTGTTGTATTCGAACCTGCCAATGGGAAATCGGCGATCGGTAACCTCTTTCATAAAGATGGATTTAATTATGCTGTTTATTGACAATAGAACAATGGTTTGGAATCATTGTTCGAAAATACAATCGGAGTGCCTTACTGATCTTTCCACCGCCATAAATAACGGCAGGCTATGGTTCTGTAAGGGCGCCATGGTTCTGCGTGCACAATCATTTGTTGTTTCAACAAACGAGGGTTTTGCTCTTCTATTTTGAATAAGCGTTGCATGGCTTGTTGAATACCCAGGTCATCTACCGGAAAAATATCTGGTCGGCCAAGGGAAAACATTAATAGCATTTGCACCGTCCAGGTGCCAACGCCTTTAATTTGTGTAAGCAGGGAAATAATTTCTGCATCGCTTTTGTGATGCCATTCGATAGAATCCAGATTATGCTCCAAGGCAAATCTGGCAACATTTTGCAAATAGCTGGCCTTTTGAGCCGATAGTCCTACACTGCGAAGTCTGTCAAACTCTAATTCGAGCAATTTTTCCGGATGAGGATATTGATCTGAAAACAGGGCCGTAAAGCGTTTGAATATAACATCTGCAACTTTTACGCTCAATTGCTGAGATACAATAGACTCCAGCAAATCATAGTAAACACGCCCGGAAGGTGTAAAATCCGGCATTTGAATTTGAGAAATCAATGGCTCTATATTGGCGTGTTGCCGCAAATGTTCAATCGCTAAGTGCGAATTCATACTACAAAGGAAGTCGCTTTTCAAGACTTTTCCATTGATTTTGAAATATTATTTCAATAATTCAAAATCCAGTTCCTTCACATCTTCGGAATTTCCACCTATAAACACTTTAAATTTTCCCGGGTCTGCTTTGAACTTTAGTTCATTATTCCAGTAAGACAATTCTTTTTCCGTTAAACGAAAGGTTACAACTTTGCTCTCACCCGCTCCGATTTTTATTTTTTCAAATCCCTTCAATTCTTTTACCGGGCGCGCTATATCGGCTAATAAATCCCGGATATAACACTGTACTACTTCTTCGCCAGCCACATTGCTGGTATTGGTTACCGTAATAGAAACCTCTATCGTTTCGCCCATTTTATATTGTGGTTTGCTCAATTTCATATTGGAATAAGCGAAATTGCTATAGCTCAAACCAAAGCCAAACGGATATGCCGGTGTAACCGGACTATCCAGATATCCACTGGTCCATATTTGACCTTGCTGTTGCTGCGGACGGCCGGTATTTAAATGATTATAGTAAATGGGCACCTGACCCAGGTTTTTGGGAAAGGTAACCGGTAGTTTTCCGGAAGGGTTTACTTTTCCGGTTAATACATCTGCCAGTGCATTTCCTGTTTCGTATCCTGGCTGCCAGGCAAGCAAAACTGCCGGTACGTTTTGGGTGATCCAGTCAAATACCAAAGGCCGGCTATTGAACAATACCGTCACGATCGGCTTATTCAACCGACCAATAATACTTACAATGCGCTCCTGGTCGCGTGGCAAGTTAAGATTGGTTACACTTCGGCATTCTCCGCAGTCCAACCCGCGTTCACCCAGACATGCGATCACCAGGTCGGCTTCCCGTGCAGCATTAATGGCTGCAGAATATTCTTTTTCTGTGCAAGTGGCATCCAAACAGATCTCAGTTACTGTTACCTGAAAACCCATCGCTTCAAGGGTCGGCTTCAGTACTTGAGCTGGTCGGACTACTTTAGTGGAATCGTATTCCCGCATGCCCAGGCCAAGCGTCCAGAAGCTCATATAGTCTTTATCTCCTTTGCTATCAGCATAAGGGCCAATGATGGCAATTTTTCTGAACCGGCTTCCTTCCTTGAGTGGCAGCAGGCCGCCGTCGTTTTTTAAGAGAACCATGCTTTTGGCGGCTGTTTCGCGGGCAAAAGTTCGGTACTCCGGTTTTTCCAGGGTTTCATTGCGACGTTTAGGATCCAAATACCGGAAAGGATCATCAAACAAGCCCAGTGCAAACTTGAGGCGCAGCACCCGGCGTACGGCTTCGTCAATTTGTGCCTGAGTTACCCGACCACTTTCCAAAGCTGGTTTAAGGCCACGCAGATAGGTTCCGCCTGCCATATCCATGTCGCTTCCTGCACTCAGACATTTAGCGGAAGCGTCCACATCATCGGCAGCAGCCCCGTGTTCCACGATTTCACCAACAGAATCGTAATCGCTCACCACGAGCCCTTTCCACATCCATTCACCGCGCAGAATATTTTCCAACAGGAATTTATTCATGGTTGCCGGTATGCCATTCACGGTGGTAAATGCATTCATGAAAGTGGCTGCGCCAGCGTCGGCTGCTGCTTTAAATGGAGGCAGCACTATTTCACGGAGACGTTGTTCACTGATATCAACGGTGTTGTACTCGCGACCAGCTTCGACGAAGCCATAGGCGGCAAAGTGTTTTACACAGGCTGCGAGGGTATTGTTTGCACTCAGGTCGTTGCCCTGGATGCCGCGCACCCGCGCTTCAGCCACCCGGCTACCCAGATATGGATCTTCTCCTGCTCCTTCCATGACCCGGCCCCAGCGCGGGTCGCGGGTAACGTCAACCACCGGTGCAAAGGCCCAGTTTTGGCCGTCGGCGCTGGCTTCTTCCGAGGCAATGCGCTCTATCTGTTCAATCATACCCAGGTCCCAGCTGGCGGCTTGTGCCAGCGGAATAGGGAAAATGGTTTTATAGCCATGGATCACGTCAAAACCGAAAACCAGGGGTATTCCCAATCGGGTTTCATTTACAGCAGCACGCTGCATGGTGATCTTGTTCTGGAAATTGGAGTGAGAAAGCACAGAACCTACTTTCCCACTGCGGATCTGAGATAGTAAATCATCTTTGGAAACATCCGTTCCTGTACTGATATCCCCTGCCAACTGATTGAGTTGACCAATTTTTTCTTCAATGGTCATTTTGGCCAGCAGCGTTTCCACTCTGGAGTCAATATTTTTAACAGACGTTTTTTGGGCGTAAGCGCCAGACTCGATTTGGGCGATTAACGTAATCAAAGTGAGGATTCGGACAAAATGTTTAGACATAGAAGAAATTTTGGGCAAAAATAGAGAACTTGTGGCTTGTTCATGATTTTTTACCGGAACACCTAAAATCCGCCGGGCTTTTAGAATTTTGCACCATGAAATGAACACGTCAGGCAGGCGTTTTCAGTGATCTTTTTTATTCAAATATGACAAGTAAACCAACCTTATTGATCCTGGCTGCCGGCATAGGATCTCGCTACGGCGGACTCAAACAAGTGGATGGTATGGGCCCGGGCGGCGAGGCTATTCTTGAATATTCCGTGCAATATGCCATACAGGCCGGCTTCGGGAAAGTGGTTTTTGTAATCCGCAAGGATATCGAGGAGGCCTTTCGCGAAAAAGTGGGCAAACGGGTGGAAGCCCGAATTAATACCGAATATGCCTTCCAGGAGTATGACTCTTGCCTTGAGTGGCTTTCTGAAAAACCCCATCGGGAAAAGCCCTGGGGTACCGGCCATGCTATTCTCTGTGCTAAACATCTGATCGACACCCCCTTTGCTACCGTCAATGCCGATGATTTTTATGGCGCGGATGCTTTTCAGCACCTGGGCGCTTTTTTGGAGCAGGAATGTACGCAGGAAGTGTACGGAATGGTCGCCTATCAATTGGGCAATACCTTGTCTGAAAATGGGGCAGTTTCGCGGGGCGTTTGTTCCGTGAATGCTGCCGGCTTTCTGACCAACGTAACAGAGCGCACTAAAATTGAAAGGCACGATGACGGGATCTTCTACTCAGATGAGGCTGGCCGTCATTTTTTGGCTGACCAAACACCCGTGTCGATGAATCTGTGGGGGTTCCACCACAGCATTATGCAGGAAATTGAAGAACAGTTCCGGGCATTTGTCTTTAGTAACACAGGCAACCCAAAAGCGGAATTTTATATCCCTACTGTAGTGAACAATCTGATTGAGTCAGATAAGATCAGACTGCGCGTATTACACAGCAATAGTCAGTGGTACGGAGTTACTTATCCGGAAGATAAAGAAACCGTTCAGGCAGCTCTTGCGAAATTGTAAGAAATGTGGGGAATGTGGGGAATGTGGGGTTTATTGAATAAACTTAATAAAGCCTATGAAATTTAATTGACTATCCGCATATCGCTCAGTATTCTGCTGCCTAGAGTTGCCCTGCCAATAGTTGCCCTGCCTAGAGTTGCCCTGCCAATAGTTGCCCTGCCCTTTAGGGCAGGGATAGCGATATGGGGAATAGGATCATTTTGGGCTTTAGCCCATGCAATATAAGATTGGGCTAAAGCCCAAATTATTGATGAAACCCTT
>JBIKUE010000160.1:0-9167 GCA_044347755.1 Saprospiraceae bacterium
TTCTCTTACTCCCTGGCAGGATTTAAGCATGATAAAGATGCCATCGAGTTCCGAATGTAAGACACTAAGAGGAACCGCGAAGGCACTAAGTGGTGACACAAAGACTCAAAGGCACAAAGGCACAAAGTTTACCCTAATGCGCTCTGCGCATTAGGGTAAACTTAAAAACTTAGCGTCTTTGTGCCTTTGTGCCTTTGTGCCTTAGTGTCTTTGTGTCACCACTTTGCGCCTTAGTGCCTTTGTGTCACCACTTTGCGCCTTAAAAATGAAGATACTTTACGTAGAAGACGAGCCTTTTTTGGGCAAGATCGTTCAGGAAAGCCTGGAGAGTCGGCAGTTTGTAGTGCGTTGGGTAACCGATGGTGCTGATGTAATGGCTGCTTTTGCCGATTTTAAGCCGGATGTATGCGTGTTGGATGTGATGTTGCCGCACCGCGACGGGTTTTCGCTGGGTAGGGAAATCCGGATGTTGGATGCGCAGATGCCGATTATATTTCTGACCGCTAAAAACCAGACGGAAGATGTACTGCAGGGGTTTGAATCCGGGGGTAATGATTACCTGCGTAAGCCATTTAGTCAGGAAGAATTGATTGTGCGCATTAAAAACCTGGTTAACCTCACCCGGGGAAAGGTAATGTCAACCGCTCTGGTTTTGGAGGGAATTCGCCTCGGACGTTACTTGTTTTTGCCTGAAAAGCAGGAGTTGGTGCTTGATGGTGAACCCTTTAAGCAGCTTTCTCACCGTGAAACCCAGTTATTGGAAATGCTCAGCGCCAGGCTGAACGCCATTGTGGAGCGACGGGATATTTTGCAGCAAATTTGGGGTAATGATTCTATTTTTAACTCGCGCAACCTGGATGTATATATCACCAGATTGCGCGAGTACCTGCGCGAGGATGCAGGGGTTCATATTCTGACGTTGAAAGGGGTTGGGTATCGATTGACGACGTAATATCCACTACCTACTCATCTTTCTTCTTTTTGGGGAATAGCAGGCGTTGGATAATCCCGTCTTTCTTTTTGCCGTCCTTTTCCGCTTCTTTATTCTCCTCTGGATCGGCAGGAGCTTCACCGCCAGGAGGTGGAAGATTTTTCCGGTTGGTGTAAAGTTCCAATAAAGAATCCCGCAAAAGAGAATCCTGTCCTGCCTGTTGCATGATCATATGGAAAGTATCCGGGGCCACACTGATCCAGGATTGACAACCAATCAGATTGAGCACCTCCGGTTTTGGTGTGGGGAACTTTTCCAGCAACATTTTATTGAGCTTTTTATCGCTCGAAATACGATTCCAGAACCCGCCCACAATGGGCAATGCCATGGCCGAACCTTGTCCCAGCGCCATAATGCGGAAACGCACAGCAGGGCTTTCGCCCCCTACCCAGGCGCCGGTTACGAGCTGCGGGTTATAGCACATAAACCAGCCATCGGAGTGATTTTGAGTGGTTCCGGTTTTTCCGGCAAAATCTCCGCGCACATAGGAGCGCAGGCGCGCTCCTGTGCCATAATCCACTACGTTTTGCAGCATTTTGGTCATGGTTGCAGCTTGATCTTCGGTCAATGCTTCCACTGGAGTACGTAAGGATGGGTTTTCTGTGAGCGATTTTTGATAATCGTAAATAACTTTTCCTTTACGGTCAACCACGGAAAGAACTACTACCGGATCCGGGCGTTTGCCAGCATTGGCCATGGTGCCGTAAACCTTCATCATGTCGTACAGAGAAATATCAGCAGCACCCAAACTAATGCCATATTCTCTGGGTAAGGTTGAGGTAATACCCATTTTCTGGGCAAGGTCAATGGTTTTTTGAATGCCCACTTTTTCAATAAGCTGGGCGGTTACCACGTTTACAGACCTGGTAAGGGCGCCCATCATGGAGTACCAGCCGCCATAAGTTTCATCAGCGTTGTGGGGTTCCCAATCAACAATCTTACGAATTTCGTTGGGGAAATAGGAACAGGGCTTCATAGTATCCTGCAAGGCCGCTGCGTAAACAATAGGCTTGAAAGTGGACCCTACCTGACGTTTAGTAAGATTATGGTCCAGTTTGAAGTTCTTGAAATTGATGCCCCCTACCCAGGATTTGACATATCCATTGTGGTGATCCATAGCCATGAAACCACAGTTGAGCATGCAGAAATAATATCTGACGGAATCCAAAGGAGATAACAGGGTGTCTTTTTCTGACCCGCCGTTCTTCCACACATAAACATTCATCTTAACAGGCGTTTCGAAGGCTTTTCTGGCATCTTCGTCGCTCATGCCGGCCTCTTTCAGGGATTGCCAGCGCTGGCTGCCTTCCACCTGCTTGTCGATCCACTTGTCGTCGCCCCAGGGTTTTTCTGTATTGGCGTTTTTCCAGTGCTGATCGAACTGTTTTTGTAGTTTTTCCATGTGCGCCACCACAGATTCCTCTGCAAATTGCTGCATTTTAGCATTCAGGGTGGTGTAGATCTTAAGTCCGTCTGTATACAGGTTATAAGGCTTTCCGTCTTCATTTTTGAGGTCTTTGAGGAGTTTGGGCATCACGTCTGTGCGCAGGTATTCCCTGAAATAAGTACCGGTACCTTCATTGTTATTGTCCACATCATAACGTTTGGCGCCCACCGGTTTTTTACTCAATTCCTCGTATTCAGCCTGAGAAAGGTGGTTGTTTTTCACCATTTGCAGCATCACTACATTGCGGCGTTTTTTGGCGTTTTCTGGGTTGCGCAGCGGGTTGTAAAGCGTGGTGCCTTTCAACATGCCTACCAAGGTAGAAGCCTGATCTACGGTTAGATCATTGGGCTTTTTGCCAAAAAATTGCCGGGAGGCCACATTGATTCCGAAGGCGTTCTCCCCGAAAGGAACAGTGTTGAGATACAAGCCCAGCAACTGTTGTTTGTTGTAGACTTTTTCGAGTCGTACAGAGATGAAATTTTCGCGTATTTTATTGATTAAAAGGCTGATGACATTGCTTATAACCGGGATTTTATAGGTTTTATCCTTGGTTTTCAGGGCAAGAAAATCTTTCCGGGGGTATAGGTTTTTTGCCAGTTGCTGACTCAGGGTGGAGCCACCACCACGTTGTTTCTGGCCGGCTGCAATGCCGTAAAAAACCCTGAAATAACTCATGATATCAATACCGCTGTGATCCAGAAAACGTTTGTCTTCGGTTGCAATCAGGGCGTTGATAATGAATGGCGACACCTTGTCTAGGGTCACTGCTGTTCGGTTTTCAATGAAGTATTTGCCGATAAGGATACTGTCGGCGGTATAAATTTCCGTAGAGTTGGCTGTTTCAACTTCCCGCAGTTCCTGCGTGGAAGGGAGCCGACCGAACAGACCGAACCACACGCCAAAAATGAGGAATATCAGAAGCACAAAGCCTGCGCGCAGGCCATTTTTAAGCCATTGGACGCCAGTAGCAATGCGAGGATTTGCGGCTTTGAAGGCTGCCCAGCGCGCAGAAACCGGGGCTGTGAGTTGCGCCCATCGACTGGTTACAGGAGAAAGCCGGGGGCGGATGGCATCAGATAATTGTTGCCGGTAACCTTTCATACGGTCAAGAAACGGCAAGGCCCTGTGGTAAACACCACCCCATAAGAGCCAGTCAATCAACCAGGTCACCGCCAAAACCAAAACCAACGCGAGCATAGACAGGATAAAATCGATCATGGTATGTTCTCAAAGAGTGGGCGAAGATATGAAAGTTCCTGGAAATTGGACTTTTGGACATTGGACAGCTGGACTTTGTCCGTTGAATGACTGAAGTATAGGGAAATTATTTAAAAAAAACAAAATGTTTTATATTTGCCCCAGCTAAACTTCAGTAGTTTATTAAAACAACTATCCATGGACATCCCATTACCCATCACCATTCAAGCACTGGTGAACACAACCCTGGAAAAAGCCTGGGCATGCTGGACGGATCCGGCACACATTACCCAATGGAATCATGCTTCTGACGACTGGCATTGTCCGAAGGCTACCAACGACCCCCGTACAGGAGGTAAGTTCAGCTCCACCATGGCAGCCCGCGATGGAAGTATGAGTTTCGATTTTGAAGGTACTTACGACGAAGTGATTCCTTTGCAAAAACTGGCCTATCAAATGCCTGATGGGCGCAAGGTGCTGGTCACTTTTGCTACAGAAGGTTCCGGCACGCTGGTTACCGAAACGTTTGATCCGGAAGACATGAATCCCTTGGAAATGCAACGAGCCGGATGGCAGGCTATTTTGGATAACTACAAGCGGCACACGGAATCTGTATAGACTTGGTGGGTTTCCCACAGGTTTGTTTCCTGCAGATTTACGCAGAGGGCGTTCGGTTTGGTATTGGAAAGAGTCAAGCCATCAAGAACAGCATATCCCAAAATCATTCGAATATCAAGCCGCACCCATTCTGCGAAATCTGCGGGAAACAACCTACGGG
Organism: Saprospiraceae bacterium; assembly: GCA_044347755.1. Lineage (GTDB taxonomy): Bacteria > Bacteroidota > Bacteroidia > Chitinophagales > Saprospiraceae > M3007. The sequence continues at coordinate 4,414 of JBIKUE010000160.1, forward strand.
AAATAATCTGTGTAAAATCTGTGCACCAAATCTGTGTAAAATCTGTGCGAAACAATCCCTACCCATAATTACCCATTTCCACACATGCCAGCCCAACCACCTGATCTTGCTACCTATATGCAGTCCCTGGATCATCCACTCAAGCCTGAAATCGAACAACTGCGGGAAATCCTGAAAAGCGCCGATGAACGCCTTTCCGAGCGGATCAAGTGGAATGCACCCAGCTATCACCTGAATGGAGTGGATATTGTGACATTTGGACCGCTGATGCGCAAAAAGGACGAGATATTGCTGGTATTTCATCATCCTAAAGTAGTGGAAATAGTTTCTGATATACTGGAAGGCCAGTTCAAGGACCGACGCCTGGTTACCCTGCGCAATCAGACTGAAGTAGACGCAAATGCTGAAGAACTGCAGCGCATTGTGCAAGGAATTCTGGCCTTGATACCCTGATAAATTGATTGTTTAGGACAATGATGTAGCTTGCAATTGGTGTTGCGAAAATTATAACGGCGGCTTGTTACATTTGCGCAGTCACCAAGTTATTCCTGCGCATGAAACATTTCGCCGCTTTATTGCTCCTTTGTTTACCGGTATGGCTGCTTGCTCAGCAAAAACCCTCCCTGCCACATATCACGCCAGATGCACCCAACTGGATGCATATGCTGGCGGAGGAAAACCCCAATGTATATCAGGTGCAAAAGGCTTATGCAGCGTATTATGATGAACATCCGTTTGTCAAAAACGCCTACACCCAATATTTCAAACACTGGATGCATTGGGCGCGTCCTTACGTGCAGTCCGACGGCTTTATTCACGAGCCAACTGTGACCGAAATGGAAGCGCAGGAAAGCACTCTGCTGGCCCTGCGCCATGCATCCAATAAACGCAATGGTCAGGCCGGATGGCGGTTCCTGGGTCCCAAACAAACCTTTGATACCAATGGCCTTACCGAAGTGACCTGGCAAACCAATCTCTATAGCATTGATATTTCCTTGTCTAATCCCAATATCCTGTATGCGGGCGGCGAAACAGGAGGTATTTGGAAAACTACTGATAAGGGCCTTAGCTGGACATTGCTCACCCTGAACGTATCGCACGGTAGTATAGGCGCCGTGAAAATCCACCCCACTAACCCTAATATTGTATACGCCGGTACAGGTGGTAAAATCATGAAAACCACTGATGGAGGCCTCTCCTGGACCACCGCCTACAGCGAAAATAACCTCTGGGCTAATGATATTGCCATCAAGGCCGATCAGCCGGATGTAGTACTAGCTGCCTGCGATCAGGGACTAATCCGCACTGCCAACGGCGGTCAGAACTGGACCAAGCTGCATGCCCAGCAAACCTGGGCGGTGGAATTCAAACCCGGCGACCCGCTCACGGTTTTTGCCATTCGGAAAAGCGGCTCCAGTTCCGATTTTCGCGTATCTACCGATGGAGGCGCTACCTTCAATAATTCAAACACCGGCTGGTGGACTCCCGCCGCTGGAATGTCGGTAACCGGAGGCATGATTGCCGTTTGCCCTTCCAACCCATCCAAAGTGTATACCTACCTCTGTGGAGAAGGTGGCAACCTGGGGGGCTACATTGGGGTATTCCGAAGCAACAACAGTGGCCAAACCTGGAGTAATACCCACCCCTCTAATGCCATTGGGCAGCCGTACGTGATACCTACCCATACCAACCTCATGGATGCCAATGGTGTGGATTGGTTTACGCAGGGATTTTACGATATGGCCATTGTGGTAAATCCTAACAACGACAACGAATTGATTGCCGGTGGATGCTCCTGGTTTAAAAGCACCAACGGCGGCCAAACCTGGGACCCCCTTGGCGGTTATGTGGGCGGCCTGAGCTGGAGTCACCCGGATATTCAGGCCCTGGCGGCCGTTGGCAATGATCTGTGGATTACCAGCGACGGTGGTATCAACTACTCCAACAATTTCGGGCAGAGTATGGAGGCACGCATGAACGGTGTTTCCGGTTCTGATATGTGGGGTTTCGATAGTGGCTGGAACGAGGATATGCTTGTGGGCGGCCGTTATCACAATGGCAATATGGCCTGGCACGAGAGTTTTCCGGAGGGGAAATTTTACCGCATGGGCGGTGCCGAATCGCCAACCGGCTATGTTAACCCAGGCGAAAACCGCAAAATGTATCATTCCGACATTGGAGGTCATGAACTTCGGGGCGGCTTCCTGAACGGCGCCAAATCCTTTCCGGTGGGAATGTTCCCTAATGAAAGCTATGCCTACTACGCCAATTCTGAAATGGCCTGGGATCCGCGCTGCTGGAACATTGTATACCTGGGGAACGAGAACAAAATCTGGAAAAGCCTGGATGGCGGCACCTCCTACACAGCCCTGTACACCTTCCCCGGCACGGTCGACAACAGGGTGTTCGACATAGAGGTGAGCAGATCCAACCCTCAGGTGATCTACTGCTCGCAATGGGATGGCACCGACGATTCCATTTGGAAAACTACCAATGGGGGCCAAACCTGGGCCAAGGTAACTGCGCTACCATTGCCCAACAACAACGACCGGGTAAAACTGGCCCTCAGTGCGGAAAATGAAAATATCCTGTGGGCGGCTGTGACGTACGGCTCCAACGGCAAAAAAATCTATAAAACCATTGATGGCGGCCAAAGCTGGATAAACCTTACCACGGCCACGCTGAACAACCTTCGTATCAGCAACATCATGGCGCAATACGGTACGGATGGCGGTATTTATCTGGGATGCAACGGGGTAGTTTTTTACCGCAACAACAGCATGAATGACTGGGCTCCCTACACCACCGGTTTTCCGGTATCGGCCGAATGCAACAGGCTGAAGCCGTTTTACAAAACCGGTAAAATCCGCAATGGTACCTGGGGATTTGGTGTTTGGGAAGCAGATTTATTCGAGCCCTCAGCGGTAGTGGTTCAGCCCATGGCCAGCACCCTTGCGGCTCAATGCGCCCGGGATACCATTTATTTTGATGACTATTCCGTATTGAACCATACTAATGCCAGTTGGAAGTGGAGTTTTAGTCCGGCCCCGGCATGGTCTGGCAATACAGATATCAGAAATCCGAAGGTGGTATTTAGCACGCCGGGCACGTATACGGCCACTTTGACCGTCAACGGGCAGTATAGCAAATCACTTGATATTATCATTGGCGATGCCTGTCGGGCAGATACCATTCCGGGATCTGCGGTGCGCATAGGCGGCAACGATGTAGGCGATTATGTAGCCACCCCGCCCCTGGGATTAAATACCAATAACCTGACGATTTCTGTTTGGATCAAGCCAGATGGTATCCAGCCGGAGTATAGTGCCATTTTTATGCACGATGGAGAAACAGCCGGATTCAACTTCCGTCCGGGCGACAACTCCCTGGGTTATCACTGGCCGGGTGGCGCCTGGTGGTGGAACAGTGGCCTCATTGCGCCTTCCGGCGAGTGGAGCCACGTAGCCATGGTGGTAGAACCCAGCGGCGTAACCTTGTATTTGAATGGCCGACCCTCCAAACATTCCTTCAATGTACCGACAGTTAATTTTGACTCCGGCAACCGATTTGGAAATTACAGGGGTTGGGGCGGTCGCTATGTGAAAGGCTCTATGGACGAGATATGCGTTTTCGATAAAGCCTTGACACAAGCGGAGATACGTGAATTGATGCACCTTACCAAGGTGCCGGCAGATCAGCCCAATTTGATCAGTTATTACCAGTTCAATGAGACTTCCGGTCTGGCGCTCGATCGCGTGGGCGTGCGCCACGGTTCTCTGGTAGGCCCTACTGTAAAACGTGAAAAATCCACCGCTCCGGTAGGTAAAGGTGTGAGCAAACGCCTGAATGTAGCAACGGGTAAAAAACGTTTTACTTTTGACGGCACCGGCCTTACCCTTGTGTTTCCCGCTGCAGGCGCCTATCCGAATGGAGAAATGGTGGTATCCAGACTAGTGGTAGCTCCGGATACTTTGCCTAATAGCTTGTTTCAATCCAGCAGGGGTTATTGGATCCTGCAAAACTATGGTTCCAATGCAAATTTCGTGGCGCCTTCAGAAATCTGGTTTAGCGGCATAGGCGCCATGCCCGCTGATTTACCGGCTTCAGAATGTAAACTTTGGCGTCGCGGCCCGGTGGCACATGGATTCAACTGGCAAAGCCTGGATGCTGCAGATGTACTCAACGAGGGCCCCCAGGCCAGCCTGGGCTTCACCAGCAACAACCAGCTCAAAACAGCCGGACAGTACTGGCTGGAATTGCCGGGGGTAGTGGCTGCCAAACCAATTTTTTCTGAGGCTCCGGCGTTTCCAATGCTATCCAAAGCTGCAGTACAACGGCCTTATCCCAATCCGGTAGCAGAAGGTGGCACACTCAACCTGCCGGTTTCCGGTTCCGGTCAGCATATCCTGCGTTTGTTCGACGCCAAAGGCAATCAGGTGAGGGTGTTCAAGTTTGAAGAAAACACTACTATTACCTTACAGGGATTGAGCAAAGGCGTGTATGCGTATCGGTTGGAAAATGAGATGGAGATGCGGTTTGGGAAATTGGTGGTGGGCGAATAACAGGAGCGGCGACCTCTTGCGAGGTCCTGTGCGTGTTTTCCGGGTGTTTGTTGCTACAAAGGTTGGACCTCTTGCGAGGTCCTGTGCGTGTTTTCCGGGTGTTTGTTGCTACAAAGGTTGGACCTCTTGCGAGGTCCTGTACGTGTTTTCCGGGTGTTTGTTGCTACAAAGGTTGGACCTCTTGCGAGGTCC
>JBIKUE010000162.1:0-8979 GCA_044347755.1 Saprospiraceae bacterium
GACCTCTTGCGAGGTCCTGTGCGTGTTTTCCGGGTGTTTGTTGCTACAAAGGTTGGACCTCTTGCGAGGTCCTGTACGTGTTTTCCGGGTGTTTGTTGCTACAAAGGTTGGACCTCTTGCGAGGTCCTGTGCGTGTTTTCCGGATGTTTGTTGCTACAAAGGTTGGACCTCTTGCGAGGCAAGGTTTTTATACACCAGGTACTCACCCCTAATTTGTTAATAGTTCACGATTATCCTTTAAATATGCATACTGTTAAACTTTATTGATGTCCTTTACCACTGTTTTCAGGAAAACAAAGCTAAAACCTTCTTATGAAACAATCTTACTCGCTCGTAGCGTTATCGCTCGCGTTTTACCTTTCAATGAATGTGCTAAATGCTCAAAACCGGGTATCAGGATCCTTGCTGGATCCACAGGGGCAACCCATCGCAGCGGCGAACGTGTTGTTGCTGGCAGCAAGTGATAGCACCCTGATATTCAGTATGTTAAGCGGAGATCAGGGTGAATTCCAGTTTAACAACCTTAATACAGGTCAATACCTCCTCGGCTTTTATATGATTGGCTTTGAAAAGAGCTATTCAACAGCTTTTGATATCAAACAAGCAGCACCGGAGCTTCTGCTAGGCAATCTTGTCTTGCAGGAAAGATCATCCATCCTGGAAGAGGTGTCGGTAATAGCCAAACGTCCTTTTTTGGAGAGAAAGATTGATCGAACGGTGATCAATGTAGCCAACACCATCACCAATGCCGGCGGAACCGCACTTCAGGTGCTGCAACGTTCGCCTGGTGTGCAGGTCAATGCTTTGAACAAAACGATCTCTCTAACCGGAAAACAAGGTGTGGTAGTGATGATTAACGGAAAAATATCCAGACTCCCATCTGAGGCTGTGGTAGACATGCTGTCAGGTATGAATGCTGACAATATCGATCATATTGAACTTATTCACACCCCTCCTGCCAATTTTGAGGCTGAAGGAAATGCCGGCATCATCAATATTGTGCTCAAAACAAATGAAGACCAGGGGCTGAGCGGTGGATACAGCGCCAATGCAGGGTACGGATTCGGACCCAAATATGGCGGTAGTGGCTATCTTAATTTCCGCAGGAAAAAAATGAATTGGTACGCTGGTTATGAGCACGTGTTCAACCTAAATCCTCAGGTATTTACCAATTACAGAGGGGTGCAACAGAACAATCAGTTTCTGGAAACCGAAACGTACAGCGACCGCCCCCATACACCAACTACCACCCAAAACGCCCGGTTGGGGGCCGATTTCCAGCTTTCTCCGAAAACTGTAGTTGGTGTGCTGGGTACTTTTTTTGATAGTAACTGGTACATGGAGGCGGTCAACAACGTCCGCTATGCTACCAATGGTCAAACAACTGGTCGGTTAAGAATGCCAAACATTGAAACCAATCACAACCGCTCCTTCAGCAGCAATATCAATTTGCTCCATCAGTTTGGAAAAAGTCAGTCGATCAACCTTGATTTGGATTATGTGGATTATAAAATCAACAATCCAAGTGAATACGATGTGCGAAATGTGGATGCCCAGGGCACAGAAACCAGCCTGTATCAGCTCCGCATTGATAAGAAAACACCTATACAAGTTGGCGTAGCAAAGGCTGATTATGCAACCAATATCGGGAAAAATGGCAAACTGGAAACGGGCGTCAAACTTACGCTGTTGCGTTTTGAAAACGATGTGCAGGTAGACAGCCTGCCGGCGTTGCAACAGGAATGGGTTTTACTTCAGGATTTTACTTCTCTGTTTAAGTTAAAAGAAGAAGTGGCCGGCGCTTATATGAGTTATTCCACCAAATTAGGAAAAAAAACGGATGTGAAAGCCGGACTTCGTTATGAATATACCAGCTCCAATCTTGGTTCTGTAGAGATGCCAAATGTAGTGGACCGTCAATATGGTTCATGGTTCCCCAGTGTATTCCTTTCTCATCGTATTTCTGAACAACAACAACTCAATCTTTCCTATAGTCGTCGTATTAGTCGGCCGCAAATCCGGCGGCTGGCGCCCTGGCTGATTTTTTCTGACCCTACTACCTTTGAAGGGGGGAATCCGGCCTTACAACCTTCCTTTAATAACAGCTTTACTCTTCAATATTCGGTCCATTCCTGGAATATAGGCTTGGGCTATAGCATTGAAGATCAACCCATGCGTGCCTTTCCCAGTGTAGACCGCGTCAGGAACCGGCAGTTCAATGCATTCCAAAACTTCGACCTTGAAACGGTTTTTAATGCCAATGTGTACAAAGCATTCCAACCCGTTACCTGGTGGAACCTTTCTGCAAATGGTAACTTAAACTACGTGCAATTGAATTTAACCAAGGAAGGGGAAGCATTGGAGATAAAAAACCTCAACTATGGCTTTGGTTTAAACAACAGTTTTAACCTCCCACAAAAATTTACCCTGGAAATTACAGGCAATTATGATGCGCCTAGCTATTGGGGAATTGCCAAATGGAGAGCTACAGGTTCGCTGAACATTGCCCTGGAAAAAAACATGGGCGACAAATGGGGTAAAATCCGGTTGGCAGCCACGGATTTATTCCTCAGTACCAATTGGTTTGGTGTTGCGGATCAACCGGAAATTCAATTGCTGGTAGAGTCGTCCTATCAATTTGCAGAACGCACTTTCATGCTATCCTGGACGAACACTTTCGGTAATAAAAAGCTGAAATCCGCCAGGAACAGACAAACCGGAGCAGCGGAAGAGATGAAACGCTTGTAGAGTGCAGCAACATTTCTTGCAGGACCGGGTGCATACGGGTAGTACAAAGATTGGGCTCTTCGCGAGCGCAGCATGTATCTTCGCCCAAACACCTCGCCTATACATGAAGTTTCTACCCGTTTTGCTGCTCTTTAGTAGCTCCTTGTCAGCTCAGATTACGCTGCTGGAATTTCCGCAAAATCTGCAGCTCTACCCGCGCAATCTCCAGACCAATCAGGCGGAGGTACGTGTACAGGGTGTACGTCTTCCAGGGGCAACAGATAGTCTGATCCTTCAAATGGAACCGTCCAACGGATCTGTTTCCCGATGGGCTTTTGCCTTGCAGGATTTCCCGGCTGATACGTTCCTGATTCCTATTTCGATTCAGGCAGCTCTGGTGGAGTACCGTTTTGAATTGACAGAAAAATCAACGGCGGGCGCTACCCTGCTCGCCACGGCCAATCAGGTGGTGGCCGGCGATGTGATTGCCATACAAGGTCAATCAAACGCCCAGGCAGTAGCTTATAATGGCAACGCTAACGGCTGGCAATCACCTTTTGTGCGGTGTTTCGGCAACTCCGATCCGAATAATTACACAGATGATCAATGGTATATTGCCGAAGGCAACGGGTACTTTACACCCGGTTCCATTGGCCAATGGGCGCTGCGTATGGCCTTTCAATTGCAGTCAGATTTGCAGATACCGGTGGCAGTGGTCAATGGCGCCGATCCGGGTAAACCCATCGAGTTTTTTCAACGCAACGATGCACTTACCGCAGATCCGGCAACCAACTATGGCCGTTTCCTGCAACGCCTGAAAAATGGTGGACTGGATGCCCATATCCGTGCCATGATCTATTATCAGGGCGAGTCTGACGGCGACCGCGCCCTGATCCACAAAACCCTTTTCGAAGCGCTGCATGAAGACTGGAGCGCGGATTATCCCGCTATTGAAGCCTTTTATGTGGTGCAGGTACGCGAAGGATGCGGGGCGCCATCCTTGCCACTTCGCCAATACCAAAAAGATTTTGCCCAATACCTTCCCAAAACCCATTCCATCACCGCCAATGGGATAGCTGGGCACGATGGTTGCCATTACGCGGTAAACGGATATGAAAAACTGGGCGAGAAACTGTTTAAACACCTGGCAAAAGATCTATACCAGATTCCAGCGCAACAGCAATGGAATATTCAGGCCCTTTCGGCACGGTATACGAATGATACCAATACCCAAATAGAAATATCCACGGATGCTATTTGGGTATTGGCTGAACCTGGCAGTAATGCTGATTTTATACTGAGTAACGGAACCAGCTCCGTGATCGGAATCAGCACAGAGAATAACAAGATTTTGCTGGAATTAGATCAGCCAGTGTACGATCCAACAGCTGGTATTTCTTACGCAGGCCATGCCGGAGACGCCGGAGGATGGATACTAAACAGCGATGGATTTGGTATGTTTTCCTTTTACAACCTGCCTGTAGAAAGCCACACGTTATTACCTAACTTTGATATTCCCGGTATCATGTCGGGGCCAGGAAACTGTATTCAATTGGATGGTCAAAATGATTGCATTTTTCTGGGGCCGGTTCTGAGTAGTTCCTACACCAAGGAGGCATGGGTCCAGTGGTTGGGTGGCGGCATTGGCAACAATATTTTGTCGGGCGCTTCTGGTACTGCTTTTTGGGCGCCTAATTATGGGGTGGGTAATCAATTAAGTGCCGGGCATAATAACGGCTGGTCGCAGGTGGTTGACCCAACTCCGCTGAAGCCTTATGAATGGATGCATGTGGCTGTTAGTTATGATGCTTCAACGGCTCAGTTGAAGCTATACAAAAACGGTTATTTAGTGGCTGAAAGCCAAGGTATACCACCTCATTCCGATCCCAATCTTTATATAGGAGCCTTTTCCGGCGCCTATACTTTTCATGGGAAAATAGATGAAGTACGGGTGTGGGACTACGCCCGATCACTGGAAGAAATCCGGAATCACATGTGCAAAAAACTGAAAGGAAACGAGGTTGGGTTATCTGCTTACTTTCGGTTAGATCAACAGGACGGGTTGACAACTCTGTCGGCAACAGGCAACAACAGCGGTCAGGTTCTGGGAGCGCCAACAAACTTTTGGAAACGCTCTCCCGTTCCATTGGGTACCCATAGTACCTTTACTTATGAGGATAAAAATCGGTTAAGTCTGGCATTTGATACGGGCGACAGTCTGGTGTGGGAGGTGCCAAGCGTTCCAACGTTTGCTCACGTATATCTTACCAATGAAATTCCTAATGTATTGGAACCTGCAGACGGCCATGTACTGGTAGATAATAGCCGTTATTTCGGGGTTTATTTCCCGAAAAATGAGATAGATTCTTTTCACCTAACCTATCATTACAAAGGCAATTCATTCACGTTGGTAGATGAGCCCAGGTTGAGTCTGTTGCAGCGGAAGGATAATGCCCAGCCATTTTGGCTTGCTGTAGATCCGGTGCAGTTTGATTTTACCCAAAACACCGCTGTTTATGCGGGTAAACAACCACAGGAAATGATTCTGGCTATTGCGGAAAATACAGTGGGAATACAGCCACTTCAAGAGAAAAAGGATCTCCTGTATCCCAATCCAACAAGAGATTGGCTCTTTGTGCGTATTCCCGACATAGTACGGTTCCGATTATTGGATAATCATGGCCAAACCTGCATAGACCAAAAAGGGCCAGTTTGGGTGGTGAACCTCCAGGAATTACCTGCTGGAATATATCATGCAGAAGCGGAACTCCAGGGCGGCGGGATTTACCGCCAAAAAATAATGGTGGAATAGGCATTAGGCATAAAAAAAGAGCCATTCACGGATTCCTGTGGATGGCTCTTTTTTGTTTTATAGATTAGCGCAACTGACCTCGGCAGAGGTCGGCTGCATTTTAGAACATACAAACAGGAGCAGCCCTGAAAAACTCAAAATGACTCATGTTTGTAGTTCATTCAATAATAGTGTAAAACAAGCATGAGTCACCCGATAAATCGGATCATGGTGCGGGTTATACCCCAAACGCCTTTTTAATATCTGCCACAGCATCCAGCTTCTCCCATGTAAAGGTTTCTACTGTTTTGGTTTCTTTTTTCTCACCCTCCAAACCGATTGTAACGGTTTTTTTCTCAGGGGTACGACCAAAGTGTCCGTATGCAGCTGTTTCGGAGAAAATCGGATTTTTCAGGCCATAACGGCGCACAATAGCAGCCGGGCGCAGATCGAATACCTTGAGCAGCTTTTCTGCCATTTCACCATCAGAGAGTCCTTTGATTTTGCAGGTGCCATAAGTATTAACATATAAGCCTACTGGCTGAGCTACCCCAATGGCATAGGCTACCTGAACAAGTGCCTGTTTGCACAAGCCACTCGCCACCAGATTTTTGGCAATATGCCGGGTGGCATAAGCTGCAGAGCGGTCTACTTTAGAAGGATCTTTTCCACTAAAAGCGCCACCACCATGTGCTCCCTTGCCGCCATAGGTATCCACAATGATTTTCCGGCCGGTCAGACCAGTATCACCGTGTGGCCCGCCAATCACGAACTTTCCTGTTGGGTTGATGAAGTATTTAACATCTGAGGTAAACAAACGGGCCACGCGGGATGGAAGCTGTTTTTTAACCCGTGGAATCAATACTTTCTGTACATCTGCGGCAATTTTGGCCAACATTTTTGCGTCAACATCAAAATCATCGTGCTGGGTAGAGATCACAATAGTGTCGATCTTTTTCGGCACGTGCTTGTCAGAATACTCAATGGTTACCTGGCTTTTGGCATCCGGGCGCAGGTATTTCATCTGTTTGCCTTCTTTGCGGATGGCAGCCAGTTCCTGAAGCAACAGGTGAGCCAGATCCAAAGGCAATGGCATGAAATTTTCGGTTTCATCCGTGGCGTAGCCAAACATCATGCCCTGATCACCTGCTCCCTGATCTTCTTCTTTTTTGCCTACATCTACCCCTTGGGCAATATCGGCGCTTTGCTCATGAATGGCAGAAAGAATGCCACAACTTTTATAATCGAACTGATAGTCGGCCTTAGTGTATCCGATGCGCTGAATCGCTTTGCGGGCTGCGTCCTGCACGTCAACATAGGCGTGGGAACGAACCTCACCAGCCACTACCACCAAGCCGGTGGTAACCAGTGTTTCGCAGGCTACTTTTGAATTGGGATCCTGGGTAAGAAAGGCATCAAGGATGGCGTCGCTGATTTGGTCAGCCACTTTGTCCGGGTGTCCTTCGGAAACGGATTCTGAGGTAAATAGATATGCCATTGTATGAAAAACTTTCGGTTTACGACGCTTAGCGTAGGTTCAGAATGGTGATGTATACAGGCTTTCTGGTGGCCCGTTGTATGTAAGGAGCCGCAAAGGTAGATTTTCCCCAACGTAAAAAGAAAGAAAGCATAAAACTCCACAATTGTCTGCCTACATCAGACCTTTGTACTTCAATACCGTCCACCGTCTACCGTCCACCGTCTATGAACCTCGCCGAACTTCGCCAGCACTATGCGCTGGAATCCCTCTCTGAGGCAGATGTACGCCCCGACCCCATTGCGCAATTCGCTTTTTGGTTTGAGGAGGCCCGCAATAGCCAATTGCTGGAGCCAAACGCCATGACCCTCGCCACTGCGGCACCTGACGGTTATCCGAATGCACGAACCGTATTGCTAAAAGGGTTTGATGAGCACGGGTTTACATTTTTTACCAATTACGAAAGTCGTAAAGGAGTGGAATTGACAGCAAACCCTCGCGCCACGGTGCTGTTTACCTGGTTGGAACTACAACGCCAGATCCGAATAGAAGGGGTAGTGGAAAAAATCAGCCGGGAAGCCTCCCTGGCCTATTTCCAAAGCAGGCCACGCGAAAATCAAATCGGCGCCTGGGCCAGCCCGCAAAGCCGGATAATTGAAAGCCGGGAGGTGCTGGTGCAGCGCGAAATGGAAATGGAAGAAAAATTTGCCGGCCTTGAGAAACTCCCTTTACCCGATTTTTGGGGTGGGTATCTGCTGCGCCCAGTAGTCATGGAGTTCTGGCAAGGCCGCATGAGCAGACTCCACGACCGGATCCTCTACTCCCGCGACGGAAATGATTGGCGCATTGAACGCCTAGCACCCTAAACCGTCTACCGTCCACCGTCCACCGTCCACCGTATCTCATAAACCTCAACCCCCATTTCCGTCAATACCAACAGATTCCGGGTGGCGAGCCACATTTGTCGTGCTTTAGCCTTGATGTCTGTGGGGAATGATATGCTTCGCGATGCATACCCACGAACAGGTTCCATTTGGATGCCATCAGTGGTGAGCAAGCAGGCCATATCCTCATGAATAATAAAGGATAGCAAGTCTTTTACCGGTATAACAGAACTGGCTCTCAGGTAGGGATCAAATATTGCCACGCCTAACCCGGGTTCGCTCATCCAGGGGCCTTGGCCTGCATTGTCGCGAATGCAAGTGGGTCTAAGGCTACGGGCAAAGTCCAGGTTCAGCGGCTGACTTTCCAGAAGCTTGATCCCAGAATGGTTTAATTTGATGAGTTGAGCAGTTAGTTCATCATATGCCCATAAGTTCCCGTCTGCCGACACCGACAGGCCCCGAAGCGCCGGAAATCCGGCCTGAGCCATGTTCACTTTGCCCAGTTCAGTAAGGTTGCGATCCAAAAAAACGATCGTTTGAAAGTCGCCATACCAGATCATTACTTTTAAAGGGTTGAACACATCCACATAGGTCGGGCTCCCAAGCCTGTTGGTAGAATAGCGGCTAACAAAATGCCCGGTAGAATCGTATTTTTCCAACTCAAAACCGTGAAGTAAATAGGTATTTCCCAAATGATCTGCCGTTGCAAAATCAGCTTTTTGGGCAATAAGATACCTGAACACACAGGTATCCTGCGCATGCAATGGCATCCAAAGTGCGCATAAAAAAGCTAAAACGATCCTGTTTTTCATATAGAACGCGGATGGTTTTGAAACGCAGAGAACGCGGATTTATTTTGGAACGCGGATGACGCAGAGAACGCGGATTAGGATATGGAACGCGGATGACGCGGATGACGCAGATTTTTTTGGAACGCGGATGACGCGGATGACGCGGATTTTTCTGCTGCCTTCGGCAGCTTTTTTTAGGATAGCATGAGATTTTAACTTCGGTTAATCACAAAATTGCCGAAGGCAATTTTAAAAATCCGCGTCATCCGCGTCATCCGCGTTCCATATCCTAATCCGCGTCATCCGCGT
>JBIKUE010000212.1:0-5259 GCA_044347755.1 Saprospiraceae bacterium
TAAGCGTGTCTCCTTTTGACAAAACACCTGTAAATCAACTACTTACAAAAGAACCCTACAAAAGTATCGACCCCGATAATCCTAATCAATTGATTCTCTTCGATTTATAACCGGACACTACTGATTATATTTAATGATAAAAAAAGCATCGTTATTAATGATATTAAGGCATCTTGGTATAGAAGGGGAAGGTTAAACATACATGTTCCTAATCGGGATATATTATTTAATTCTCCTCTCGATGAGGTAATGGAAAAACATTTAAAAAGTGAGAAGCAAATTTTAGAATCGTTTTTTTATCACTTAATCAATCAAAAGCCGCATATAGGTACTTTTCAGACAGGTGGTATGAACAAATTAATCGTTCTCCAAGAAGCCGTTACTTTGGGGCTTACTATCCCTCAAACATTTATATCAACGACTAATAAATCTTCGGAATTACAGTCGAAAGCATTTATTACAAAAAGCATTTCTGAAGGATTTAAATATCATTCTAAAGAAGAATGGTATTCACAGTATACTGAAAAAGCGAATTTCTCCAGTACTCATCAAAAATTCTTCCCATCCTTATTTCAAGAACATATTCAAAAAGAGGCCGATTTACGAGTATTTTATTTATGTGGAGATTTCTATTGTATGGCTATTCGCTCACAAGAAAATGACCAAACAAGTATAGATTTTAGAAAGTATGATAGAATTAGACCTAATCGCCCACGCTGGCGCGATGTTTCAACATCGTGATATACTATTCCCGTCGGCTTTGCCGACAACCACAGCACAGATTTTAGCGCTACCCCGCTTGCATCCTTAGTTTTTTGCGCTTAACTTTGAAAAGCCAAACAACCAATGAAATGAGTGTCCAATACAAAATCGGTAATGTCTCAAAAAGTGTGTCTGGCCAAGGCCTTCATTGAGTGGTCAAAGAACGATTCTGATCAAAATCATTTGCTATTTCGGGGCGCTGCGTTTTCCACATTTCAACACCCGCCTCACAAAAATACCTCCAAATATTTTTTGAGGCGGCGGGGGTGTTGAAATTGTGGTAAACGCACTCCGTCAGGAATCATTTTCTGCCCACTTGAACCGCTTTTGCTCATAATCCAGTTTGGGTACTTTTCGATCAAAAGCGGTTTTACTCATGGATACTTTTCCCAGCAAAAAGATAACCGAATCGCTGTCTGGCATTACTCCGCGCATCTTCAAGGTGCGTTTGTAATCCCGGTTGAGTCGTTCGATCCAGTTGGTGGAGTAAATCATGCTTCGGATCTTATGGTGAAAGCCCAGGTAGGTGAAATGAGCATAATATTGCGTCTTTTCAAGGTAGTTTTTGAGTGAAGGGTACCGTTTTTTCCACTTTTCTATGAATTCCTCCCAGCGATTCCAGCCTTTTTCCGGGCTATCCTCCTTCTTGTCGGTTACAAATACTTCACTCAGCTCATTGCCCACGGCCTTTTTGTCGCCAGGCTTGATCCGGCTCAATACGTTTCGCTCCAGATGCACCACGCATTTTTGGAAAGGCACATTACCCAAAACGCGAACCACGGCTTCATCCAGGCCGCTTAACCCATCAGCAACCACCAATCCAACCTGCTCCAAACCCCGCTTTTGAAGCTCTCTGAGCACCTCCTCCCAACCACGTGCACTCTCGGTCGGGAAGTTTACAATGGCCAAAACTTCGCGAGTTCGGTCACTTTTGACCCCTAAAATGGTGTAATATGCCTCTTTACTCACGTTCTCGCCACGACGAGTGCTCCAAAAGGTGGCATCTACAAATAGAATTGGATAATACCGATCCAGCGGTCGCTTCAGCCAGTTCATAACCTCCTCGCGCGCATAGTCGAACATCCGACTAACACTGGATTTGGAATAATGCCGACCGTACAACTTCTCAAATAGTTTGCCCACCTGGGCCGTCGTCAAGCCAGCGCCATAAAGCTCAAAAGCTATCTTCCGACTCTCTTCTTCCTGATCCCGCAACACGCTCATTAGCAATGGATAAAAGTTGCCTTCCCGCGTGCGCGGAACCCGCAACTCCAGCATCTTGCCACGTCCGTAGGCCTTTACCTGCCGAAATCCGTTGCCTTTGTCATCAGGGGCCTGGATCAGGTGCTCCTGCCGTTCGGCCTTCATCATAGCCTCAAAAGACATCCGTAAAATTTCGTTGAATCCGTCTTCCTGGCTTGCAATTTCCGTTAAAAGTGCTGAAATTTGTGTCTTGCTTAATTGCATCGGGTCTTCGTTTTTAGTAGTGTTTCGCGACCACTAAGATGAAGACCTTTTTTCATTTTACAGACACACTTTTTGGGACACTATCACAAAATCCGTGACCAGCAGGAAGTTATCCCACTTTGGACTAAAGCACCCACCTTGCGTTTGTCGGCAAAGCCGACGGGGATACTCGGCACGAGGCTGAAGCCATCGCGCCAGCGTGCGTTGGGCTTGGATAGCTTCGCGCTAGCGGGGGAGCGAAACAGGTCGCCATTATCAAGCGGTAATTTTCCGAACAGTTCTTCCTGGTTTTATATGCTAAATTTCAATTTCCGGGGGAAAATTACGGAATAAATTGAAAATACAGAAACTTAAATCGCTGATATTCATTGATTTAGAAAATATATTTAAATTTATCAGGGTCGACAAATTAGAGACGAAATCAATGTATGTCGAAGCGTCCATTGAAGATTTTGTCAATGTTCAATTTTGATTATTTTGCCAGATTTGGCAAGTTCACCAATCGATCTTATTTCCCAAAAGTAAAGCCCACTGGGCAAAGCACTTGTTTCAACCTCCGTAACACCAATTGCCAAATACTCCTCTAGAACCAATCTACCCATAGGATCAAAAAGTCGGAAAACAGGATCGTGCATATTGGCACTTAAGGTTACGTTGATTCGATTGGTGAAGGGATTGGGTGAAGCCAGAATCTGTACGGCGATATTAGGGTTTTCAACAATTGTATTGCCGAGTTTTAATGTACGACAAAAAGTATTGCTTGAATTGGCATTGTTCACTGTAAGACACACATGGTAATCTCCTGGAGCAGAGAAGATGTGAGTGGGGTGTCGCTCCGTGCTTACATTATTTAAACCCGAGCCCGGATCGTCAAAATTCCATTCCCAAGACTCTGGTTCATAGTAAGACAGGTCATAGAAGTTCACAAGAAAAGGATTGATGGTATCCTGTTCCGAGCGCCACCAGGCCATTGGAAGATTGTCTAACCCAAGTGTATCACAGGCGGAGCCGTCTATCGGGCCAAGACGGTAATTGGGGAAATTTGGAAAACTATTAGCATTATTACAAGGTAGCTCAGTTCCTGGTTGTTGAAAATTGCAATCGAGCCCTAACTCATCAGGCTTATTAATTACATGAAGGGTTCGAGAACCACTACTTGTCACAACATAAATTTTTCCATCTGGCGCTAAAAAACACTTATCAAATTTTGTTGGGAAGGGGTCTAAATGTCCATTGTAGGTGCCTATTTTTACTCGGCTTTGGGCTACATTAACGGCTTGCAAATCAAATTGATACAAATACTCTTCAGTTGGAGCGTATAAAAAGCGAGAATTGGATGAAATTGCAATTCCCGAACCTGCGCTTCCGGTAATATGGATTTCTTGTCCATTGCTTAAACTGCCGGAACATCGATCAAAATCGTAAACATATAAATATTCCCAATTCGGCCCAAAGTCAATCCCTTGGCTTGATACATATTTGTTTCCATCTTGAGAAAAATAGGCATGGCCAAAACCTTCTTTCCGCTGTAAGCCTGTGTTTTGAATTGAATGTAAGCGAATACCGTCAGCGTCAATTAATAGGGTATAAAAACGATCAGTATGGCTTTCTCCCGCTAAAACCCACCAGTCCCTACCATTCGCATGTCGCACAGCGGTTAATTGCCCATAAGTTAAGGTGTCAGATATCAATAATTTTTTCCGCTCAACAACTCGGCCAAGTCCTCCATTTTCATTCATATCGATGATTGAATAATATAACCCAATGCCTTGAAAGCTCCACATCGGTGAGACTATATATTCTTCTGTTTCATGTATCAGAATGTATTTCTGCGGAATCTCTGGAAAAGGAACACAAACAGCTCCTTGTGGTATATCGCTACCTATCGGTTCCCAAACGTTGAGAGTGTCACCTCCTTCCATTTTTACATAATCTGCATTTTCTATGTATACTCCGTTGTAATAGAAGATTAAGCTCCCATACGCATCGCTCATACTCACATCGGTATCATTAAACCCCATATTGATTATTTGATTGTCGGTCAACTTAGCTCGACCATCCTCAAAGTTCATAACGTTTATTCCAAAAGAGTCATTATCAGGAGAATAAATACCTCCAGCATAACCAAACAACAAAGTGAAATCATGCTTTTGTGCGTACAGGATTAACGGACTTACTAAAAGTGTTACCAATAGGAAAGTCTTTTTCATGCGTACTTGATGTTAGTGGGGCCGGATATTTAAAAATCCGGCCCCAATAAGTTATGGAAGAATAATTAATTTCACCTGGTCGACAAACTTTTCACTCATAAACGCATGACAGAAATAAATCCCTGAAGGCAAATTATGAGTGACCATATCCCCATTTTGGACAGAAAACTCCTTGATTTGTTTGCCGCTAGAATCAACAATTTTTAGCAATAATGGAGAGCCAAATTGCAGACTCTGCACATGAACGGTAAATCGATCCTTAGATGGATTTGGAATAATTGTCAGCCTTAAATTATGATCAACAATGGTTGAATCATTGCGTTCATTTAAAACACCTCTTGCAGCTGTGTAACACAATAGTTCATCATCAAATTCAGTAGGTGTAACTAATTGAGAGTAAACCGCGCGGGCTTGCAGAACTGCCTCACCACCTTCTTTAGGGCATTGAATTGCAACTACCCATAGAGCATTTTGTTGACTAGCACTGAGCGCATGAGTTCCTGATGCGATGCATTCAAGATAAATCTGGTTAACAGTTTTTCTATTGCTAACCAGCGTTGCATTACCAGAAATGCTTCCGTTCAATGCTAAAATTCCGGGTATTAAACTTTGTCGAATTAAGTCTAGTCCATCAATAATAGTTTGCAAACCCACCACAGGTTCAATCAAATTTTCTGTGAACCCTCTTTTTTGGGCTTTGTTGCATGAATCCCCGAGGATCGGGTAATTTTCAGGAAGAAAAGTGAGCCAGCAAGCGTATTTTTGAGTTACGAAGCTTAAAAAACGACTTCCTGGCCCATGACAAAGATAGATTCAATCA
>JBIKUE010000094.1:0-18123 GCA_044347755.1 Saprospiraceae bacterium
GCAGTTAAGGCTGCCGTCCTGAATAAATTTATTCAAATAGCCGCTCCTAAATCTGTGAAAGTCGCTTGAGGCCTAAACGGGATAGGGAAAATCTGGCTTCCAACAAGATTCATGCAACAAAGCCCTTGCGGTACTTAAATCTATTAATATTTTTAATTCGCCGCTGTCTTTCATAAGGTAATTGCGAATTAAACGATTTTTATTGGCTGGTGATTCCAATGCTGTATTATTAGAAAAGAAAAACTCTTCTTCCTTTACTTCTCCATTCGGGAATTTGATTTTTACAGTCCCAAATTCTTTATCTGGGAAGGTCTCCTTCATAGTCATACTAGTATTAAAAACTTGAAAATAGAGACTTTCTCCACTTATAGAAGTTTTTACATAGACATCAGACTTAATGACAGATGAGTTTTCATGTTCGCCATGAACAAATACAAATGGAAAACCTTCTCCTGTTTTATCACCGAAATCATCAACAAAATTTCCCATTTGCCTAAGTTATCATTAAACTCTTTTAATGATTTTTCTTTTTGAGCAAGACTATTTATAGCATTCTTGGTATCATCAGAAAGCTCCAGTTTATCCGATTTTAGGAGTTGGATGCCCATTTTTGAATGCTTATTCATGAAGATCAATCCTTTTTCGTTTGGAATTAAGTAAGCATTCATATTACCTGAGTTGACTACCATACTGTCATTTTCAACATTTATTTTTGAACTTATGATAGTAGTTTGTCCAACCAAAAACATTAAGCCGTTTATTGAATCTCCGCTAATTTTAAATTCAATGATTGCATTTTCAATAGCTTTATCTAGTAAAGCTGCAGCTAATAAACTCTCATTGTCAACCTTTTCTTTTAAAATCCTCTTAAGCTCAGCTTTATCTGCGCTGAATACTCCTTGGACTTTTTCAATTGGATTATTTTGACAACCAAAAAATGAAGTTGCTAGCCAAATAATGGCATTAGTAATAATGAAGTTTAACTTTTTCATCGTGAAATTATTTTAACATTTGAGTTATGTGATATGAGTTCTAGTGCAATCAAGTTTATAAAAAACACACAGAATTTGTATGTGGTGAGATATACTTGCTATATCTTATGCAAAATTACAGTTTTCTACTAAAATTATTCGTTACCCTTCATGAAAAAAAGTAAAGCTAAGTTTTTTCCATTTTTGGCGTCCTCGCCGACAGCCACAGCGGAGTGAGTGGCTAACAAGGGTACCGGGAGATTCTATAAATCCAAATGTTTGCTAAAACCTTTGTACCACCAACTTTTCCCTGCCCAATACCTTTCCTGCTTCCGTAACGCTCAGCATACACATCCCTTCTGGTACCCCTTCTAAAGAAACCGTATACACCAGGGTGCCCTCTGGAATCGGCACCGTTTGCAGCAGTCGGCCCGACAGGTCGTGTAGCATAAGCAGGCAGTAACGCCCTGCAGGCGCTTCCAAACCAATCCGAAAATATTCAGTGGTCGGATTAGGCCACACAGAGAGCCCGGCGTTCAACTCAGGCAAGGAAACACCCACTGAAGACTTGCAATGGAGGGTGTCCATGCATCCATCCGCGCTCACCTTGATGACCCACCCTACAAACTTGTCGTCAATATCGCCCTTGCCACCCGCTACTACGCTGCCACTAGACAAGATACCAACCCCGCCATGAACATATTCTCCGGTTGGAATAAATCCGGGGGGAGCATTGTCGGCGCGAGCCCAGAGGCTATCCCCCTGTTCGGAAAACTTATACAGCCACCCTCCCCAATCTGTTGATGGCTGTTGCCCCAGTACAAATGAGGTACGCTGCCCCGCCACGATATAGTGACCATCAGGAGTGAGCGTCATGTCCATAATACCGTTGTAATTAGACGTATTTGGCCCAATGTGTTGCAGCCATTGGAGCTGGAGCGCAGCATTGAATTTCATCAGGCTGATCTGCACCTTGCTGCCGAATTGGCCCTCGCCCCAATAAGTGCGGCCATGGGCTACGAAGCCGCCGTCAGGCGTTGCACGTAAACCTTTAACAGAAATTAGATTAGGAGTGGCTGGCCCTTCCCAGGTTTCCAGTAATACCCCATTGCTGTCTATTGCCCAAAGAGCAGCCCGGTAAGAGCTTGTGACATTTGGGATAGACTGAGTCCATCCACCCACCACAAAACGATTATCATTTACCTTAGAAATGCATGTAAAGGCCTCATCTCTGGTATATTGCCCATAGTACTTGAACCACAATACGTTTCCCTGATTGTCAACCCTCCGTATAAAACCGTCGCCTAAAAAATTAGGCCGTTGGACATACCCGACAATCAGAAAACCACCATCTGGCATTTCTATCATTTGATAATAGAATTCTGTCAAATTCTCTTCTTTGGGGTACTCAAAAACAGACTTCATCTCCAATGAGTGGTCTATTTGGTACACTCCAGTTGAAGCCCGGCCAAAGATGGTGGCAGAAAAAGTCAGATTCCCGCGGGCTGTATGGATGATGTTGCCGACTAAGAAATCTAAGCTAAGGAAAGCATCCAGAGAATCTCTGTATAGCTTTGATTGAATCACATTTCCCAAGGTATCAAACTTGACCATTAACAATTGTAATGGAGAAGGTGTAATGGTCGTATCATAGGTACTACCTATACCATAAATGGTGTCTTCAACCACTATTAATCTAGCAAAATTATCAACCGCAGAGTATTGGTTAAAAATGGTATTAAAGCCTTGCTGGGCCAGTAGGTTGTTGTAACATGCTGTAGTTAAAACAGCAATAATTAGCAGCCAGTGTTTCATTAAAAATGAAGTTGGTGGCCTCTGCTACCCTAAACAGCAGTCGAGGCCAGTTTTTGAACCTAAGATCAGTGAAATACGACTAATTTGGCTTGACCTACCCCGTTCCCATTTTGAAACATGATGGCATAACCACCTGGAGCCAACTGTGAAAGGTCAACAGTCATAAATGATTCTTTAGGCTGAAAGGTGCGGGGCAAACACACTTGCCCTGTACTCAGGTGGATAAAACTGATTAGTAGCTCAGAATCTGTTTTGCCTCGCTCAATGGTCACAAACTTGTTGGCTGGATTTGGGAAGACTCGGATATCCTCATTTAATAGCTCAGTCAATACCCCAGTTCCTGCGGTTGAACGTTGTTCTACAGGATCGCAGACGGGATAGATGCGTATGTTGTTTCGATACAATAAGTCTCGGGCCAAGGCGCCTGCAGCACTGCAATCGTTGCCCCAGGTGTTTGCAATGGTATCCAAAAGGCTTGCCGGTAGATTGTGGAGCGGGATAGTATCTTGCAGGGTCTGGCGAATAGCTTCCAGGATTGCTACGATATTCTCAAACTCGACGAGCAGACCGCCGCTTATGGTGTACCTATCAGGAATTTCTGCCAACAGATTATCCGCTAAGGCATAGTTTCCTGCAAAGAAATGGTACCGGGCCAATTGCATGTCAGCATCGTAAGAATCCAAATGGCCCAGCCAGGTGAGTACAGAATCCTGTTTTATACCAGTGGTATCCAGTGCGTGGTGCAGGAGAATGGTGTTCCCCAAACGGTCAAGTGTAAGGCGAAGCTGGTTGATTGCTCTGGCCTCTGACAGTATGGTAGTCGTGTTGGTGATGCTGGGGAATGCAGCCCTTTTTGCATGCCACACCTGTTTTTTCTGAAAAAATTGCGCCTTAGCAGAGGCGAGAAAAACCTCAGAGCAAGGCGGATTAGGACAACCTGTTTCTCCACCTGTGCCACAGCTAAGATTTGGAAATGCATTGATGGGTAAAACCGTTGCTGGCGTGTAAAATCCGTCAATCAAGCGTTCTGGAGAGTCAATTATGTCGCGGTGATGGTAATCAATCCCCTGCCCAGCATTGGTAAATTGCTGCGCAAGCAAGGGCGGTCCAAAAGTTTCATTATAGCGGTTTCCGGAGGCAATACGAGCATTCTGACTATTTCGTGGCCCCTGTTCCCTTCTTATCGCCCCGTTTGCCACCAAGTGATCATGTTCGATATTATTCTCATAGACGTTACACTCATACATCAGACCAGAAAACAACATCTCTGCTACTATGGCATTCTCCCCCCTCGCCCGGTTAGAAATGTGTAGATTTTCATAATAGTTATTCAAAATGCTGTTGTTGTCGGTTGTTACGGCAAGCACATCTGTTCCAATGTAACGGTCAATCAGGGAACCATCCATGGAAATAAACTGGTTGCCTGATACCATAAATGATCTTGTTTTCCCTTCAAGCTCAAGACCTTTAAAAATTCTGTTGGCAGCTCCCGTGAAGTTAGATGGACGCTCCATATTAAAAACATTGCCGTTAAAGACAAAGTTATTATTCTCAAAAGAGGATATCCCGGTAAAACACCGGTTAAAAGTAGCTCCAACAACACTATTTCCTATCAAACCGCTAATTTCCCTGACATTAACGCCTTCAAACAAATTAGTAAAAACGGAGGTGCCTGAAACGCTAAAGTTTGCATCTTCTGCCTTTATTCCCAGCCCTCTTGTTTCCGGGATTGAATACAGATTTGTACGAAGGTCTTCAAATCTGCAGGAAAGTAGTTTAAGGCCAAAGACCCCATTTAATTCCACATGGGTAGGAGCCAAAGCTCCACCTCGGTAATTATTGGTAGTGGAAAAGGTTGTCTGTAGGAAAAGACTAGAATTGCGTTTTTCGTATGGAGCGAAGTACACATCAACGATATTATCTCTGAACTGGCCTAGCAGAGAAACCACTACACCTCCCGAAGCGTTATTAAGGGGTTCTCCAGTGGCAAAACTATTCCCAATCACTCTCGCTCCAATTCGGGAATGTTCAATAATCCCCCCATTACCCAGAAATAATCTGGCTTGTTTTTGCGTGGACTGGTCCTGTAGCTTTTCTCCATCCACGATTACTCCTTGCCAAAGTTTGTCCGGACAACCAGTTGTAATCAGGCTGTATACCAATAGTCTTCCACCGGGCGTCCCACTAGCAATATCATCGTTCGCCTCTACATAAATGTAAGCATTCTCCTGCATTTTAACCGGTGCGTTCACCGTTAATGTCCCTCCTGGCCTAATGATGATGTTGGCAGAAATATCCATGGGCGAATTATAGACTTTTGTATCTGAAATAATGATGTCCTCCAGTACGACCTGACCTAAAACACCGATCCTATTTTCTAAGTAGTGACGCATCCGTTCCCCCTGACCGACCGTGAAGCGGTCAGGACAGGTCCTTATAGGATAATAAGACATAATGTTCACGGCCAAAGGATCATTCTCATCACAATTGGTTGGGTTTCCATATTGACCATCATCTGGAGGAGTATCGCAGACCAAATCGCCCATTTCTCCGCAATTACTGCCTCCCAAATCTTCACAGCCATCCTCGTGGTGTGTATGTAGCAATCCAAGGCAGTGGCCCACCTCATGCGCAACTTCCATAGTTTTGCTAAGTGGAGTATTACAACATGGATTCAGGCCTGCAACAAAGCAATAATCGTTGGGGACACAAAATGCATTGGCTGTTGCTGGAGGATAGACATTATCCCTGAAAATGTAAAGGTTGATTCCCCCTGAAATATAATGCGCTATACCATCGGAAGAACCTGACATCAAATTGTTGAATGGCCCTATATTCACCTCTGGGTCGGGTAAAATGTCTGATTCGATAACCTTGTATGAAGCAGTACCCGGGCAGCCGCCAAAACCAGGTACGAAATAGATATTATGTGGAGAAAAAGCTCTGTTTAGATTTTCCCAAATCAACTCGGCGCGCTCATCAAACGAGTTCTCAAAGGCATTAGGTTCGTCAGGGTCAACAAACCTTAAATACAATTTAACATAATAAGGCCCAGCACTTTTTTCATACTCGCCGCAGTACAGTATGGGATTGAGGTTATTCAGACAATTAAGGTCGCAGCAAGTTTGAGCCCAAGTTTTATTTTGGGAAAATATGCTGAAGCAAATCAAAAGGCTAAGATGTAAAAAATGGTATTTCATATTTTGTTTGTTTAAATTTTAAATATTTGAATTCGAAGGTATCAGTTTTTCACAACAACTACACACTAAACACGCAATGATCAATATAGACCACCTCAAACATTATTTCATTCGTTTCCACGGCAGAGTGTGTGGCTGGAGTTGTACCAAAATTTTCTTCCGCTGAAAACCAACCAAGAATCATCCCTCATTCCACTGCTACAAAGGTTGGGCCTCTTGCGAGGCCTTTTTTCCCTGGTTGGCCCCTTCGTTAACAAGGGGAAAAGGAATCCTATTCGCAGAATTAACGTTAATTTTTCAGATTAATCCTAAAAATTCGCGCTAATTTTTCAGTTTCATCCGCAAAAATCACGCGAATTTTGTGTCTTACGTGTTTCCCACACTAACCATCCGGCTCAAAAACTATGAAACTCCACCTCTCTCACTGGCTCAAACCCTGCCTGTTTTCCTGCTTTTGGCTCCTCACCGTTTCCGCCAACGCACAACTGAGCGGCCGCGTGGTAGATACAGACGGTACCCCCCTGGCCTTCGTATCTATCCTCTGCGATGGCGCCGGACCCAAAGTGGTCATCACCGATCTCGAAGGACGTTTCCAGGTTCCGGCGCCTATGCCCAATGCCCTGAACTTCCGCTACGTGGGCTACGAACCCCTTCAACTGGATGCCGCCTACCTGCGTCGCCACGCTCCCGCACTGCCTGATGTGGTGCTGCGCCCGGCAACGCTCTCGCTGGCGGAGGTGGTCATTCGCCCGGGCGCCAATCCGGCCGAGCGCCTGATCCGGCTGGCTGTGGCAAACCGCAACGACAACAACCCGGAGCGGTATCCATTCTTCACCTGCAATACCTACAATAAGATCAATTTCGATTTTATACCGCACCCGGAAGTGTTTGCCAAAACGATGGCAGGAAAAGATACCACCAAACAGCAAAACCGCGAAAAGCTGGAAAAATTCCGCAAAATGGAACAAAACGGGCGGCAACAACACCTGTTTTTTCTGGAAAGCGTAACGGAGCGCAGTTTCAGATTTCCCAATCAAAACCAGGAAAAAGTGTTGCTCAACCGTGTTAGCGGCGACCAAAATCTGGGCATCGTTGCTATTGCCAACGCCGTGCAGCCTTTTTCATTTTACAACGACTTCATCCGCGTACTCGACCGCGATTTTGCCAATCCGATTGCACCGGGGTCCATTGCCCAGTATTATTTTGAACTAAAAGACACCCTCTACGATGGCTCCGATACCCTTTGGACCATAGCTTTCCGGCCGCGAAAGGGCAGGATATTTAATGGACTGACCGGGGTACTGCAGCTGCATTCCGCGGGGTATGCCGTGAAAAATGTGCGGGCTACCACTACAGGCACGCCATTCATTGTGGTTAAACTGGAACAAGCGTACCAACAAGTATCCATGTCTGATGGCGCCCGGAAATGGTTTCCGGAACAGCTCAATTTTGAGATGAACATCCCGACTTATCCGGATAAAACGGTGGGATCGCATATCAGCGGGCGGAGTTTTATTTCAAAAGTGGATCTGCAAACGCCTCAAAAAAGCAGGGATTTTATGCCGGAAATGCCTGTTTATATCGAAAAAAACGCCACCAGCCAGCACGATTCAGCCTGGGCAGACTGGCGCAATGCCGCGCCGTTGTCGGCGAAAGAAAAGCGCACTTATGTGTTTCTGGACAGTCTGTTTGAGGTCAAAAAAGTGGGTTGGTTAACCAAACTGATCAACTATTCCACCACCGGAAAGGCGCATTTGTACCGGGGTCTGAGCGCAGATTTGAGGCATGTTTTAAAACTCAATGATTTTGAAGGCGCTCGTTTGGGCATTGGCCTCACCAATGCCGAATCGCGCCCATTGCGTTTGCCCCGGCGGGTAGAACTCGGGGTGAATGCCGGATATGGTTTCAGAGACAAACAATGGAAATACGGCGGTTATGGTTTGTGGCGGATCACGCGGGCACACAACACACAACTCCGTGCAAGCTGGCGCCGCGATTTGATGGAACCCGGCGCCCTGCATGAACTCAGCAAAGCCAACCTCGTTAATCGGGGATTGTATGCCCGGCGTATGGATTATGTGGAAGAATGGTCGGCATCCTTGGGTAGTCAACTTACCCGCGATCTGAAAATAGACATCACCGGAAACCGGCAGGACTGGTCGCCGGCCTATGCTTATGGCTTTTCGGCCGGAGAAAACAGCCCGGTACTGCGGCAATTTCGTTTTACGGAGAGCAGTGTGTACATCCGGTATGCCCGCAACTTACAGAACACCAATTTCCTGATAGCAGAGGAAAATCAGGTGCAGCGCACACCTGTTGTGGAATTGGCTTATACCCGCGGCTGGAAAGGGGTATTGGGCGGGGAATATGATTACGAGCGCTGGGTTATGGCGGTAAGGCAAAACGTGTACATCCGGCGCCTGGGTCGACTCAACTGGCGCCTGGAGGGCGGCATGGTATCGGCAAATACGCCGTTGGCCAAGCTGTTTACGCTGAACCAATCTGCTACAGATCAGGGCGGGTTCACCTTGTTTGTGGCGCCTAATACTTTTCAATCATTGCCCGATACCCTTTTTGTATCCGATCGGTTTGTAAACCTGTATTTTTCGCAGGAGATAGGGCCAGTGTTGTACCAACACACCTATTCAGCGCCCATCCTTACCGTGTTGCACAATGTGGCCTGGGGCGACATGCGCCAGCCCGGGCGTCAGCGCGACCTTGGGTTTCTCACTGCCTCCAACCCTATTGCCGAAGCAGGCGTACAACTGGATAATTTGCTGCGTTTCAGCTATTTGGATTTAGCGTATATGGGCGTTGGCGGCGCCTTGTTTTACCGGTATAGTGGTCCCCAGGCAGGCGTGTGGGTACCGCGGGTATCGTTGCGGTTTAATTTTGGGTAGAAAACAATGTTTTTCCTGAAACGCCCAATGCCATAACACCTATAAACACGTTCTACATGCAACCTGTATATCAAAAAAGGCCCCTCACGCCAAAGGAATCGCAGGTGCTGCAAAAGCTGGCGGCTAAAAAAAGGGGAGGTCCCGGCGCTCATATCAAATACTACCATTTTGTGATTGCTGCCATTTTGGGCGCGGGGTTTACCTGGCTGGCTATGCTTACAGAGGATAGTTTTTGGGTGCTGCCGTTTGGCACCTTTGCTGTATTTTCCTTCGCGTTTATTGTATTCATGCCTTATGAAATCTATCAATGGCGCAAAAAGCAACAACACACTTTGAAGCAATATCAGGCGTTCTTACAACGAGGTGCTGTAGATACCTTTCAGGTGCATGCTACGCAAATTGCGCTTGCTGAAGAATATGAAGACGAAGGCGACTTGTATATCGTTGCGTGTAATAGTGGTCAGATATTATACCTGTGGGATACGGATTATACCATGCGTAAAAATTTCCCTTGTCTGGAGTTTGAGCTGTATGAATCCGATTTTGCGGTTTTGTTCGGCAGACAGATCAACCCATTGAGTAACCGGATCACGCCCGTTATGATTGATAAAACAGCCAAATGGAATTATATGAGTCAGGTTGGAGTACCAGAACATATGGAAATGGAACCGGGAAATTTTGATACAATCTTAGAGACGATCCAACGTTGCGGCGATAAACATAACACGATTCACAAGCCCTTGAACGGCGGCTAAACCCGCCTTACATCAATCCCTTCAAACCGCTCAAACATCCTCCCCATGGCTCCCAAACATCTTGCTCTACTCTTTTTGCTTGGAACATCGTGGTTGGGTTTTGCCCAAACGAGCAGCGACTCTATAGCTCCTGTGGTTCGATATGAGGTCAATCAGAAAAGGTACATTTCAGTTTTGGCCGGATATCATTACCGGAAACATCATTTTGCAGAGTTAGGATTAGCGGTTAATCAATATGGTAGAAAAGGCCATCATCCTACGGCCTGGTCCTTGTTTGCATCCAGCGAAGTAAAATTGGACAACCAGTGGCTGATTGGGCCCAAAATAGGCGCCTGGATAGCTGGAGGGCAATCTATCATGGCTATGGGTATAAACCTGATTTATTATACTGATTTTGAACAATCATCGTTAAGACTAAGGCCGGAGATCGGTATTGGGTTTGGGCGCTGGAAGGTTTTTTATGGGTATAATATTCCGCTCACCAACAGATCCTTTGAAGGCATCAATAGAAATACCTTTGGGTTTACCGTATTATTTGGCGTTAAACAAACCAAACATATCCAGTTCTGAAACATGAACAATAAAGTCATTGTCAAATTAAGCAATCTTATAGGATTAATCTCTATTGCGTTGCTGGTCTATTGGGTTTTTATCCTGATTTGTATATCTGTTTTTAACCTGAAGATATTTGGGGATAACGTAGCGGAAAGCTTTTATTTCAGCATAGTGGGAATATTGGCGCTGATGTTTGGATCGCTGATGATCAATATGATGTTTAACCTCACACGCATTGCTGAAAAACACAATGAAGATGGCCAGCATATCAAAGCAACAAGTCGCAAAATGTGGTGGGCCATAGGCTTGAGTTTTCCGCTTGTTCTGGCACTGTTGCTGGGTGGTAATTACCTCACTTCCAAAAGAAAAGAGCGTATGCTGACCGCCTCAGCCAAAGCCATTTTGGATAATAACAGAACGTTATCAGACAAGCTGCTAAATTTTTCTTTTTCCAAGGAATGGGTTAACGAAACCGGCAGCATTTTAGAACTTTATTCCAGAACAGACAGTCATTTCCCTTTTGTCACGGTGGTAGTGGCAGACACCATGCTTTCTTCCAGGGTATATTTTGGATTCAATAAATACTATAAAAATGAAACCAACATACCGGATAAAACCAGATTTATTCAAAGCACCACCCAGGATGAAAGGGCCTATCTGGATGAGGTATTTCAGCATAATCTGGAAAAGACCAGGTTCACCGCAGATGGCGGGCAATATGAATTATTCTATCCCTATAGAAAGGGAAATCAATGCATCGTGCTGCATTTTTCGGAATCTCCGAGATTTGGGAGGGTTGGGAATAAATAGTAGTTTCGTGTAGATAGTTTTCCCGCAGATTTCGCTGATGTACCGCAGATTTTCGCAGAGGTCGTTCGGCTTGATGGCTCAGGGACATTGCTGCCGCAGGCAGCATGAAAAATCCGCGTCATCTGCGTCATCCGCGTTCCATATCCTTCTCCGCGTTCCATAAAATCCGCGTTCTTTGCGTTCAAATCGTAAGACGTGTCTTTTTCCTCGCTGCCATTTTTGGCCTTCATCCTGCTTTTTTTCCCGTTGTACTTCGGTACGCGGGGGCGTGTGCGCACCTGGGTGTGTTTGGTGGCGAGTTATGTATTCTATGGCTGGTGGGACTGGCGTTTTTTATCATTGATCATATTTTCCACGGTCATGGACTGGTGGTTTGGCCTTTGGCTCAGTTATCTGGATCGGCCGGAAGAAACCCGCCGTAGATGGGAAAACGGCAGTCCGGTGTTGCAGCAATTCGGCGATGTTACCTTGTGGTTGGCCGCAACAGGACTTCGGTCCAAATCAGTTCTCTTGCTCAGCATGGTGATGAATCTGGGCTTTTTAGGTTTCTTCAAATACTTCAATTTTTTTGCAGACGGCCTGGCTGCCCTTGTAAGTTCCCTGGGCATGGCACCCTCCTGGAACACCTTGCATATCATTCTGCCGGTAGGTATTTCGTTTTATACGTTTCAGAGCATGTCGTACACCATCGATGTGTACCGAAAAGAAATTCCCTGGGAGCCGTCGCTGCTGAAATTTGCCACCTTTATTGCCCTTTTCCCACAACTAGTGGCCGGGCCGATTGTGCGGGCGGCGGATTTTCTGCACCAGATGAATGAAGACAAGCGCTTCAACTGGCAGCGCTGGCATTCCGGAATGGGCCGGGTACTTTGGGGGTTTTTCAAAAAAATAGCCATTGCCGATTCCCTGGCGCCATTTGTGGAACAGTGCTTTCAGGCTCCGGAAACCTTTGGATCCCTGCATTTATGGATAGGGGTGGTATTCTATTCATTCCAGATCTACTGCGACTTTTCAGGGTATTCCGACATTGCCATCGGGTTGGCGCGCATGATGGGGTATGATTTTCCGGAAAATTTCCGAACGCCTTATTTCTCCCGCAGTTTCAGTGAATTCTGGACTCGCTGGCATATTTCATTGTCTTCCTGGCTGCGGGATTATCTGTATATCCCTTTGGGAGGTAATCGTGGAGGCAAATGGGCCACCTACCGGAACAACATGCTCACCATGTTGCTTGGCGGGCTTTGGCATGGCGCTAATCTCGCCTTTGTTTTCTGGGGGTTTTTACATGGTTTGTACCTCATTCTTCAGCGCACAGTAGCGCCGGTATGGCGGCATACCGTGAACACCCTGCGCTTGCCCGGATTGATTTCAGGAGGTTTGGAAATGGCCACCGTATATGCGCTCACCCTCCTGGCCTGGGTGTATTTCAGAAGTGGCAGTGTAGGACTGGCCGGAGGTGATAGTTTTGGAACGGCCAATGCGGTGTTGAGCGGTATTTTTTCCGGAGAAGGTTTCCATTTTGGGGCAGTGATCCATAAGTTTCAAGTGATAAAAGGCGTGCTTTTGATTGGTATATTACTCACAGTGGAACTCAGCAATATCCGCTTTCACTGGAATCGGCTTCAGGTAGAACACCCGTTGGTGCGTTTAGGTCTATTCACGGTTCTGGTGTGGCTATTGGCGTTTTTTGGGAGCTTTGGAGCCAATACTTTTATATATTTTCAGTTTTAGAGTGAGTGCTTGCTCATACCAAAAATCCGCTCCATCAACATCCATTTTTCGCCTGCCCGGGCGCCGGGCAGCGCTTGTTGATATTTCCACATCAGTTGTTCCCATTCCTGTACACGCGGATTAGCGGCATCCAATGCGCTTTTCTTTTCAAAGGAAAAACCATCCTCTGCTTCAATGATCATAAAAAGCCGATTGGCCACACGATAGATATCAAGGGTTATGATGCCCGATTCCTGTATGCTCTGAAGGATTTCAGGCCAGACATTCCGGTGATATTCTTCATATTCGGCTATGAGTGCAGCATCCTCTTTTAAGTCCAGGGCCAGACAATATCGCTTCATGTTTGTTTCGTTTTTAATTTTTACCCCCAATCATCCCGCCTTCTGATCTTGATCTGAATAGCATTTTCTATCGGCTTGTCGCTGACGAGTATCAAATAACCGCCGCCACCGGCGCCACTCAATTTCCAGCCTAAGGCCCGGGAGCGGTATTGCTCCACCACTTTCCAGATTTCCTCATCCATCATATTGGGAAACATGGCGATTTGGGCTTCAAAAGAGGCTTTAAAGGCCTCACCGAAGGCCTTGAGGTCTTTTTGGATCATGCTTTCCCAGCAGCGGTCTGCCGCATCAGCCAGGGCTTTGGCATGTTCTGAGTTGATTTGCGTATTTTCCAGAACATTGTACGTAGACACCCTTGGGCCAAGCGTCACCAGATATAAATGTGATTCTATCCAGCTAAGCATATTTTCTTCATGGATAGATTCTATGGCCTCCGGCCAATAGTTGTTATTGTAATATAGTTTATTCAATCCTGGAAAAACAATGCCGATACTATCCTGTGATCCGCTCACGTGCCCCGTACCCGGTGGGTTATCGTATACAAACAAGATTTTGGCCAATTGTTCCTTATCGCCTGCGGGTATTTCCGTTTTCCATAATTCAATGGCTTTACGCCTCGTGCTCGATGCCATGCCACTACGATCGTTGAATTCTATCGTAGGTTCAATAGAGATCGTAAGCACCGCGCCGGGATAGAATTTCGAAACATAAGGCTGGTCCAGCCAGCCTCCTGCGATATCGATCCGGAAAGGGATGGTACAAACGGTGCGCAAGCTGGTGGTGGATCGTACCGGCAGATCGCCATGCGGTTTGCGACTCAAAACATGATATTCGATATGCTTGCTCCTGCACAATGCTTCTTTTGCCGGGGTGTGACCATCTTCGTTCACCACGAAAACGTCCGGCACTATTTCCGCCAGCTCTTGTTCAAAATCAAGAATTCCCCAGCCCTTGTTGATACGCACCTCTTTGACGCAGGCCAGCGCATCCAGCATATATCGCCGTTCTTCCTGGTTATTGACAGGATATCGGCCTTTCAGGTTTTTTACATTATCATCGTTGCCAATGCATACATACAAGTCTCCAAATTGGGCGGCTTCCTTTAAAAATGCCACATGCCCGCTATGCAGCAGATCGAAGCATCCGGTCACAAAAACTTTTTTATTCATTACTGCTGAGATACGCTGGTTTGAACCCGGTTGTGAGCGTGGGGGCGAAGGTCATTAATTTTTGCGTTTGCAAGGATGACTTGTGTTCGGTTGGAGTATAGTTTTTGGAGTCTGATTACCTGATTTGCGATTGTATCAAGGCAAATTATCAAAATCAATCTTAGGAATACCTCCTTTTGCAACGCGGGTATACTTCGCATTGAGGAGGGTAAACACGTTAAAAAAACCGCCGTTCTTAAGAAAAAAGTGGTCGCCTTCCACGCCGCCATCGAAATCGGCCCGATACCTCATTTTTGCATTGAAATCTCCGGTTAGCGTTGCGTTGGACAGTGCTATCCAACGCCCCTTGGTATCGCAGGCCCATTGATTATTCAGGCATAATTTTCTGGTCACATACCCGTTGGCGGGTTCAAAAATTTCCAGAAAAGAATGTGCATGTTGGTACCAGGTATTGGTTTGAGGGCGTAAAAAGGAGGCGATCAGGAGCCACTGGCCGGTTTTGTCATCCATGAAATAAGCCGTGTAAATGGTATTGCCTTTCCCATCCGGCTCCACGGAATTGAGGAATTTACACACCGTGCCCGGCTTCCAGGGATAAACCAGGTAGCTCTGTCCGCCGGAGCCCTCATTTCCAAATTCTCCGGTATGAACGCCCTTGCCTTTTTTCAGCAAGCGAATTTTTTGTTCCTCGGGAATGGCCGTTGGATCATCCGTTTCAAAAGGACTCCAAACGGAAAATAAAATCCTTCTTTCTGTGGACGAGTTGCGTTGCATCCCAAAATAGCCTTCTCCAAAGCCATTGGCCATGTAAAAGGAGCCAATCGGGTCATTACCTGCCGGAACCGTCAGTTCATTGTAAAACCATTTGATGGTGGTGTTTTCCGGAAATTCATAATTCAAATGAACCGAAGGGCCTCTTCTGCCGAAGTAGAAGTTATTGTCTTTATTGTTCGGCACATAATCGACCAGGATGGGATCTTTGTGCCGAATGTACAATTCCTGGATGCGGGCAAAATCTGAACCGCTCTTTCGGATGCCTTTTAGCTTTATGACATTGTAGCCCTGGAGCATCGTTTCTCCTAAAACAATTTCCCGGTCGCCGGCTTTTAGAGGGTACTCCTTCGCAGCGCCATTCACCGAAATCGACAGGGTGCTATTGCTTGACTGATCAACCAAAGGAAGCACTAACTGCACGGGGTCAGTAGTGTGAAGGGAAAAGTAGATTGCAAATACGGTGCTATTGTCCTTCCAGTATTCAATGCCATTTTCTGTAATTTCTTCCCCGGATTTGGGGGATATCTGAAAGGCATTGCCGCCAAAAGGGATGCTCTTTTGTTGTGCATTTGCATTTGGATAGTTGGCCAGGCAGCAGGCAGCCAGGAGCAGCAGCGGTACATGACATGGACGGAGGTTGGATAATTTCATAGCGATAAAAGTTGAAAAATTCAGCCGTAACGGTAGCGACGAAGGTCAATAAAATTTCGGGTTTGACCTGAAGCCATTCCAATTTTTACCTTGGTAACGTTGTTGTAAAAAAGCCATTTTTTAGTGTTAACCGATCTCCTGTACCCAATTAGGATTTGTCAAAATCGATTGATCTGATGGCCGGTTTCTTTCAGCGGAGAGATGTAATTAAAGGCCGGAGCAGGCACATCCATCCATTTTCTGCCGCGCCTGGGTCTTTTGCTGGAAGACCGGGCGGGGCGGAAAGACCTCGGAGAGGTCGAGCATATATGCCGTGTTTTCTTACCGCTCTATTCTTGCAAAAGGTTTGTCATAAGGTATATCGTCTGCTGCGAAGTACCCAATGATGGTATCCTTATCTATTTTCAGACACACGCTAAGCTTGCCTTGTCAGAGGGTAAACATGGACAGGTGCTATAAATATAGCTTTCATCGCCGTTAAATAGTACCCTTTCAATTTTAACTTGATCTTTATGATAATGACCAAAAGAACCGTCAAAAAAGGCTAAAAAGATCACCTCATCGGTATCCTGAATTTCACCGTTGTTAAGTTGAAATGTAC
The DNA here is from genome assembly GCA_044347755.1 of Saprospiraceae bacterium. Taxonomy (GTDB): domain Bacteria; phylum Bacteroidota; class Bacteroidia; order Chitinophagales; family Saprospiraceae; genus M3007. The sequence continues at coordinate 16,274 of JBIKUE010000094.1, forward strand.
AAAGAAATGCCATTTTTGTTCTGATTAGTTGTGATCAATTTGAGCGCAATTATGGCCTCGAAAGACATCTGAAAATCCTCTTACTGGCTGGCAATTTCCGTTAAAAGTGCTGAAATTTGTGTCTTGTTAACTGCATCGGGTCTTCTTTTTGTAGTAGTGTTTCGCGACCACTAATATGAAGGCCTTTTTTCATTTTGGAGATACCCTTTTCCTGCCGTGCTTGGGTCTTCCCGACTGCATCGGGAAGACCCAAGCACGGCAGACAATTGACACAAATTTGCAGATAAGATATGATTTAAAAGAGAAATTTTTGGCGACAAGCAGCGAAAAACACTACCTTTTGCAAAATAATACGCTCCAATCCTCCCTGCGCTTTCCCAACTGAAACACCACCCGAGCAAACGCCCCTACCCACGGAACTTTTATAATTGAATAATGATTTAGTATTTTTCAGGCACACCCTTCATTTATGATGGAAACTACCAGCCTCAAGCGACAATTTCTGGATGCCCTGAAACGCGGCACTGGCGAAGCATACCTGTTGGTGAAGGAGCATCCGCAGGTAGATTTTTCCAGGCAAATCATCAAAGGTGCTCTGAATATATTTGCCTATGACGGGCAAAGTGAAGGAGACCGGGCCCAGTATATTTTTGATATCATGGGCATTTCACCGCAGAAAAGCAACATTCGCAAGGCTGTTTTGGCGGGTTTGGCTGCGGAAAAAGAGGATACCTGGAATTTGACACACTTGTTTGCTATCACCAGGCTTTTAGCAGAACAAAACGATGCGGAAGCGAAACAGGCTATTTACGATCGGTTTCTCACCAATGTCATTTACGGCTCCGATTGGGCAGGTGCAACAGAAATACTTGAGTTGGACGGGCTGGAGGGCCTGTTTTTCATAGCAGAAAAGTATGGCAAATACCTGCTACAACATCCGGATAACTTGCAGGATGATGACTTGATAACCTCTTTTCAAAAGCAGCATGAGCACCTGAATGTGTTTGAAGCGCTGGAAAAGAAAGCCCAAACGAACAGGTTTATTCGTATTTACCTCGACAACATCCGACTGACCAGCGCTCGCGTTCAAAAACCGGAGGAAAAACCCATTTACAAGGATATTGTAGAGGAAGCCCTAAATACCAAACGGCTGTTCTTTTTTCGGGCAAGAAACCTGACGGATCAGGAAATACAGGCTTTGGCCACACAGTTGATGCAGGAAAAGAATACTTCCCATATTGAAAAACTTTTGGCGGTGTTCGACCATTATCCCTACCCGTTTGATAGCAAGTTAATTTTGGATTTGGCCAAACGCAATGCATCGCCCAACCATCTGATGACGATCAGGGCCATTCGCGCGCTCAAGCATCTGAAAAGCAAGGAGATCAGAGATTTTGCCCTTCATGCCGGTAAAAAGAAGATTGATTTTTTGGCGCTGCTAACCTCCAACTATGAACGCGGCGATGGCCAATTACTGAGCGATGTAGCCAACAGGATCAACAATAAAGATCAGATAGAAAATCTGGCCACCATTTTTGTAGCTATTTATACGGCCAACAAGACACCTGAATGTAAAGAACCGCTTGAAATCTTATATCGTAAAATGAATTGTGCGCTGCACCGATATTACGTTGTATCCATACTTCTGGAAAACCAGGTCTTATCAGAAAGGCTTCAAAAGGAAATTCCATATGATTGCGATTTGAAAACCAGAGCTCTTCTCCCTGCCGTGCCCAGGTCTTCCCGATAAATGCGAAAAGACCCAGGCACACTGGTAAAACCCCAAACCTTACAGGTCTGATGACCCTAATTCTGGTATTATCGCAGTTTATTTGTTTTTCCGTTGTTGT
>JBIKUE010000213.1:0-5246 GCA_044347755.1 Saprospiraceae bacterium
AAAGACGAGGCTCTCCGTCTGGCGCGTTTGCGTCTCCTTCGCGAATCCAATGTGCGGAGCGCGCACCCGTTCTTCTGGGCGGCCTTTGTGCCGCTGGGAGATATGCGGGGGGTGAAGTGATTAATTGAAGTAAAATAAATTAGGTCGTTCACATGAGTCATCCTGGATTTCAGGGTGACTCATTTTTTATTTATTAATGCTATTATTTGATAATCAATTAGTTGTGTGGTTTTTATAAGCCATTGATATTGTTTTTTTGATTCAAACCTTACCCTTTGTTTGGTATCGGCAATAAGGATTGTCATTCAACCTAAATCAGTTCACAAACAAAAATAATTGATCATGAGAACTAAAGCAGATAAAATCATTAAGACTATGCGTTGCCATAGGATAGATTCCTTGTTGGAAGTATTGGATAAGTCATGTAGAATTACCATGAAGAGGTCATGAATAGACTAAAATTCTTGAGACGGTTTCTTCTTGAGGCGGTCATTTTTACTCTGCCTTTCTTTTGGGCCCCAATTTGGGTGCAATGTGTTATTGCTATAACATTCTCGATTGCATTTGATTGGTATCAAAAGAAGAAGCAACAAAAACGATTCCGAGATGCCGTTAATAAAATTGATTTTAAGGCACTTCGGCAAAAACATTCAAAAAAATAAACTCTATCGCCATGCCAGTTTTAGAAATTTTGATTTTCAAAGGGTTAGCAGTTGCTTGTAAAGCAATTGTAAGCAAAGGCCTAACTGCAAAAATAGGTGTGTTATTAATGAAGTCTGTCATTGTGAATGGACTGGGAAGTACAATCACCACTGTAATCGTTGCCGGTGCAATAATAGGTGGGGTCGTATGGACACATGAAAGGATAAGTTTGGCAGGGAAAGCCATTACTGCACTCGAAAACCAGGATGTTGGTGGGGCAGCAATGTTGCTTGGTAAATTAGTGATTACCACTCCCGGATTAAGTGTTCATACTTTGCCGGATACGATCACTTCTATTGCATTGAAGGCCGGGCTTGATGGTAGCAAAGCAATTGAATTTGCCGATTTTATCAGAAGTATGGAAGGTGAAATTGTTTCAGCTATTGATAGCTTGGATTAAATTCGTTTCATCATTTTGGGTAGAAAATTTGTGGTAATGGTTCCCTCTGACTCTATCTACAAAAAACAACCTTCGTTATGTTCACAATCAATATTATTATCGGTGATAAATCCACAGCTGTCAATATCCACCCGGATAACTCAGCACAACAAGTTTTGGATTTTCTGAGGCGAGAAGGATGGATTTCAAAAATGCATGGTTTTTATTACCTTAAGTACAATGGGAGTGTTTTGCCATTCCATGCGCCATTGTCTCAATTTGGGATAGGCGCCAATGTTACACTGGATGTTGTATCATCCAATGGTCCCGGTTTCGGCGGCGGTGGCAGAGAAACCTTGTTGCAAAATCTCCTGCAGGCATTTTCCAAACTGAAAAAATCATGAGCGCTTTTCTGGAGTCCTTTCAACAGAGTTGGAATGCCTGGGGACAAACATTTCTGGTATTGAGCGCCACCGGCGTTGTCTGGATGTTGAGTCGGCTACAATCTATAGGTGAAATCCGAAAGTTGCAGGTGGAGCTGGCATCAGTGAGGGTCAGTCAGTTTGAAAAAGTGATTCTTCTGGATGAAAAACTTCGCCTGGTGACAGATAAGCTTTATTCGCACTTGTACGACCTACTACAAGCCGCTCAAAAGTCGGATGCCAAAGTGGCGCAGGAAGCCAGAGAGGCTGTATCCAAGGTGTTTCTATTGGAATATATGGGCGCTTACTTTCATTATCAAAGCCTGGGAAGATGGATTTTTACTGAAGTCAGGTATGAACTGGTGGAAGACGAAATTATTCCATTTTTAGAAACATCACTGATGGTATTAAATGGAATGAACCAGGAATTTGTACTGAACCTGACTAAGCAAGAACCGCTCAAACTTCGGGAAATGGACATCAATTTTGCTTTTCGATTTGCCTGGAAACATACCCGATTCTGGGAGTTTCAGCGAAAAAGAAAGCTGATTGAGCTGAAAAAGAACTTGCTTGCATAAAGCGATCTGCCAGCGCCAAAGAAGCTCTAATGCACTTTTTTAGCCCAGCGAGACATCGTTGGGCTTTTTTATTTTATTGATTATCAGGTTATTATTAAACAATCAAAAAAGTTTTTCAAAAAAATCCTTCCCAAACCTTACCCCTTTTTCTCAGGCGGCAATAAGTAGTATCACAACAATCATTCAACACTTTTTAAAACAACTTACAACAATGAAAAAGATCATCACTTCCGCCACATTCTTCGCCGCTCTGTTTCTTTTCGCAGGCAATACCTCTGCACAAAACAGTGCCTACTGGGAAGCCGAAGCCAACAAGGCCATTGCCAAAGCAGATCGTGCCATCAACTACTACAACAAGCAACTCAATGTGTTTTCTCCACAGGAAATGCAGATGATGCGCAACAACGATCCCCGCTTCATTCAAATTGCCAACAAGAAAACCCAGCGCCTGGATGCCGCCCAGCGCCAATATGAAGCCCACTACAACAAGCAATGGGTACGCTCCTTCAACACCTTCAATACCCCGCGCTACGTTCGCGATCAATACGGAAATGTTTACCGCGCACACTAACCAAACCCAGGTTGTGGCCCCGCCAGCCCCAAAGGCCGGGCCACAACCAAAACACCAAAATACTAAAACACTAAAACACAACCACCTGCCATGCTATCCAACCATACTTTCCGCCTTGTTTGCCTGCTTATCCTGGCAGGTGTTGCCTCTACGGCCTTTGCTCAAAAAAAATCAGGCCCCAGTGTTGCTGCCGCACCCTTGGCTTCTGCTCCGCAGCCCATGTACACCCCCCAAGCAGAGCCTCCTGCCAATATCCTGTATCTCGAAACCGGCACCCCGGTATTCCTGGAAACCCGCAACGTACTGGATTCCAAATACCTTAAAGAAGGTCAGATGGTCTGCCTTTATGTAAAATATCCGATCAAGGTAAACGGCAGGGTACTGGTGCCAGCCGGTCGGGAAGCCTGGTGCAGGATAAACCGTTTGATCCGCCCCAAGGGCAATGGTCAGGGCGGTATGCTGGAAATTGAGCCCATGCACATCAAAACCAACAGCGGCCAAATGCTGGTGTTGTCCGGCAATCCAGCTGTAGCTCAGGCCAATGGTCGCGAAATCATGGCCCAGGCGCTGAGTGCCGGCGCCGGTGTGGTGGGTCAGCAAATGATGACGGTCTATCAACAGCAACAAATGAACCGCCAGATGGAACTGGATGCCCTCATTGCCTACCAGCAGCAAAAACAGCTCAACCTGCAGCAGCAACAGCAAATGATGGACATGCAGGGGCTCCATCTCCAAAACCAGGATATGCAGAGTCGGCAGATGCAAATGATGCAACAACAACAGTTGATGCATCAGGCACAGATGAACCCCAACCAATCGCTGGTGATCATGCCAGTGGCACAACAAAACCCGATGCAAGGCTACCAGCAGTACCCTGCTCCTGGATACACCAATGCTCCGCCTGCAGCAGGCTCGATGATCATGGGTGCCGCACCCAATCCTGCCCTCATGGGCGTTGCTACGGCGCTCAATATCATCAGTCCTTTCATCAGCATCATGATCAAAGGCAAACGCGCCAAACTTCCGCAGGGTTATACTATGAAAGCTTTTGTGGGGTACGGACTGGTGCTGAATGCTGATCAGGAGTGGTAGGGGAAGGAGATGCTCGCGGGGTTTATTTCCCGCAGATTTACGCAGATGAACCGCAGATTTCGCAGATGGGCGTTCGGTACAAGCTTCAGGTTGAACGCCCATGCCGAACGCCCTTCTGCGAAATCTGCGGTTCATCTGCGTAAATCTGTGCGAAAAAATCTGTGTGAAATCTGTGCCCTAAATCTGTGTAAAATCTGTGCAAAACACCACCACCACGAAATTTAATCTCCACAACACTACCCCGTATTCCGCCTACTGCTTTAACTTTCAGGGTTATTGATCACATTCAAATACTTAGTACCATGCGTTTTTTGCTTACTTTCTGTTTGTTTTTTGGTGTTTTTACGCAGGCTTCGGGGCAGGGTGGGTTGGATACGTTGGGCTTGACGGGGACGATGGCGGATACGGTGGTGGCGAAAATGTTGTTGAACGAAGCGGTTGAACTGAATAAACAAGGGAAATATGAAGAGGCTTACCTAAAGGCAGACAGCGCTTTAATAGTTTTTACTGGATTATTAGGCGAGGAGGCGAGAGAGGTTGCGGACGCTTTGCAACAAATTGGGAGAAGTCAATGTTTAACTGGGGCTGTAAATGAATCGATTAACAGCTTTGAACGATCACTAAAGATACAAAAGCAAATATTCAAATTAGATCACCCACGTGTAGCAGACTCTTATAATGGCCTTGGAAATTGCTATGAATCCAAAGGAGAACATGTCAAAGCAATTGAATATCATAAAATAGCTTTAAGAATCCGACAGAATAATTTAGGAGATTTACATCCTGATGTAGCATCATCATTAAACAACATAGGGATTTCATTTGACTCAAAAGGTGAGTACGACAGGGCGATAGAGTATTATCAAAGAGCCTTAAAAATAAAATTAAAAACTTTGGGCGCTGATCACCCAAGCGTCGCACGATCATACAACAATCTTGGGGTTTCATCCTCAAAAAAGATGGAATATGATAACGCCATTGAATATTACAAAAAAGCTTTAGACCTATACTTAAAAAACAATGGAACATGGCAATTAGAAGTCGCAACTTTGTGGTTTAACATAGCACAGTCCTATGAATCACAAGGGGAATACAATAACGCAATTATAGGTTTTAATAAATCTTTGGCAATTTTTTTGCAAATATTTGGGGACGAATATCCTGATGTGGCAGACTCTTATAATGGCCTTGGAAATAGCTATAATTCAAAAGGTGAATACGAAAAATCGATTGAATACCACAAAAAAGCTTTGAAAATTCGGATAATTTTTTTTGGATTAGAATATCCAAGTGTGGCAACATCTTTGAATAATATTGGTGTTACCTATGACTCTAAAGGAGATTTAAATAAGGCAATTGAATTTTATGAAAAATCGTAAAAACTTAGGCACGCAACCCAAGCTTATGTAAATTTGTTTTGTTGAATAAATCTGGTTCATGGAATTGTCGAATGACATATCGGTATTAAAGGATTTGGTCAAAATCTTGTTTGCCAGGGTTGA
>JBIKUE010000214.1:0-5198 GCA_044347755.1 Saprospiraceae bacterium
GTACCAGCGCACGCGAGGGCCGGTAATCCAGATCCAGAAGGCCATATACCGCAGACAGGATCAGGGTGCCTAATCCAAGTCCACGCAATAACCGACTTACCTTGTACCTGGAATCATACCCGCCACTTAGCCAAACCGTACCCAGCCAGATCAGGATGTATAAGGGAAAATTAAACCACAACACATTGGATTTGAACCAGTTGGGGTCATGATAGTAGTAGTTGGCCCAGAAATTTTTAAGTAGTACCAGACCCAGGTAGATGGCCGTTGCATCTAAAGCAGGCAACCAGGCACGACCCAAAAAATTACGAAACAGGGTGATTCCGGCCCGGAACCATATGGCTCCGTGCAACATAAGAATGAACAAGCCGGCACCCTGCCCGCTGAAATGTTTGCGGGCAAAAATGATCATAGCCTGGTAAAAGGTGCGCACATAATTCAGGCTACCCTTTTTAGTACTCTCCCCCTTGTAGTGAATGATGCGGGTTTCCGGAAAATAATAGTTTTTATAACCTGCCTGTTGGATGCGGTACGACAAATCAATATCCTCACCGTACATGAAAAAAGCCTCATCCAGCAGACCTGACTGATCCAGCGCCGTTTTGCGCATGAACATGAAACATCCGGCCAGCACATCTACTTCAGCTGTTTGATCCTCCTGCAGATAGCCCAGGTGGTACCGGTTGAACAGCTTGCTTTTGGGAAAAAGGGAAGAAAGGCCAAAAGTTTTGCAAAAAGCTACCCATGGCGTGGGAAAGCCGCGTTTGCTTTCCGGCAGAAACTTGCCGCTGCCATCTATAAGTTTGCAGCCCAACGAGCCGGCATCCGGATGAGCATCCATGAAAGCCAGACACTTCCGAAAAGTATCTTCCTCCACCAGTGTATCCGGGTTGAGCATCAATACGTACTCTCCGCCGCTTTGCCGAATGGCCTGGTTATTGGCCACCGCAAACCCGGGGTTATCGGTATTGGCAATCAGTTTTACCTCCGGAAATCGCTCACGCACCATGCGCACGGAATCATCGGCTGAATGGTTATCTACCACCCAAACCTCGCCATCAATACCTTCCATGGCTCTGCGGACGGATCCGAGGGCCTGTTCCAGAAAATACCGGACGTTGTAATTGACAATGACTACCGACAAACGCATTCAGGCGCAAAGTTGGGGTTTATTAATCAAACACCCCAACTACTACGCCTTGTGATGACGGGATGTTTCGAACCTGAAGGGTTCTGTTGTTCAGCATTACTGGAATAGATCCTTGTACTGTGGTGGGAAAAAACATATCCACGCCATTCATGAACGGGAAATTACCAAAGGTGCCTACCGGCGTAAGTTCTGTTTGACTATCGCCATCGTCGTACAAGAAATAGGTAATGGCTGTTTTGGACGATGGTGCATATTGTGCGGTGGAAAGTTCCGATCCGGCCACCAGCAGCGTATCGCGCATATGAATAACAGCCTGGCTGGCGGAAAATACATTCATTACCGTTTGCTGATCATTTTTGGGCAAGCCTGCCAGCAGGATGCCGGCCAGCGAAGGCGGCGGCGGAATGGTTCGCAGGTACACCAGACTGTTCAGGTGCGTAATACCTTCCCGGAAATAGTGGATCACCCGCTGACTGCTGTTGGGTGGCGTAGCTACAAACTCGTAAGTGGTATTGGCTTTGATGTTTTCCGGGCCGTATTTGCCGTCGGCATCAGTGAAAAAGGTGAAATCCGGACTGGAGCCTACCCGCATTCCGTTGGCCGGATTCACTTCATACAGTTCCACTTTGGCATTCACCAGTGGGGTATTCTCTCCGAAATACAACACTTTTCCTCCAATACAGACCAGAGGCCCCTGAGGCGTTATATCGAGTGTACCAGGGGCATTGTTATGAAAGAACTGCCATACAGCCGCAAACGATTCCGGGCTGGTGGCAATTTGGTAGTGGTCTTTTCCCGGAATCATCACATTTTCAGCGCCGGGAATATCACCGCCATCCACTACCTCATCTCCCGTACTCCACAGATTCAGGGTGGGCTCGGAGCCGTTAGGACCGGCAGGGCCCGTTTGAACAGAAGAACCTATATGCACATAACCATCTACTTTAGCGGCGCGAACCGGGTCTGACAGGTAGGTGTAACAAACTCCGCCGCCGGCGCTGTGCCCCATCAACCGCACCTGAGTAGCGCCTGTTTCGGCCAGCACCTTGTCGATGAACTGATCCAGCAATTGCGGGGTATTGCCGCCAAACTGATTCAGGCTGTTCCAGTCGAAAGCATATAGGTTGCGCCATTTATACCCGTTGGAAGTAAAAAGCTGGTGAAATTTGGTCCAGGTATCACCTGAAGCGAGGAAGCCATGCACCATCACCACTGGGTAAAGGCAGGTATCACATTCTACCGGTGATGAGGGCGGTTCAATATCCGGGATGATGTTGCTTTCACGATCGGCGCAAGCCAGAGAAAGAAGCGCACATAGAAAGGCAAGTAAAAGTCGGTTCATCATAAGAAGAGCTTTGTTTGAATGAAATGGCAACCTAATGATCGGATGATATCGTTTTAGACTTGGAATGAGTGGACTACCTTATCAGCCCTTTCCCTTGTTGGCGTCCCCGCCAACAAGAAGCGGTAGAATGAGTAGACTGCCTTTCCCATTTGGACACTTTCAACAATCCAGGCAACTCACTCCGCCGTAGCTGTTGGCGGGGACGCCAACAGCGGAAAGAAATAATATGATAACCCAGTTTTCGGACATACTTGTTTTCAGACCTATAAGGTTTCCTAAAACTTATAGGTCTGAAAACAAGTATGTCCGAAAATAACCTAACACCCCGCAATATCCACCGCCTACGCATATTTTTCACCATGAAAAAACTTCTCACCGCAATTTTCTCCCTGCTATTGTCGGCCTCCATCCTACGGGCCCAGCCTGGCTGCCCTGATCCGCAGGCGCTGAACTACAACGCTGGCGCCACCAGCAACGACGGCTCCTGCCTGTATCCAGCCACCAGCTACTCCCCTACCCTCAAAACGGAACTCAACAGCGACCTGCAGGAAATCAGCGGCCTTACGCAGGCGGGCGGGCGCTGGTGGGCGCACAACGACAGCGGATCTGACGAGGTGTTTTACCGTGTAACTCCCGAAACAGGCAACCTTCCGCAGCTGATTGAGCTGAAAAACGCCAAAAACCGCGACTGGGAGGATATCGCCGCGTGGAACGACACCTTGTATATCGGTGATTTTGGCAATAACAGCAACGACCGGCAAAACCTGGGCATATACATCGTGCCACTTTCGGAAATTGGCAACAGCGGCAACGAAACCGTGCCGGAATTCGAGTGGTCGTTCCTCCCCTTTTCCTACACAGATCAGACCAATTACAGCCCCCAGCCGGAAGACAGTTCGGTGTACGATTGCGAGGCGATGGTGGTGCGCAACGGACAGATGCACCTGTTCACCAAGAGTCGGAAAAACTACAACACGGTACATTACCGGATCAATCCCTCCAACAATGCCGCCGACATCGTGGAAAGTTTTAACAGCAATGGTCTCATCACCGGCGCATCCCTCTCCCCCGATGGGAAACTGATTGCCTTGGTGGGCTACGACTTGCGACCATTTATCCCTACGGTATTCTGTTGGCTGCTCTGGGATTGGCCCGCCGGTACCGATCAGTTTTTTGCCGGTAATAAGCGTCGCATAGAGCTCGGCAGTGCCCTGCAGGTGGGCCAGGTAGAAAGTATAGGGTTCAATAGCAACCGTACCGCCTACATCAGCAACGAACGCACCACCTTCAACGGGATTACCATTGTAGACGAATCTATTTGGAACGTGGATTTCAGCGCCTGGGTGCCGCTCACGGTGCATACCCAGCAACCCGAAAACACGGCCGGGCTTTGGAGCATAAGCCCGAATCCGTTTTCAGACCGGCTTGATTTTCAATGGGAGGAAAAGCCGGCCGGTGTTCGTTTGCTCAACGCACTGGGAGTGGAGGTACTACATCTGGACGAAGCTTCGGAGCATCTGGAAGTAGCGCATTTGCCAGCTGGTGTGTATTATGTGGTGGCGGGCGGCGAGGTTAGGAGAGTGGTGAAGCTAGGCGGCATATGACAAGGCATCAGGCGGTATGTGACCGAAATCATTGTGGATCATATCCTGATTTTGGACAAAAAGGAGTCATAGGTGATACGCGCATTTTGTATTATGGAATGGATGAGGCTTCCAAGTCCGGAAGCGCGTATTTTGTATTTTGGAAGTAGTTATGGCGGTGCATCAAAATTTTAAATTACTCATTTTCAATGATTTACATCGTTTAAACATGGATACATTCAGAATCAAGAGAATTTCATTATTTTTGCCTTCGGCTTAAAATTACGCGCATATTAGCGCGTTATATGCGATTTCGAAAACAGTCAATTCCTAAAGCACCTTGCTAACATTATGGATTTAAAGAGAGTATCAAGAATAAATCTAACAATTAATTTGGTTTTGATTATATTGTTTTTCATAAACAAAAGGTATCTACGTCCAAATTATAGTGATATTATTTTCTTATCTACTGTTCTTGGGAGCTTGCCAAATTTAATTGGTGCATTTATGTTCAGTCTACTCCCGATGAGCAAAACATTAAAACTTAATTTATATAAAGGGCGAGGGATTATTTTAATATGTTCCGTTTCTGTATTTGCTATTTTGACTTATGAAGAGTATAATCCCTATTTAACAGCTTCAAAAACTTTTGATTATAATGATATTATTGCATCCGGAATAGGTTCATCCCTTGCTATTATTTACTACTATTATTTATCCAAAAAGATTGATTTAATAAAATAATATCTTGAGACAATAATCAATGCACATAACTTAATATTTACAAAACAAATGAAAGGCTTTGTATTGACATTTCGAACGTAATAATAAAAGAATTAGTAAATACCAAAATGTCAATGAAGTTTTTGACCGAGTTTTATTGGAACATAATTGGACTCTAAAGAAAGAAAAACCGCATATAACACGGGTTTTGCGTCAGGCGGGCTGACGTGCAAACTTGGAGCTTTGCGCTTTTATTAAACTTTAGTAATAAATGGCTTTGTTGCATGAATCCCCGAGGATAGGGTAATTTTTAGGAAGAAAAGTGAGCCAGCAAGCGTATTTTTGAGTTACGAAGCTTAAAAAACGACTTCCTGGCCCATGACAAAGATAGATTCAA
>JBIKUE010000095.1:0-17914 GCA_044347755.1 Saprospiraceae bacterium
CTTGGATTTATCCGGATCCGCCACTGTGGACGGGTCGCCGAGTTGTTCCTCGAGGTGCAGGTATTTTTCGCGTATCGCTTTTAGTTTGTCCAGCATGTTCGTTTCAATAAAAGTCAAATAATCTAGTCCCCGTCCACCGTTGGCCGTCAAAAATCCCCCACATTCACTTCGTCAAAATAGCCCATTTGCCACAAAATGAGCAAAACCACTCCCACAACAATCCGGTACCAGCCAAACCATTTAAATCCATGATTGGTCAGGAACCGTATGAAATAACGAATGGCAGCCATCGCCACCAAAAAAGCCACAACGTTGCCTACTCCCAGCAACATCATTTCCTGGTTACTCAGTTCCCCGGTACCTTCTTTGAGGAAATCATACAAGGATTTACAAGTAGCGGCAAACATGGTAGGCACAGCCAGAAAAAAAGAAAACTCCGCCGCCGTGGCAGGAGATAAGCCCTGAGCAAGACCTCCAAAAATAGTTGCGGCAGACCTGCTTACGCCAGGCACCATAGAGATCACTTGAAAAAATCCGATGCGAAGAGCCTTTGGGTAGGTAACATCCTGATCTACACTGGTTTCCAGTTTTCTACGACGTGCAAAGAATTCATCGAGCAGGACAAAGACTATTCCGCCCGCAATGAGTGCAATAGCTACCACTACGATATTTTCCAGCAAGGCGTCAATTTGTTTTTTGAGCAACAAACCGAATACTGCTGCGGGTAAAAATGCCACCAGCAGCTTGACATAAAAGTCAAATCGCTGGAAAAACCGTTTCCAGTACAATACTACCACCGACAGGATAGCGCCAAATTGAATAGCCACCGTAAAAACCTTCACAAAAGGATGTGAGGCAATGCCCATAGCCGAAGAGCCAATGATCATATGGCCTGTGGACGACACTGGTAAAAACTCCGTCAGTCCTTCAATAATGGCGAGCAGAATAGCTTGCAGCAGGGTCATGCTTCAGTGCCTGATTGATCTTTGGCTGTATCCACCGAGTTTTTCTTGAAAATACCCATAACCACTACAACAAAACCTGCTACCATCAGAATAGGAGCAACGGTAATGCGCATAGGGCTGTAAATACGTTCTGGTTCCCATTTGTTGGGATCAGGCATAGAGCCTCCGGTCATGAGCGCCAGGCCAACCATTACCAATGCCAGGCCAATGCCCATCAAAATGAAATTCTGACGACCAAAAATCAGCGTGCGATCAGCAGCAGTAAAAATACTGTCGCGATTTTCGCTGGTACGGCGTGCCGGGGCAGGAGCCGCTTTGCGCTGTTGTTGTTGGGGAGCTGGGCGTTGTTGTTGTTTTGCCATATTTTTGAATGTGGTTAATGTGGTTAATGTGGTTAATGTGGGGAATGTGGGGAATGTGGGGAATGGGACTTGTGCTTTTGTAAAAAAGTGTTTAACTTTGGAAGAAATTCACCTCTAAAACCAAGAAACATGATGACTGAAATTGATCCAAACAACCCTGTTGTTCGTCATTCCTTTGAGTTTGCATTGATGATTGAGTCTTATTGTACAGCTTGTCGCGACAAGCAAAAGTTTGATTTGGCACGTCAATTATTTCGTGCCGGGACTTCCATTGGCGCCAATGTATGGGAAGCTCAGGATCCTGAAAGCAGAGCAGACTTCATCCATAAAATGAAAATTGCCGCCAAAGAAGCCCGTGAAACCCTGTTTTGGCTACTTAGAGCTTATTCGGGATTTGGGATTTGGGCTCCAAGCGGTAAATTTTATTTTATTTTTCGTTAAAATTTTCGCCGTAGGCTCCCGGCTATGGCTGCAAATTTTGCCTTAACTAAAATAAAATTTGCTCGCTTTCGCCTCAAACCCAAACCCCGAACAAGCTCTTATTTGCAAATATTCTCCAGGTTATCCATCTACAGATCCGATCCTGCAAAAATTGTCGGAAATTCGAAAACTCCTCAACGCCATCATTCACTCCGCCAAACGCCAATCCCCATTCACCCGATTACTATTCTTCCTTGGCATTTTTTAACCCACATTCCCCACATTAACCACATTCCCCACATTAACCACATTCCCCACATTCCCCACATTAATAAAGTTCATCCAATTTCATCCGCAAGAACTTGTTCACCACCCACCAGGTGCTGATGCCTGAAATGAGTACGCCAAGCAGTGCCAGGCCACTGAAGATCAACACTACTGCGTTCAAGTCCTGGAGTTTTTCCAAATCCGGCATTACCTTCCGGAGCCACCAGAGTGTGAAGGACAGTGCTGCAATAGCAAGCAAGGCACTCCATAATCCGTTGATGATTCCCTTTCGGATATACGGCCGGCAGATAAATTCCCATGAAGCACCAACGAGCTCCTGATTTTTGATGATAAACCGGTTGGAATACATGGCCAGCCGGATGGTATTGTGAATCAGGATGATGGAGGCAATAATCAGAAGCACTCCCAGCACCATTCCAATCAATCCCAAAGTCTGAATGTTTTTGCCCACATTATTGGTGTTGGCCGCCTCAAAATACATGGCACTCACCAGGGTATCCTGCTTCAACTGTTCTTTCCATTGATCAAGTTGATTTGTGCCCAGGTATTCCGCCTTTACATTAAACCGCACTACATCCCTCAGCAAATCTGGCATATCTTCCAACATACTATCATCTCCCAGGTCTTCCCGCATAGTGGCTGCAGCTTGTTCGCGGGTAATGAAGGTTACACTTTCCTTCTTTACCATCGGGCTTTGGCGTACTTCCCCAATGATACGAGTCACTTCAGATTCTGCCAACCCCGGCTTCAGTTCCATCCAGAGATCTACTTTTTCCTTGAAAAAAGTAACCAGCTTTTGCCCATGCAGCCCCATCAACCCGAAAAAGCCCAATACAAACAACACCAGCGCAACACTGGCAATGGCATATAAATAATTCGGTCGGGTACGCGCCATAGGGGGTATATTGACTTTGATTGGTTGCAAAGAGTGCGCGAAGGTAAGGAAGGTTGCGAAGACAACCGCATTACATTACCGGACATTTTGGATTCAGACCTATAAGGTTTCCGGAAACCTTATAGGTCTGAATCCATTTACAACAGCATACATCTTTTTTTGCCAAAACTTGCAGAATAAAACTTCGTGCTTTCAAAATTATAGGCTTCAACTACCTTTGGATTCCGGTTTCGGGCCCATTCTCTATATGCCCGCTTTAACAACCAGGCTGCAACATGAAATTTTCCATACTACGCGCACTTATTTTCGCTTGCTCCATACTGATCGTTCAGGCTATTCAGGCACAATGCAATTACACACTTCAAATGTTTGATAGCTTTGGCGACGGCTGGAATGGATGTAAGTTGACAATTACTTCTGGTGGAAACTCAGTCACCTATACGCTTGACAACATCAACGACGACGGTATTGACAGCACGCTTACTTTCACGGTCATTGATGGCGCTCCATTGGTGTTTACCTACACCACCGTGAGCTTCCCATGGGAAGTATCTTTCCGGATCTTTGATAATACCGGCGCTTTGTTTTTTGAAAGCAATGCTCCATCTGCCGGCACACTTTACAATGGCATCGGCGATTGTATTGAATGTGGGCAACCCTCCGGCTTAGCGGTGGAAAATATCTGGGACACACGCGTACGCCTGCGCTGGCAGCCTAATAGTGGCGGCACCAATGCCCCGGTTTCCTGGCGTGTGGTATATGGCCCCCAGGGCTTTTCATTGAATGGTGGAGCAGGCGATACCCTGGTGGCCCCACTCAATAAACTTACCATTCAGGGTCTGCAAAAAAAGACCTGGTACGACGCCTATGTTCAACAATATTGTGGCGCTGTAGGCGGCTATTCAGATTTCACCGGCCCCATCTCTTTCCAAACCTACTGGACAAACGACATTGGCGTAACCGATGTGATTTCACCAGTCAATGGTTGTGACCTGAGTATGGATTCGGTCAAAGTGATCATCAAAAATTTTGGATCTGCACCACAGTCGCTGTTTACCTACAGTTATGCGGTAAACGGCCAGCAAGCGCCTGTTGTGCCACCGGCCGACGGCTTCTACACTGGTATTTTGGGAAAGGACAGCAGTGTTGTGATTGCTTTCGAGACCCTGAGTGATTTTTCCGTTTCCGGCGAATACCGCCTGGATGTATTTACCGAACTCAATACGGATGAAGACCTGCAAAACGACACCTTCACCTATTATTTTACAAACCGGCTTAAACCCACCTATGTACAGTTATTTGAAACATGGGGCGGTGGCTGGGAGACCAGTGGCGAGAATTCTTCCTGGGAATACGGAAAGCCTGCCAAACCCTCCATTCCCAACGCAGCCAGTGGTGAATCAGCCTGGGTAACCAGTCTTACCGGTAGCTACAATTTTAGCGAGGCGTCTTTCCTTACTTCTCCTTGTTTTGATTTCTCGGAACTGGATACCGATCCCGTGATCGCATTTTCCATCAACCTCGATATGCAGCAGGAATTCGACGGCGTTTGGCTCGAAACGTCTGTAGACGGCGGACAAAACTGGGAAAAAGTTGGAGAAGAAGGCGAAGGAGAGAACTGGTACAATGGCGAAATTGAATTTCTGGGCCTCTCCGATGCCTGGTCGGGCAACAGCAATGGCTGGGTGAATGCCCGTCACAGTCTGCCAGGCACTGCCGGTGAAAGTGAAGTGCTGCTTCGTTTTGTGATGCGTAGTGCGCCATTTTTCAACGGCGGCGGTTGCGGCATTGATGATATTCGGATCTTTGAAGCATTCCCCAAAGACCTGGCCGGTTTATCCATGTTTACGCTTGGCGATGCAGAAGAGTGTGGTCTGGAAAACGATCAGATCGTATTTACCTTCCTGAATGCAGGTTCTGCCGCGCAAGGTAGCCTGAAAGTGGCTTATTCCATCAATGGCGGTGCCCCTGTTGTTCAAAATGTCAACGGCACCATTGGTATAGACCAACAGCTGACCCACACTTTCAGCGTACCATTTGATAGCAGAGACGCCGCATTTGATATTCGTTGCTGGACGAATCTTAATGGTGATCAGGATCATACCAATGATACCATTACCTATACAGTGAGCCACATCGCCAATCCACTGCCTTTTCAGGAAAACTTTGAAAGCCTCAGTTTTCCACCAGCCGACTGGACCTATGACCCAACCTTTGGATTCTCGGTAACAAACGCTCACAACAACATTTCCAACGTACTGGCTTTCAACCTGTATTCCGGCAATCCGGAATTTACCGCCGATATGCCGCGCATGGGACCCGTACAATCAGGCGATTCCCTGCGATTTACCTATCGGATTACCAACTTCGAATCACAAGGCCAAACCCCAACCATCTTACAGGGCGGCACCAAAATAGAAATCCAGGCGTCTACTGATTGTGGCGAAACCTGGACGAATATTTTCGTCATCAGCAACCTCAATCACCTGCCTACCATCCAGATGCGCGAGCGCAAGATCAGCCTGGAAAACTTTGTGGGTGAAAATATTAAAATCCGTTATCACGGTATTTGGGGCGCCAGCGATTTCTGGTTTGATCTGGACAATATCAATATCCTTTCCTGTGCAGCTGATATGGAGCTGAGCGCAGCAGTAACGCCTGCTACACCTGGTCAATTTGATGGTTCTGCAACCATTGAAGTAGGGCTGGGCAATCCTCCATACCAATACACGTGGAGCAGCGGAAACACTACAAAAACCGCCACCAGTCTGGGGCCAGGCACGTACACGGTAACCGTGCTGGATTCCCATGGCTGCACAGACGAAATTACCTTCAGTCTTGGCACTTCAGCGGTGCAAGATCCGGCCGACTTCGCTCGTGTATCCCTTTTCCCGAACCCTACAAGCGGCCTGGCTACCCTGGAAGTACAGTTCCGGCAGTCAACAGATGCGCAGATCGAAATCCTGAATCCATTGGGGCAGCGCGTGCATTTTATATCGGTGAAAGAGGCCGTTCAGCTCTCGGAAAATATCGATCTGGAATCCATGACGCCGGGGCTTTATTTGGTGCGCATCCTGGCAAATGGCGCTATGATATCCCAAAAATTAATGAAACAGTAGCACGAACCGAGCAAGGTAGTGTGAAAAAAAAAAATTTAAACCGTTGTCATGAAAGTTAAAAGCGTATTTGCACTCTTATTAGGTTCGTTAATGCTCCCCGTATTACAGGCTCAAAATGGGGCATTTTTCACTCAAATTCCCTCCGAAGTGGTTTTAGCTGCAGAAGGCGCCGGAAAAATCCAACTGCCCAAACAGTTTGAAGCATACCAACTCAATGAAGCAGCCCTTCGTGCAGCTGTAGAAAACGCCCCCTGGGAATTTACCCCGGAAGCCGATGGACGCCAGTATGTGATAACGGTTCCCATGGGCAATGGAAAGTCTGAAGCTTTCGCCGTTTGGCGGGTGGCTATGATGGATGCAGAATTAGCGGCCGCATATCCCGAAATTCGCACCTATGCCGGTATTTCCATGCAGGATTCCCGCCGTAGTCTTCGGTTCAGCATTACCCCTCGGGGCTTCAGGGCCATGGTGATGCACCCTGATTTAAGCGCTTCCATGATAAAGCCGGTGTTTCCGGGTAGGAACCACTTGTATGTTGCATACAACCACCTGGATATCCAGGGGGATCCGATGACATGTGCGCATAGTGGCGCCATAACAGATGCCTCCTCCTGGATTCATTCCAATGAAACAGACAGACCAAGTATTGCTGCTAATCGTGGTCAAGAGCTTACTCCTGTTCGTTTGCGAGTATTTCGTTTTTGTGTGGCAGCAGTTGGGGAATTTACGCAGGATCACGGCGGAACCAAACCTTTGGCTTTGGCAGCAGTTACAGAGTATACCAATCTGGTAAGCGTCATATTTGAACGCGATCTTGCCATTCGAATTCAGCTCACTAATGCCTCACAGTTTGTGATGTTTACCGACCCCGGTAGCGATCCTTATCCGGTATTGACCAATGATGCATGCATGACAATAAATCCTTCCGTATTGAATCAATACACCAATATCAATTCGCACGATATCGGACATGTATTTATTCGTGGCGGCGGCGGTGTGGCGGGAGGAAATGCGTGTCTTGAGAGTAAAGCGAGGGGTTGTTCTGCAGGAAATGGGCTTAATGACTATGGAGACCAATTCTTAATCGTTGTTGGTCATGAAGTTGGACACCAGTTGAGTGCCAGCCATACCTGGAACAGATGTGGCGCCGGAAATGATCAACGAGCCGGAGGAACAGCGTTTGAGCCTGGAAGCGGTAGCACCATTATGTCTTATGGCGGTTTATGTGGTGCAGATAATATTGTAAACAACAGTAATTTTTATTACCACGGCGGTACTTTGGGGCAGATTAGATTTTTTGCCTCCAATATTGCTCAGTGTGGTTCTTTTATCGAAACCACCAATAATTTACCCTCTGTTTCCATACCCTACTCCAATAATTTCAGCATACCTATTTCTACCCCGTTTGAGCTCAATGGAACGGGCTCCGACCCAGACAACGATCCGCTTACCTATTGCTGGGAGCCGATTGATATAGGCCCTGAAACTCCTCCTGGACAACCTGTTGGCAACACTGCCATCTTCCGTAGCCGTCCACCAACAGAGGCTAGTAATCGTATTTTCCCACAACTAAGTACGATATTGGCTAATGCAGAAGACTTCTCGGAACAATTGCCTTTTTATTCGCGCGACCTAACTTTCCGACTTACAGTAAGAGATAACTATGCCGTTGGCGGAGGTATGGTCTTTACCGACGTGGCCTTTAAGGCCGTAGCATCCGCCGGCCCGTTCCTCGTACTTTCTCCCAACTCTTCCAGCACCATCTGGCGTGTAGGCGAACTCACAGAAGTACGCTGGGATGTATCTAACACTAACAATGCTCCGGTAAATTGTCAGAAAGTGAACATTCTGCTAAGCACTGATGGCGGACTCACCTACCCTATCACACTTGCTGCAGACACGGAAAATGACGGCACACAATACGTGTTAGCGCCTAATATCCTTACTTCAAGCGCTCGTGTACGCGTTGAAGCTGCCGACAATGTATTCTTCGACCTGTCTAACGCCAATTTTAAAATCCAGAATCCGGTACAACCTTCCCTCACGGTAGGCCTTTCCCAGGATGGTGCAACCATATGCCTTCCGGATAACTTTGTAACCCTGGTGAATACCGCAACGGTACAAGGGTATAATACTCCGGTTTCTCTTGATCTGACAGGTAATGTTCCTCCCGGCGCTACCTATACCTTCAGCACCGTCAATGTAAATCCCGGCGAAACAGCTACGTTCACCGTTGATATGTCGGGGGTAACGGTAGAAGGCAACTTCAGTTTTACTATACGTGCCATTTCAGGTCTGGATACGATATTACGCCCGGTTAGCATCTTTTTAAGACGGAATGACTTCTCCGGATTCGGGCTGGTCTCTCCGGCAAATGGCTTAACAGAGTTAGCGCTCTCTCAAACCCTTCGCTGGAGCAAAGGCCTGGACGCCGACACCTATGATGTGCAATTTTCTGACAGCCCGGCCTTTACAACCATCCTGGCTTCAGCAAACATTACCTCTGTTGACTCCCTGAAAATCAACTTCCTGCTGGAAAAAGGCAAAGCCTATTTCTGGCGCGTACGCCCACGCAACGAGTGTGGCGTGCATGATTGGACAGAGCCTTACTTCTTCTCTACCTTTGCAGAGAATTGTCTTAATTTCCAGGCCAATGACCTTCCAAAGCAGATTCCTGCCAACGGAACCCCGGTTATTGAATCCAAAATCAATGTAGTATTTGGAGGTCAGATCAGCGATATTGTTATTAGCCAGATAAATGGTTATCACGAATACTTCAAAGATCTGGAAGTACACCTGATCAGCCCGCAGGGAACGGAAATCCTGTTGTTCAAAGACCGTTGTGGCAATTTCAACGGCGGTTTTAATTTTGGACTGTCTGATGCCGCGCCTTCCGGTTTTGCTTGTCCGCCACCTAATAATGGTTCTATCAGCAAACCACAAAGTCCGCTGGCGCCACTACTTGGACAAAACTCTGCCGGATTGTGGACCCTACGCGTGCGCGACAAAGTTTCGACAGCCGGAGGTAACCTGAGTGCATTTGCACTCCAATTCTGCCAATCCGTGGAAATTCAGCCGCCTTTCCTGGTAAATAATCTGGTTATGCCATTACCAAGCGGCGCCAACCGGGCTGTAACGCCAGATTTTCTGCTGGTAGAAGATCCAAATAATACACACGGACAATTGATTTTCACCCTGCTGACGGTTCCTGAACGCGGCATTCTTGAATTGAATGGCATACAACTCAACCCTGGCAGTCAGTTTACTCAGGCAGACATAGACGCAGGATCCCTGCGCTTCTTTGATTATGGCATTAACACAGACCCGGATGGATTCCGCTTTATGGTAACAGACGGTGAGGGTGGCTTTTTTGGAACACCCAAATTTATTGCACAGCCTCTGGTAAATGCCAATGACCTGACCGTTCAAAAGATCGATTTCAATTTGGCGCCGAACCCTGCAACACAAACCGTCTGGCTTTCGTTCAGCCAACCGATAACGGGCTCCGCTCAGGTGCGCATGTACAACATTGCCGGTCAGCTGTTGTTAGAGCAGGTTATGGTTAACGGACAGGAGCGCCTTCAAATGGAAGTAGCTTCGCTGCCAAAAGGCATCTATGTGGTACAGGTAGAGACCGAAAGTGGTGTGGGTGTGCGGAAACTGGTGGTAGAATAAGGTGTTGGTCTATTTTTGGGACTCTTGAACAACCTCGAATCAAATTTAACGTCCTTAGAGAGGATGTCTCATAAGTCATTTTCACCGCAGAGGCGGAGAGACGCAGAGTTGTAAACAAAACCTCTGCGTCTCTCCGCCTCTGCGGTAAACCTAAAAATGCTACCTATGAGACACCCTCGTGTATGCCAAAAAAACACATAAAAATGAATTTCAAACTGACATTAGTGCTGCCTGCTTTGTTGTTGAGTGCAGGGGTGTATGCACAGGGCAATTACTTTGATATTGCCAAGAACATGGAGATTTTTGCCAACGCTTATCGGGAAGTTAACCACTCTTATGTGGATGCTTTGGACCCGAGTCAGGTAATGCGCCGCGGCATGGACGCTATGCTGGAAGGTCTTGACCCCTTCACTAATTATATTTCTGAAACCGATATTGAAAGCTACCGCATTCAGGTAGATGGCAAGTACAATGGCCTGGGCGCCACGGGCGAACGGGTAGGCGATTATGTTGTACTGGTAGAAATCATTGAAAACAGTCCGGCGCACAAGGCAGGTCTGAAAGTAGGTGATGCCCTGATCAGTATTGACGGGCAAAGCGCCAAGGGTCGTACGGAGCAGGAGGTACAGGATTTTCTGCGCGGCTATCCTGGCACTAAAACAGAGTTAATGGTTCGCAGGCCGGGCGCTGCAAAAGATGTAAAAATCAGTTTGGAGCGCGGGGAAGTGATCATCCCCAACGTTCCCCACTCGGGTCTGGTTGCAGATGGGATAGGTTATGTAAACCTGACCACCTTTACGGAAAATGCCGGACAGAATGTGGCAGATGCCCTGACTAAACTGAAACAAAACAACCCGGGCTTAAAAGGGATGATCCTTGATTTGCGGGACAATGGTGGCGGCTTGCTGAACGAAGCCGTGAACCTCGTAAATGTATTTGTACCAAAAGGAGAACTTGTAGCCAGCACTCGTGGAAAAGTACCAGAATGGGATCTGAACCTGCGTACACAACATTCCCCAACAGATAAAGACATCCCGGTGGTAGTGCTGATGAACAAAATGAGCGCATCGGCCAGTGAGGTAACGTCCGGGGCTTTGCAGGACCTGGATCGTGCGGTGGTAATGGGACAAAAAAGCTATGGTAAAGGGCTGGTGCAAAACACCAAAGAACTCGGCTACAATGCGCGTATCAAACTCACCACAGCCAAATATTACATTCCATCCGGCCGCTGTATCCAGTCGGTTCGATATAAAGACGGACAGCCTGTAGACATTCCGGAGGCAGAGCGTGCACAGTTCAAAACCAGGAATGGCCGGACGGTATTGGACGGTGGTGGCATCAAGCCGGATGTGGTATTGCCACACGATACCGCGCATGGCGCCTGGAAAGCCTTGCTGGATCAAAATATCGTTTTTGATTATGTGACCCAATACGTGCAAAAACACGAAAAAATAGACTCTATTGAGGTATTCGAATTCACAGACTTTGATGATTTCGCAGTCTTTGCGCAGGCCAAAAACTTTGATTATCAGACCCATTCTGAACAAAAGTTGATTGAGCTGTGCAAAATAGCCGAGCAGGAAAACTGGCCGCTCGATGCCGAAATCAAAGCTTTGGAGGCCAAAATCAAACAGGAGAAAAAAGGGGAAATGCTGCGGCAAAAAGAACAGATACTCCATGAAATAGAGCAGGAAATTGTAGGGCGTTACTATTTCCAACGCGGCAAGGTTCGCAAGAACCTTGTTAATGACCCGGAGATAAAGGAAGCCGTTAAATTGCTGAATGATCCGTCCAGGTATCAATCCATCCTGAAAGGAATGTGATAAATAATGTGGGGAATGAGGTTAATGTGGGGAATGTGGGCGCTGCAACCGGCAAGCCTGCTATCTTTAACCAGCTCCCCCGGATTATCCACATTCCCCACATTAAACCACATTCCCCACATTAAACCACATTCCCCACATTAACCTCATTCCCCACATTAAACCACATTCCCCACATTAACCTCATTCCCCACATTAAACCACATTCCCCACATTAAACCACATTCCCCACATTAAACCACATTCCCCACTGTTAAGGTTTTCAAAAGAATGACACATTATCTGAAATAGGCATTACTTTTGAACCTGAAATACGTCACAACTCAAGATTCACATTAAAAAGTCTTAACCTTTCACTCATGAAAAAAGCGATTTTCTTCTTCGCATTCTTCCTCGCGGTAGGCATCGTATCTGCCAACGCTCAGTGTCAGAGTGCTTCTGCTTCTGCCGGCAAGTCTTGCTGCGCTAATAAAGCTGCTAAAGCTGCATCTGCCGACGCTTCCATCGAAAAGCGCCTTGCTGATGACGGTTCTATCTCATACGTTCGTAAAGAAGCTGATGCTCAGGGCAACGTTAAATTCGTAAGCGTTCAGTTCGACGAGGCTTCCAACGCTTTCGTTAACGTAGCTCCTAAATCTGCTACTGCAGGTGCAGGTGCTTCTGAAGGCATGGTAAAGAAATCTTGCTCTGCCAGCGAAGCTAAAGCTTGTGCAGGTGGTGCTGCCAAAGAAGGCAAAGCTTGCTGCGCCGGCAAATCTGCTGCTGCTTGCAAGAAAGAGCAATAATTTGCTTCGCCTGACATAAAAAAAGCCTGTTGGATGTTTCCGACAGGCTTTTTTTATGGATGAAAATTAGCGTGGCCCAATATTTACTACCGCAACGACGCCAGCCCCGTAATCTCCCGCACCTCTTTCAACGTCTGCTGGGCACGCTTGCGGATCTCGGCGCTTGATTCCTGAATTTGCGCTTTCACATTTTTCTTGTCGGCCTGAAGTTCAGCAAGGCGTTCGCGGAAAGGATTCACCAATCCAACAACTGCATTGGCTACGGCTTCTTTCAGATCGCTGTACCGAAGGGCGCCGGCGTTGTAGTCGGCCATGAGCGCATTATGCGGATCCATGCTGTTGCAGGCGCGCAGCAGTTCAAAGAGGTTTTTCACCCCGGCGCTCATTTCACCGGCAACGGTTTCGCCAGTATCTGTAACGGCAGATTTGATTTGCTTCCGAACCCGATCTTCCTCACCAAAAAGATTGATGTAATGCTTTTCTCCCAGGCTTTTACTCATTTTCCGGGTAGGATCTGCCGGGGAAAGAATTTTGGGTGTTTCGGTAAACAGTGGCTCCGGATGCACAAAGTAATCCTTCCCAAACTGATGGTTAAAACGCTGGGCAATATTTCTGGATAACTCCAAATGCTGTTCCTGGTCTTTGCCTACTGGCACATAATCGGCGTGATAAATCAGAATATCTGCCGCCTGAAGTACCGGATAGGCAAACAGCCCCAGGCTAACAAACGCTTCTTTGTCTGTTTCGCGTAGTTGGTCTGTTTTATCCTTGAACTGCGTCATACGCGTGAGTTCGCCATACGAGGTGGTGCAACTCAGGATCCAGGATAGTTCAACATGTTCCGGAATTTGGCTCTGGATGAACAGATTTTCCGGCTTGATGCCACAGGCAAGCAAATAGAAAACCATTTTCCAGGTATTCTCTCTCAACTGCACCGGGTTATAGGGCATTGTCATGGAGTGGTAGTCCACTACCCCATAATAGCATTTGTAACTTTCCTGGATACGCACCCAGTTTTGTACAGCGCCAAAGTAGTTGCCTAAATGGAGATCGCCGGTAGGCTGAACGCAAGAGAGAACGTTTTTCATGTCGAGTGCCTAAGTGTTTGAGTGTTGGGGTGTTTGAGTTGGCGTTAGGCTTGAAATAGCCGATAATGGGCGGATGAGGAATGAGTATTAGCTAAGCGTGAGCGTAAATCAAGGGTGGATTTTGTGTCATCTATGTCATCGTTCGCCCCTCAAGCCGAACGCCAACTCAAACACTCAAGCACCCAGGCACTCAAACACTTGCTATCACTGATATTTCAATATTCACGAATTTTGGCAACTCCGAAACTTGTACCAGTTCGCGGGCCGGTGCGAATTCCGGTTTG
This sequence comes from Saprospiraceae bacterium, assembly GCA_044347755.1. GTDB lineage: Bacteria > Bacteroidota > Bacteroidia > Chitinophagales > Saprospiraceae > M3007. The sequence continues at coordinate 13,705 of JBIKUE010000095.1, forward strand.
AAATATTCACCATATACAGCGTTTATCCGGCCGAAAAGGTTCATGTCTTTGACAAAAACGGTGGCCTTTAACACTTTTTCCAGACTGCTCCCACCTGCTTCCAGAATAGCCTTGAGGTTTCTGAGTACCTGATGCGTTTCGGCTTCAATGTTGTCCAACACCAGATCATTGGTAGCTGGATCGATGGCAATTTGGCCGGAGACGAACATCAAACCATTCAAACTGGTAGCCTGGTTGTATGGTCCGATGGGCAGTGGCGCGTTGGGAGTGTTGACGAGTTGTTTCATAGTCGGGATGTTTTAATACAAACAAAAAAAGCCCCATGCACCCCGGCCAGCGGGATTGGAGCCTCTTATGTGCCTGCTGAAAGCGGCAGGTTTATTCTTCGGCTGCAGCCCGGGCTGTACCCGGTACCAGTACCTGACCGCGATAGTACAGGTCGCCATCCACTTTGTAAGCGTGGTGGAACATGTGAACTTCGCCGGTTGTCTTGCAGGTGCCAAGGGTAGGCATTGCAGCATGGTCGTGTGTGCGGCGTGCGCGCTTGCGGCGCTTGGAGTGCCGCCATTTTGGATTTGGCATGACGCTATTCAGTTATAGGTTGCTTTCACAACCTTTTATGATTCAATTAATTATCGCTTTTCAAATCTTTCAGACTGTCCCAAATGGAGCCGCCTGATGGCCCGTCTTGTTCCGGATTCAGGTGCTTGAGCACTTCAAAATTGCAAGGCGGATTGGCATCGTTCTCGCAATCATAAGTATTCGTAATGGGCAAAGCCAGCACCACAAACTCATACAGAAATTTGGCAACATTGAAGTCCGGAGCATCCCGATGAAGGAAAACAACTTCCTCATCTTCAGTCTCCATGTCCTCCTCAGCAAACTTAACGATCAAATGCTGCTCATCCTCAATCGGCAGATTGATATTGGCAGTACAACGATCGCATTCAGCCTGAATATAACCCTCCAGCGTGAACTGAAGCAACATCATATCGGGCCGTCTGTCTAGTTCCAGATCAAAATGAACTTTTCCGTTTTGAACTGGTGAACCCTCAAACTGAGCGAAAAACGCATTGTCTATCTCAAACTTGTAATGATGTACCCCTGTCTTTAACCCCTGGATCGGGAGGGAATACGCGACAAATGCGTCCATTGGCTCGGCAGTTTTTCAAAACGGGCGGCAAAGGTAGGATATTCTCTTTTTTTAAACAAGCGTTAGGGCAAACTTTTCTAAGTAACAGCTAACTCTCCCGCCAAAAACTGTCCGGTCCAGCTCTCTTTTACCTTCGCAACCTCCTCCGGCGTGCCCTGAGCAACAATGGTTCCACCCCGGAAACCGCCTTCCGGCCCCACATCCACAATATAATCCGCCATTTTGATCACATCCAGGTTGTGTTCTATTACAATCACCGTATTTCCCTTTTCCACCAACTGGTTCAATACCATCAACAACTGCCGGATATCGTCAAAATGCAAACCTGTAGTAGGTTCGTCGAGGATGTATATGGTTCTGCCGGTGTCTTTTTTAGACAACTCCTCCGCCAGCTTCACCCGCTGAGCTTCGCCGCCGGATAGTGTGGTGGCTTGCTGCCCCAGCGTGATATAGCCCAATCCTACGTCCTGCAAGGTTTTAATCCTTCGGTAAATGGATGGAATGGGTTCAAAAAACACTGCCGCTTCCTGAATGGTCATGTCCAGCACATCCGAAATAGATTTGCCTTTATACAGTACCTCCAGCGTTTCCCGGTTGTATCGTCTGCCCTGGCAGCGTTCGCAATGCACCTGCACATCGGGCAGGAAATTCATTTCTATGGTACGCAAACCGGCGCCTTCACATACCTCACACCTTCCGCCTTTCACGTTGAAAGAAAATCGCCCGTTGGCATAACCCCGGATCTTGGCCTCGGGTGTTTCAGCAAACAACTTGCGGATATCGCCAAATACATTGGTATACGTAGCCGGATTGGAACGAGGAGTACGCCCAATAGGACTCTGATCAATTTCAATTACCTTATCCAGATGCTCCAACCCCTCTACTTGTTCGTATTTGAGCGGCCGTTTCAGGCTGTTGTAAAAATGACTTTGCAGGATAGGGTACAAGGTTTCATTTACCATTGAACTCTTTCCTGAGCCACTCACACCTGTAACACAGGTAAATGTGCCCAGTGGAATACGCAAATGAGTGTTTTTCAAATTATGCCCTGTGCAGCCCTTTAGTTCCAGCCAATGACCGTTACCGGGCCTTCGGGCTGGAATATCCAGTTTCACCCGACCGGCCAGATAATCTGAAGTAGCCGTAGGGTTTTTCAAAAAATCTGCCGGCTTTCCGATGTCTACAATCATACCACCGTGTTTCCCTGCACCAGGCCCCAGGTCAATGAGGTAATCCGACTCCAGCATGATGTCGCGGTCGTGTTCCACTACCAAAACGGTATTGCCTATGTCGCGCAAATTTTTTAGTGCCTCAATCAGGCGGTGGTTATCCCGCTGGTGCAACCCGATACTGGGTTCATCCAAAATATAAGTAATACCTGTAAGTTGGGATCCAATTTGAGTGGCCAGTCGTATACGCTGACTCTCCCCACCCGACAAAGAGCGGGCCGGACGATTCAGGGCCAGGTAATCAAGTCCCACCTGAAGCAGGAATTTGAGCCGGAAACGAATCTCTTTCAGCACATCCTTGGCTATGGTGCGCTGCCGCTCGCTCATGCGGTCTTCCACGTTTTCCAGGTTGGTGTACAGCTCGTTGAGGTCCATATCCGCCAGTTCGGCAATATTGCGTTCAGCAATTTTGAACCATCTGCTCTCCAGTTTCAGGCGAGAGCCGCCACAATCCGGGCAGGTCACTATAGCGATGAAATCTTCAGCCCACTGCCGCGCTTTTTCACTGGTAGATTCGGCATACTGACGCTTCAATACATTGATCAACCCGTCAAAAGCCATGTCGTAACTCCATTCCTCACTGCCCCAGGTCATGTCTACCTTGATATCATCGCCCCCGTGCAAAATAGCGTTCAGCACTGTTTCAGGCAAGTCTTTAATGGGCGTGGAAAAAGAAAAATTGTGCTTTTTAGCCAAGGCGCGCAGTTGCTTGAACAACATGTTTTCCCTGACTTCACCCAGTGGTACAATGCCAACTTCATTGATACTTTTGTTGTAATCCGGTATCACACGCTGCATATCTACCTCGTGGATCTCACCCAGCCCTTTGCAGGTTGGGCACATACCATATGGCGAGTTGAAGGAAAAGGTGTTGGGCGAGGGTTCGTCATAGGACAGCCCCGTATCTGCACACATAAGGTTTTTGGAGAATGCCGAAACAGCCATGGGATCGTCCTGGTCCAAGTCCAGCACCTGAACCAACCCATCGCCCAGTTTAAGGGCCGTTCCCAGGCTTTCCGTAAGGCGTTCATTGCGATCGTCGCCCACTTTAAGCCGGTCTACCACAATTTCAATATCGTGGATTTTATAGCGGTCCAGCTGCATGCCCGGAGTGATTTCCTGAACTTCGCCGTCCACACGCACGCGGGTGTAGCCTTGTTTCCGGATTTGTTCAAAGAGTTCTCGGTAATGACCTTTGCGCGAACGTACCGCCGGAGCAAGCAAGGCTATTTTATGGCCTGTAAATCGTTCTGTAATATTCTCTACGATCTGCTCTTCGGTGTATTTCACCATTTTTTTGCCCGTTTCGTAGGAATAAGCCTCCCCTGCACGGGCGAAAAGCAAACGCAGAAAATCGTACACCTCTGTAACGGTACCTACCGTGGAGCGGGGATTGCGACCCGTGGTTTTTTGTTCTATGGAAATAACGGGCGACAAGCCGGTGATCTGCTCCACATCAGGCCGTTCCATTTCACCAATGAATTGCCGGGCATAGCTGGAGAGGGTTTCCATAAAACGGCGTTGGCCCTCGGCGTATATGGTATCAAACGCCAGACTGGATTTGCCTGAACCGCTCACCCCGGTAATCACCACCAGCTGATTGCGCGGAATACGCACATCTACATTGCGCAGGTTGTGCACCCGCGCGCCTATTACCTCTATGTAGTCCCGATCAACGGTTGACGGTTGACTGTTGACGGAGGACGGGGTAGATTGGCGACTCTCGGCCGTTGGCCGTCCACCGTCAACCGTCAACCGTAAGTCGTTCGCCGTATTTTTTGTTTTTGCCATTTCGGGTGGGGAAACAACGCTTTTGGCTGGCGGTTTT
>JBIKUE010000096.1:0-17901 GCA_044347755.1 Saprospiraceae bacterium
GAATATGCCCCGGAGGCATTTTTGTGTCCGCCGCCCTTAAAGTGTTTTTTACAGATCTCCTGTACATCAATATTGCCTTTGGACCGCAAACTTAGTTTGACTACCGTGGGTTGGTTATGAATAAACGCTGCCACTTTTACGTCTTTCATGGTCAGCAAATAGTTCACAATACCCTCTGTATCGCCCCGCTGAATATCAAACTGTTCATAATCTTTACGCGATAACCATATCAGGGCTGTTTTGAATTCCGGCAAAAATTCCATCCGGTTGGTCAGGCAATGCCCCAGCAAACGAAGATTTTTTTCCTTCTGGGAATTAAAAATCATATCCTGCACACCGGTATCGTCAGTACCTCGTTCCACCAGATCCGCTGCTATGCGGAATACTTGTGGATTAGTGGCGTGTCGGAAAGAACCGGTATCCGTGATCAGGCCGGTATAAATGCATTTTCCAACGGTGTTGGGATTAATCTTGTCGCGATCGCCCATACCGTCAATGAAACGGTATACCATTTCGCAGGTGCTGCTGGCTTCCGGTTCAGAAAAAGTATGTTCGGCAATTGGATCAGGATAAAGATGATGGTCAATCATGATCCGTTGCGCCGGAATATCACGAATGTAATCCCCTATCTTATCAATTCGTTCCAGGGCATTGAAATCCAGGAATATGAAAAGGTTTTTTTTGTTGATCACCTGTTTACATTCCTCTGGTTGGAGATCCCAGATAAGGATATCAGAAGCTCCTGGCAGGGCTTCAAATTCTTCAGGGTATTCTGAAGGGAACAACACGTGTACGGTATGGCCGTGTTGCTCCAGGTAATGACGCATCGCAAGTGAACTGCCAATGGCATCGCCATCGGGGTTGCGATGCGAGAAAATGGCAACATTTTGCGGAACCTGAATCAGCTGTCGAAGCGCGGCAGAGAATTCCATTTTTTTGGCAAAAGGCATTTCAGGGGTGTGCTCAGAACAGCTGAAAAGAGTTGTACAGTGCCTGAGCAGTCTAAAACGGCGGCAAAAGTACGGGCTTCGAAGCGAATCGGCCATTTTGCCAGAGATTATTTTTTTAAAAACCTTTTTTAATACCCATTTTGAAATATAATCTTGAAATACCTTTGCGGCCCCAATGCAAGTCATTTAAGATATGACGGCAGGGTTCACCTCATTTGTTCATCATTTACACATGAATATCATGGCAGGCAATCGCACATTTACTATGATCAAGCCCGACGCAGTTCGCGCCGGCAACATTGGCAACATTCTTCAAATGATCAATGCGGCGGGTTTCCGCATTGTTGCCATGAAACTTACCAAACTCAGCATGGAAAAGGCGGGCGAGTTTTACGCCGTTCACAGCGAGCGTCCGTTCTATGGCGAACTTTGCGAATTCATGAGCAGCGGCGCGATCGTGGCAGCTGTTCTGGAAAAAGACAATGCGGTGGAAGATTTCCGTACCCTCATTGGCGCCACCAATCCGGCTAATGCTGCTCCTGGCACCATCCGCGCAAAATACGCTACCAGCGTAGGTGAAAATGCGGTACACGGTTCAGACAGCGATGAGAATGCTGCTATTGAAAGCGCATTCCACTTTGCTGGTATGGATATGTTTTAAGGGCATTTGAGTCATTTTGGGGTCATTTGGGTCATTTTAGGGTCATTTGGGTCATTTAGAGTCATTTATAGGGTCATTTTTGGAATGGGAAGAACTGGACTAAAGTTCGTTTTTGCCCTTAAGTCCAACTAAATGACCCAAAAAATGACTCTAAATGACTCTAAATGACCCAAAATGACAAAAAAAGAGCTACCCCATCTTCATGGAAATAGCTCTCATTGTATAAAAAACGGGAAAGACCGGATTAATACATCATTAACTTTCTGGAAACCGTTCCGAATGGTGTTTCCAGGCGACAAGTATAGAAACCTGGCTCGCGGAGATCGGAACGATGAAGGATCATATGATTTTCTCCGGGTTGGAAAGCGCCTTTTTTAACGCTTACTTCGCTGCCTTTCGAATCAAAAATTCGGAGAAAGATCTCTGCGGCAGCTGGAAGCTTGAACCACAGATTGGTCATTTCTATGAAAGGATTAGGCGAGTTTTGAAAAAGTTCTACGCTTCCGTCAGCAATTTTGCTGTTCAGCGGCTGGATTTGAAATTGTGCAGCAGTCATGAGTATTATTATACAAGATTCGACCGAAGGTTTTGACTAAGCTTCCCACGGCCGGGAAAGTGGGCGGATGATGGATGAAAAACATTCGCCCGGAGGCGATATTACCTTGTATCCAAATCTTGTGCCAGAAAATAAAAACCCCCTCTTTCACCATTTCGGGAAAGAGAGGATTTTTCAATCAAGTCGTGTTAACCTCTGTTCTTTTGTCTCTTCTACTGCTTCATAATTGGCCAACTGCTGCTTCCTTTTTTGTTGCTAACGGTGATCATATAAGGAGCCGCCGGTAGTGAACCTAATTGGAAGGTGTGGCTGTAGCGGGTGGCTGATTTGACCTCGAATTTTTGTACCAAACGCCCATGGAGATCATTCAGCAGAATCCAGTAGTCTTCCGGCTCCGTTCCGTTAATGTCGAGTTGTACCCATTCCGTGGCCGGATTAGGACCTATGCTGACTTCAGCGTTCAGGGATTCCGGAGAAAAAATACCCACCAGCGGACCTCCGTTGTATTTGAAAACCCGGGTGGTGTGATCGGTTGGAATGATTGGGCCCCATTCTCCGGCCCAGCCATTGGTGGGAGAGTTGAACGCCGGCCAGCCGATGATTTCTCCTTCGCTGATCTGAGTCCAGGTGTTTCCATGGTCTTTACTTACCCAGGTCTGATTGTTGCCCACTAATGGATCTCCGGTATATACTCCGGCAACCAGGAAAGAGGTGCCTTTTAAATAGGCAGGAATGCCATAGAAATGATAATCTTCAGCAATAGGCAGCGAGAGATCTTCCCAGGTGGCGCCGCCATCGGAAGTGCTCAACAGATGGTCAGAACCATCCTGAACACCCCAATAAGTAACCACCCCATGGTTTACATCCGAGAATGAAATAGCGCCAAGGGCATCCAGGGGTGTTTGTGTGACATCCCAGTTATATCCGGCGTTGGAAGAATGGTATACCCTGCCTCTGTTTGTCACAAACCAGATGTGATTGCCTACTGCACTGCCACCATTGTTGAATCCGAATTCGCCCGGCAAAGGGTCTGGGATGTTGGCGCCATCCACCAGGCCCCAGGATATCCCGCCGTTTGCGGTATTGTATATTTCAAACTCCCCGTTCCGGGGATCACCGATCTGGCAGATTTTGGCTGGCGCAAACGCATGAATATAATCCGGCCAGGAAACCACGGGATCCCAGGGGGTATTGGTGTTTTCCCAGGTTTGACCTCCGTTAACTGTTTTGAGGGTAATGCCATTGCCCCAGTCCTGAAGAGCTATTACATAGGCTGTAAAGGCATCGGTGGAGGTAATGCTGGCCGTGTAGGAAGCGCCCTGTAACGGCAGGGAACTGGTGTTGAAGGTGGCGCCGCCATCCGTGGTGCGGGTCACCATTGCGAGGTTGTGGCCATCCGTTCTGCATCCCAGGAACCAGGCGGTTTGATCGCCCTGCAGGGAGATGGAATACACGCCAAGGGTGTCGCCAAACGGTGTGAAGGAAGTCCAGGCTTGTGCGTTAAGCAGCACGGGTAAAAGCAGGAAGAAAGCATGGATAAGTGGTTTCATATTGTAGCAAGGTTAAAAGGTGAATAAAAGACACAGTTTTCAGGGCAACTTCCGACACACGGAGTTGCTACCAAATCAAAAATGAAACGGGTTGCAGACTGGTTTTGAATAAGCGTATGACCAGCATACGCTTTGGGGAATAAAGGAATGTCGAGACAAATGTCTGCCAGACAGTTGAGTATTCAATCCCCTAGGTAGGGGTGATTATTGCAGGCGCCAAAGTCCTGCCTGAAAGAGGAATAAGGCGGCGTCCCTGGCCGATTTGAATTCTGTCAACAACAGACTTTCTGCCATTTTCAACATTCGGCGGTTGTGTTCATGGAGGGTATGAGGTTGCATGCGTAACTTTTCTGCGATAGGTTCGCCTTTCATGTACCATTCCAGCAATGCCTGTTCGGTGGGTGTAAAATAATCCCTGATTTTGCTGGCCGCCATATCGAGCATGGCCTGGTACACATCCGGGATGGGCTGTCCGTTGTTTGTTACATAGGGCAGAAAAGGCTGCCGGTTGTGTGGGAACCATTTGCCACAGTAGTGGTAATAATTAAAGTGGCTCACATAGTAGCCTGATCCATCAGATTGCAGGACAAAGGAATGTTGCGTAAACCAGTGATAGGAGTTGTCGGCAATTTTCAGAGGCAGAGAGAAATGGTATACGTATTGCCTGACTTTCCGGCCTAAAGCCATGTTAAAGGCCGTTTGATTGATGATCATGGCCCAAAACTGATACATGGGCAGATAGTGGGGATGTACTCGCTCCAGGAACTGCATCAGCGAAATGGGCTTGGTACTGGAAAGCAGGGTTTCCGATTGCCGGTATTGCCAGGAAAACTCCCCGACCATCAGGTTTACAATGGAATAAAAGGCCTGGCTGAATTTTCCTGTTTCGTTGTGAAAGGTATGAATGTTGTTTGTAAACGTTTCCAAATCCAGGGGCTGCAGTTGTCCGGCGGCGCCAGCCATCGATGTCATGGCTTTTCTGATGGTATCGTAAACGGAGTGGTGGGAGGGGCGTAACAAGGTATTCCTCATAGGGTTAAATCATGAATAGGATAAAAAGGAATAGCTAGATTGTTTTCCTAAATATTTATTCCGCAATATACGAAAATGTAAACAAAAAATGCGGACTTTTTTTGAAAGTCCGCATTTTTTGTAAAATATGTGTGCCGTGTTTTCAACATCTTATAAGCCGGAGAGAAATTCTGGCCCTTGTCACGATTAAAAAGGGGTACTTGTGGGTTGGTCCAGCATTAAAAGGCCGGAAAATCATTCCAGCGTACACTCACGCCAGCTCCACCACCGTTACACCATCGCCGCCGCCATCTTCCGGGTGGTAGGCCCGGGCAATATTGCCGCCGTATTCCCGCAGCTTTTGCTTTACCACATTGCGCAAGACGCCAGTGCCTTTGCCGTGCAGGATCTGTATGGTATTTGCACTGGTGAGCAGGGCATTATCCACAAAACGCTCCAACACCTGAAGCGCTTCATCTTTGGCCATGCCGCGGATGTCGACCTTTGCGTCAAAATCTGCCACCCGCTGCACATCGGTGGATCTTACGCTGGAAGGCTGGGCAAGGGGCTCTACTGCCGGCAAGAGGTCTCTGAGCGAGGCGGTTACACGGAGCCCACCCATGGAAACGGTGGCTTTTTGGCCTTTGATTTCTTCTACTTGACCCGTAGAACCTCCCGCGCGCAGACGCACGAAATCGCCCACTGCTATAGGGCGGGTCATGGTATTTGCAGTGGATTTTTGCTCCAGTTTCACCACTTCTTCATTTACCTCATCTACCTGCCGGGCTTTATCTGTGCGTTCCAAACGAAGTTTGGCGGCAACTTCCTGGGCTTTTTCCAGGTTCTTTTCGCCCTTTAATTCCCGGATCAGTTTGTCTACTTCCCGGTTGGTATTGGCGCTCAAGCGCAGCTCATGCTCTTTCTGATCCAGTTTCAGGCGCTTGCGCTTCATATCCAAATCCTGATGCATGGCATCATACGACTTGATCAACCGTTCCAGTGATTGTTCTTTTTCCTGAACGGATCGGAGTTTTTCTTCCAGTTCCTGTTTTTCCCTTTGCAATTCTATCAGGATATCATCCACCGCGGTTTCCGATCCCGTGCGATTGCGGGCGTACCCAATAAGGTCGCGCGGCAAACCGCTTTTTTCCGCAATCTCAAAGGCGTAACTGCTGCCCGGACGGCCTACCTTGAGTTCGTAGGTAGGAGAGAGGGTGTCTTTATCGAAGTGCATGTTGCCGTTCAAAATGCCGTGATTCCGGAAGGCGTACACTTTGAGGTTGGAATAGTGGGTGGTAATCACAGCATACACGCCTTTTCGGTGCAACTGGCGCAACAGGGCTTCTGCAATGGCGCCACCGGGCTTGGGGTCGGTACCGCTGCCCATTTCGTCTATGAGTACCAGGGTTTCGGGATTGGCTTTCTGCAGGAACACCCGCGCATTTTGAAGGCGGGAAGAATAGGTCGACAGGTCGTCGTCCAGGCTTTGCTGATCGCCAATATCGGCAAAGACTTGCTTGAAAATACCAAATTCACTCAGTTCATGCACTGGAATAAGCAATCCGCTTTGAACCATCAGTTGCAGCAAGCCTACTGATTTCATGGCTACGGATTTACCACCGGCATTCGGGCCGGAAAGGATCAGTATGTGGTTTTCTGCATTGAGCTTGAGCTCAAAAGGGACGGTTTTTTTGCCGGTTTGTTTGTTTTTAAGGTACAAAAGCGGGTGATAACCCTTCCGGATGTAGAAAGTAGGTTTTTCTTTCAGGATGGGCATGCCTGCCCGCAGGGCATTGGCCAGGGATGCTTTGGCCCGTATGACATCGAAACGAACCAGTACATGGGCATAACTGCGCAACAGCGGGCTATAGGGGCGGAAAGTATCGCTCAGATTCCGCAGGATACGGAAGATCTCCCGACGCTCTTCATGTTCCAGATCGAAGATATCGTTGTTGATCTCGATCACCGCTTCCGGTTCAATGAAGGCCGTGCGACCGGTATCGGATTCATCATGGATGATACCCCTGATCTTGCGCTTATGCTCTGATGGAACACTTAGTACACGCCGGCCATTTCTAAAGGATTCGGGAGAGTCGGATAGCCAGCCTTTAGCGCGAGATTCCTGAATGATCTGGCGGAAACGGCCGTCCAGCTCCCGGATCTTTTGTTGAATTTCCCGGCGGATGCGCAACAGATCCGGAGAAGCATCCGGGCGGATTTCTCCTTTTTCATCAAAAACGGCCGTGATGGATTTCATCAGTTGGTCGTCGTTGGAAAGTTCCCGTGTAATATCGTACAGTTTGGGGTAAATCTCTTTTTTGGCGCCGCCGGCAAAAAAACGGAATACGTCGCGCATAAGGATCAGTACCCGTAGAATACCCTGAAAAGCTTCGGCCTGCAGGGTAAAACCATCAACCTCCAGCATTTTTAGATCTGGCAAAATATCCGGGAAGCGTTCCAGAGGAAAGCGGTCGTTCTTTTCCAGGATCAATTTGTACTCACGCGTTTCCCGCAAGCTTTGGTCAATCGGGGCAAATGCTGTCATAGGCTCCAGGGCAAGCAGTTGTTCTGCGGCCATGGGGGTCAGGGCTTCTTTCTCCAGCAAGTCCAGTACCTTGTCAAATTCCAGTTTTCGGAATACGTCTTTCGGCTCAAAAATCATACGTTGTAGCAAAGTCAGGCTCATGTATGCCCGAATATCCGGGCAAATTTACCGCCTCAAAACAATTAAGCAGCCGGGAAGTTCCCCGACTGCTTAATTAAAGGATACAAATCATCCTTTGGCGGGGGTAGTTGGATCTGTTTCGGCGGCCTTCATTTCAAAAGCAGTGGTGTCGTCGGTATTCCTGGATCGTCCGCCCGAACCGGAACTACCACCACCTGCTGATCCTTTCAGACTTAATAATTTGCGCAGCATATCATACCAGAAGGGGGCGCCCAGTGTCACAGCTACTCCTGTAAGAGCCCAGCCAGCCAACTTGATAAGCCATGCCCACCAATCGGTTGGTATAACACCCTGGTTGGTCCATCCCAGACCCAGAGGTGATTGAACCGTTTGTACGTACAAATCTTTGGAGATGGTCAGGCTTTGTTTGGCTTGTTCAAAAGACTTGGAAGTGTCGATGGCGGTTACGTTGGGATTACTTTGCACGAATGTTTCGGCGTTTTTGACCAATTCATCACGCAGCGCGGCATTGACCGACAAGCTTTTATAAATTTGAATCGTATCGGCATTCAGGATGCCGGCCAGCACTAATCCGATTACAAACAGACGGTATTTGGTGGCATCTCCAAACCAGTCTTTGGCACGGGCCATCACATCGTCGAACCAGCCTTCCACCTTTTGCTGGAATACATCCACCCGGTTATTGGATTGCCGCCACAGGAAGTCCAGCACCTTGCGCAGGTCTTCGTTTTCGATAAGGGCTATTCTTTCAGGAATACTCAGGCTGCTGTTGGGAGGGTTGAGAATATCGGCTAAAACAGTACTAAAGGTGCTCTTTTCCATCCAAATCGGCAGTTTTTTGCTGGATTTGGGTTTGGTGGCAGAGGATAACTGCCTGAAATAAGAATGTGCGTAGAATTTATCACACATGTCTTTCCCCAGCATAATTTCCATGGTTTCGCGCAAGTGTTTACCGCGAGAGGCAAAAAAAGCGTGGTAAACTTCTACCACGGCAGAAGTAAGCATGCTAAACAACAATAGAACGAAAACGATACCGATGATGATGGAAAGAACAGCGAGCATGGTAGGGATGGGTTTGCGGTACCGGCGGGTTTAGCCGCCGATGATTGAAGGGTTTGATAGGTTTGAAGGGTTTGTGACGGGGGACAAATATCGGGTTTGGCGCTGATTTTTGACATTAATTTATAGGGTAGGTGCAGGGGATGAAGCTACCTTTGCAGTTTCCAAGGATAGGGGTGTTCCTGTCTGGTTATTAGTTGGATGTCCATGACAAAAAAAAGAGTTCTTGTTGCCGGTGCTGCCGGCTTTATCGGTTCACATTTATGCGACCGTTTTTTGGCCGAAGGCTATCAGGTGATAGGTATGGATAATTTGCTCACTGGCGATTTGGCCAATATTGAGCATTTGTTTCCGGAAAAGGATTTTGAATACTATCACCACGATGTGACGAAGTTTGTGCACGTGCCTGGCAAGCTGGATTATATCCTGAACTTCGCTTCGCCGGCCAGTCCGATTGATTACCTGCAAATGCCTATTCAAACCCTTAAGGTGGGCGCCCATGGTACACACAATCTGTTGGGATTGGCAAAGGAAAAAGGTGCACGAATTCTGGTAGCATCCACTTCTGAAGTATACGGCGATCCGCTGGTACACCCACAAACGGAAGAATACTGGGGCAATGTAAACCCGGTTGGTCCGCGTGGTGTGTATGATGAAGCCAAACGTTTCCTCGAAGCCATCACCATGGCATATCACAATTACCATGGCGTGGAAACACGCATCATCCGTATTTTCAATACCTACGGACCCAGAATGCGGGTAAACGACGGTCGGGTGTTGCCGGCATTCTTCGCACAAGCCATTCGTGGCGAAGGACTTACGGTATTTGGAGATGGCTCCCAAACGCGTTCCTTCTGTTATGTAGATGATTTGGTGGAAGGTATTTATCGTCTGCTATTGAGCGATTATCACCTGCCGATGAATGTGGGCAATCCATCTGAGATCACGGTGATGCAGTTCGCACACGAGATCCTGGATCTGGTTAAGAATCCAAAAGCATTTATTGATTACCGCCCGCTTCCGGTAGACGACCCCAAACAGCGTCGGCCGGACATCACCAAGGCTCGTACCATCCTGGGCTGGGAGCCCAAATTTAATCGGGAAGAAGGGCTGAAGTTGACGTATGAATATTTTAAAAGTGTGGTGAAATAGCAATTGAGAGGATTACATGATTGACGAGTACATGTACTCATGTACTCGTCAATTATGTAATCATACCTCTCTAATCTCCTTCACTTTTTCCAATTCAGCCAGTTTAAGCAGCGCTTCTCCCTTTTTTTGTTGCAATAATGCCACAATTTCCAGGCAATGGCGATAGAACCAGAGGGCTTCGTCGGGTTCCATTTTCTTTTTAGGTTTATAGCCTATCAGGTAATAATTGGTTCCCTCTAATTGTGCAGGCGGCCGTTCGGTTAGGAAGCCCTGGAGTTCCGGGGTGAATTGTTGGCGAATGAGTTCTTCAAAATCGCCTTTTAACCAGAATTTCTCTGAAAATTCCGGGTTTTCTTCAAAATTGATGTCGGAGTCTAATCCCAGGTTTTTTTGCAGGGTATGCCACCATCTTTCCGGTTTTAGGTGAAAATTGGGTAGAAACCAGTTTTTATCGTTGGCAAAAAAGACGGTTTGGGTGACGGTTTTGGTGGTTTTTCCGGTGCTTACGGTATAGGAATAATCAAACAGGTACACCTGCGTTTCGCCTACCCATCCACGCATTACATTGGTGATTTTTCCATGGTTGAACCAGCGTCCGCGCTCGCGGTCAAATAAATCAAATCCCTGCAGCTGCGGGATTAGTCCAAAGTGATCTTTTGGCGTAAAGGTCAGGCCAAGCTCATTGGCCACTTTTTCCATAGCGTTGGCGCGCAGGTCTGCCGTTTTCTTTTTACGCCATAGCGCGGTTCCGGCAATGGAAAGTCCGACCAAGACACTCAGAATGGGTGCTACAATAGAAGGGTCAAATAATAGAACCATGTTGGATTAATTTATTGGGCAAAGATGGTGTTAAAATGGCATAAACGGCTTACGTTAGCTCCTTAAACTGACATTCACTAAAAAAATCAACATGAAATCTAGTAAAGGATGTCTCTACGTTTTTTTCGGAGTTTTTGCTGCTGCGGGCTTGCTATGCGGCCTGTTATCTGCAGGTTTGGTTTATAGCCGGTATAAAGTCACCTCGCAGGGGATTAAAACCATCGGAACAGTGGTGGATCTGCGTCCTTCCAAAAATGCGGTAGCGCCGGTGGTTTCCTATAGTGATGAAAACGGAAGGAAACGCCTGTACGAATCTTCTTCCTACACCAGTATTAATCCACCCGAGATTGGAGATGCGTTAATGCTCTATTACCTTCCGGATCAACCCGATGAAATAGAACTGGAAGGGGAGGGGTGGGCCAATCTCCTTCCACTCATATTCTTTTTTACCCATGGTGGTGTAGGCTTTGGCGGCCTTTACTGGCTGGAGAAAAAGCGGCGTTTGTACAACTGGCTGCAACAATTCGGGAAAGAGATCCAGGCTAAACAGACCGAGGTAAAACGCGGCTTCAATAAAGGCAGGTCTTACTACACCTTGAAATGCGAATGGCTGGATCCATACACCCAGCAGTTGTACACCTTTGAAAGCGATACAATCTCCACTGATCCCTCCGATTCCCTTCCAGTGGGCAGCCCGGTGAGGGTGTTAATTGATCCCGACAACCCTAAACGCTATTGGGTGGACCTCTCTTTTTTAGACACATAATCAATTAGCAGCAGCCAACTGGAATCCGGTTGATTTTAGCAGGGAGGCTGATAACTTCGCACCATGAAAAACGAAACTGCCATCATTGTAGGCGCTGGCCTAGTAGGCTCGTTATGGGCTGTATTTCTCGCACGTCGTGGGTACCAGGTAAAAGTTTTTGAACGTCGCGCCGATATGCGTGCTGCCGGCTATTACGGCGGAAAAAGTATAAACCTCGCCATGAGTGAGCGCGGTTGGAAAGCGGTTGATCAGGCGGGTATTCGGGAAAAGTTGGAAAAAGTGGCTATTCCCATGCCAGGCCGTATGATTCATAACCTGGGTGGCGACGTCGTTTTTCAGCCCTATGGAAGAGCAGGGGAGGCCATTTATTCTGTTTCCCGTGGTGGATTAAACCTTGAGTTGCTGCATATCGCCGGCGAATTCCCGAATGTTGAGTTTTTCTTTGAGCACCGGTGTGTAGAGGTGGATTTGAACAATCCGTTGATCACCTTTGAGGATTTGAAAACCGGGGAAATCAAAACCCTGGATGCACCCTTGATTTTTGGAACTGACGGTGCATTCAGTGCCGTTCGGTATGCCTTGCAACGCACAGATCGCTTTAATTATCGTCAGTTTTATCTGGAACATGGTTACAAAGAGCTAACCATTCCACCCAATGAAGATGGTAGTCACCGGATGGATCCGGATGCACTGCATATCTGGCCCCGCGGCAACCATATGCTCATTGCATTACCCAATGCCGATGGCAGTTTTACCTGCACCTTGTTCCTGGCATTCGAAGGTGAAGTATCATTTGAACATTTGAAAACTGATGAAGATGTGCTGGCTTTTTTTGGGAAATATTTCGCGGATGCTGTTCCGCTTATGCCCTCGCTGTTGCAAGATTTCTGGGCCAATCCTACCTCTTCACTGGTTACCGTACAATGTTCTCCCTGGCAATGGCAAGGACGTATTTTACTGATTGGCGATGCTGCCCATGCCATCGTCCCATTCTACGGACAGGGCATGAATGCCGGATTTGAAGATTGTACCATTCTGGATGCTATGCTTGACGAGATGGGCGGTGATTGGTCCAAAACCATCCCGGCCTTTGCCCAAAAACGGGTGGCGGATGGCCATGCTATTGCAGAATTGGCCCAGCGCAACTTCATTGAAATGCGGGATCTGGTGGCTGATCCGAAATTTTTATTGCGCAAAAAGATTACAGCCGACCTCTATGCCAAATTCCCGAAGGAGTTCTTGCCTGTCTATTCTATGGTAACTTTTAGTAATACCCCTTACCATGTAGCCATGCGCGAAGACGATGCTCAAAACGCCTTATTTAGGGAAATTTTGGCCATTCCTGATATAGAAAACAAATGGGATGGACCCGAAGTAGAGCGGGTTTTTAAGGATTGGCTGGCTAAGAAATGAGGGGGTAAAGGGGGGAATGTTTGTTAACAAATTGTAATTTGGCATAATTTTTTCCATACCCCTTGTATGCCCCTGTGGAGGCGGGTTGATTTTGTTCCCCCCATTCACTACCTCCACTTGCGTCATAACTTTTACATTTGTGGAAACGAATAATGTAAATGCGCTAACCTTACCGGTCGCAACCGCCCCCTCCCCCCGCCGTATGCTCTCAGCCCGACGTGTCGTGATTATCGATTTTGTCGTCCTGATTTGCTGTCTTGCAGCAATCTGGGGTTTGAGCATTCAGCCCAAAAATGAACTTGAAAAAGCTATTGCAACCGTGCCGGAAATGCCCGCTGCGGGTAGCACTGCCATGGTAGCAGATATGCCAGCACCTATGGGCGAACGCAAGGTGTCTTCTAAGGTTCTTACCCATGCCATTCCGGATACCACGCCTTATCTGACCTTTGAGGCAGACATGCTTCAGGCCATGTTGGAACAGGCTAACTATCTGCGTCGCAAGGATGTTCCCGCTCGTGGAGCTTCCGGTATTCAAAAGGCAGAGATGCAGCGTACGCTGGAACTCCTTCAAGGCATTAACCTGCTGGATCCGAGTGTACTTCATACTACTTTCGATTACTATCAAGTCAACACCGATCTGAAAAACGATCGTGTACGGATGACAGGCTATTACACTCCTGTAATTAAAGCCAGCCGTGTTCAAACGCCTGAGTTTTCCGTGCCCATGCTGAAAAGCCCGGGATCAGGTATTCCTAATCCTGCAGCCATAGAAGCGGGAGCATTGGCTGGGAAAGGCCTGGAACTTGCCTGGCTGCGTTCGAAAAAGGAGCTTAGGAATGCACAGCTACAAGGTAATTGTTTGATCGAATTTCCTGATGGCGAACGCAAACAC
This sequence comes from Saprospiraceae bacterium, assembly GCA_044347755.1. Classification (GTDB taxonomy): domain Bacteria; phylum Bacteroidota; class Bacteroidia; order Chitinophagales; family Saprospiraceae; genus M3007. The sequence continues at coordinate 13,516 of JBIKUE010000096.1, forward strand.
TTTGGTTTTGGGCAATCTGTAAAAGGCACCGGTGGATCTTATGTGTTTTTTGTGGAAGTAGATAATCAGGTACTGGGTTGCGGAACTTTCCCGCTTACTGCCCGATATTCTATTGCCGTTGATTTGCGCTACATTCCACTGGGCGCCACCTTGCTGGCTGAATTGCCTGATCTGGATGCTTCAGGCAAACTAAAAGGATACACTTATCGTATTTTGTTCGCACAGGATCGCGGAGGCGCCATTCTGGATACCAAACGCATGGATCTGTACTGCGGCGTTGGTCAGAAAGGTTTACAGGAAGCTCGCAAGATCAATGGCCTGGGTAGACTGTGGGTTTTGTTGCCAAAACAATGATAACGTCAGCATAATCATTTTTCCAGCGAAAACCAGAACTTTGCCCCTGAATCAAATTGATCTCAGGGGCAAAGTTTTTTTGCTTCTACCTTTTTACACATGTTTTTGCTGTCTATATTCAGGTTGGTGCCTTTCGGGTTTCTCTATGTGCTGTCAGATATGATGGCCTTTTTTCTGTATAGGATAATTGGATATCGAAAGAAAGTAATCAGAGAGAATTTACAGCGATCCTTTCCGGAAAAATCAGATCAGGAGATCCGGATGCTCATCCGGCAAGCCTACCGCAACCTGACAGATGTAACACTGGAAACCATTAAATCCTTTAGTACATCCATTACTGAAATAGACCGTCGGGCCATCTGCCTCAATCCGGATGTGGTAAATCATTACCTTGACCAAGGGCAAAGTGTGATTCTTGCAGGTAGCCATTTGGGCAACTGGGAATATTCCGGTCTTTCCATGCCTCCCTATTTTCATGGTGACACTGTAACCGCGTACAAACCTTTATCCAATAAAAAAATGGATGCATACCTCAATCGTGCACGTGCTCGTACAGGTATGAATATGGTTGCCATGGAAGATGTTTTTAAAAGCATGAGAAAACGGGCAGAAGGAACCAAACCCGCAGTTTTTTTGCTACTCGCAGACCAATCGCCAAGCAGCCGGAAAAGTGCCCACTGGGTAAATTTTCTTGGACAGGACTCGGCTTCCCTTCCTGGAGTGGATGTTCTGGGACGGAAGTTCGGGCTTCCCGTATTGTATTATCGCGTTATCAGAACCGCACGGAGAGGGTTTTATGAAATCGAATTTTCAGAATTGTGCGTCGATCCTTCAGAGGCACAGGAAATGGAGATTACCAAAGCCTATGCGAATCGATTGGAAGCGGATATTCGGGAGAACCCAGGGCATTGGCTATGGAGCCATAAACGATGGAAAATGAAGCGATAAGCATTCATTTCATCTAAAATCAGGTAATTATTCCGCTATTACAGCCTTTATATTGGTTAACCTGTTTGATCTTGCAGGCCGATATGGCTTTCTCCAACCTTTACTTTTTTACCATGAAACATTTTATCCTTGCCGCATTGCTGGCAATGGCGCTTCCGGTTTTTGCCCAAACAAAAAAAGCTTTGGATCACGCTGATGTACACCGTTGGCGTAAGATTGAGCAACAGAAATTATCTAATAACGGTCAGTATGCCGTTTGGACCCAAACACCGGTGTCGGAAGGTGATTCAGAGGTGCATGTGTGGAGTGCTGCTACCGGTACTTCGCAAGTGTTCTCGCGCAGCAGCGAACCACAATTCTCCGATGATTCCAAATGGCTGGTTTTCCGCATAAAACCGGCGTTGGATACACTTAAAGCATTGCGTCGGAAAAAAGTAAAGGAAGAAGACCTGCCCAAAGATACCTTGGCCATTTTTGACCTGAAAAATCAGAAACTTGAAAAAATAGCCCGCTTAAAATCTTTTGTTGTGCCCGAGAAATGGAGTGGATGGATGGCTTTTCAGGTTGAAACGGAAAAGGTCGAAAAACCGGCTCCAGCCCCTAAGGATACTTCGAAAGTAACGGTGCCGGATTCCACAAAAATGGCGGCAACTCCGAAACCTCCCAAAGAAGCCAAAAACGGTAAAAAGCCCAAAAAGGAAGATAAAGAAAATGGCTACCGGCTCCTCGTACGCAATTTTCAGACCGGAAAGCAAGATACGTTCGCTTATGTGAAAGACTTTGTTTTTGCCAAAAAAGGGCCGCGCCTGATGTTTACCTCTACGGGCAAAGGCGATACTTTAACCTTCTCGGCAAATAAAAACACCCTCCATAATGGGGTTTATTTACTTGATTTACAGCCATTTAGTTTAAGAGTTTTGCACCGGGGAAAGGGGAAGTTTCAGCAACTGGCAATGGATGATTACGGACGCCAGGCCTCGTTTCTTGCAGATACAGATACAAGTAAAGCGCGCATACGTCCATGGAAACTCGCCTATTGGGAAGCCAAACAGGACTCAGCTAAATACATCGCTACGGATCAGAGCGCTTTTTTACCTAAATCTGAAAGGATACCCGGCACTTGGGGTATTAGTGAACACGCGCGCCTGACCTTCTCTGAAGATGCCTCCAAATTGTATTTCGGTATTGCTCCGCCACCCATTCTGAATGACACCCTAATGCTCAAAGAAGAAATCGTAGATGTAGAAGTGTGGAGTTGGAACGATAAACGGCTTTATACCCAGGAAGAAATTCGGTTGGAAAACGAAAAAAAACGTTCCTATCCGATGATCTACCACATCAAAAAGAACAGTTTTGTTCAGGTTGGCGCACCGGAAGTGCCAGAGTTGAGATTCCAGGAAAAACGAGACCTGAATATTGCACTGGGCTACACAGAAGAACCATACCTGGATCAAATTACATCTGTAGGAACTCCCAACAAAGACCTCTATGCGGTAAATCTGGAGACTGGTGAACGAAAAGCCGTAGTCAAAAACCTGCGCTGCAACCCGCGTTTATCACCTTCCGGTAAATTCATCTCTTGGTGGAGTGACCAGGATACCGCCTGGTTTGCGTGGAATGCAGCTACAGCAACCATTGCTCAATTAACCAACAACCGCACTGTACCGTTTTATAATGAAGAAAATGATGTGCCAGACCTGCCCGGGGAGCACGGCATGGCTGGCTGGCTGGATAATGACGAAGCCATGTTGGTGTATGATAAATACGATATCTGGAGGGTGGACCCTACCGGCAAAGCCCAACCGGTTTGCCTCACCGATGGCCGCAATTCCAAAACGACTTACCGATATATCAGACTAGATCCTGAGGAATACAGTATCAATCCACAAAAATCGATGTTGCTCCATAAGGTCAATGATGTGAGCAAATCCGAAGGTTATATATGGCTGAGTTTGAGCAATCGTCCTCCCATGTTTGTCCCGTTCCTCAAAAAAGAATGGGCTGAAGGATATGCCTATACCAGGAACATGGTGAAAGCCAGGTATGAGGAAGTATTTATGTACACACGTGAAAACTACACAACCTTCCCAAATCTAATCTATACCTCCGCAACAGCTGGAGAGAAACAAATTTCCAATGCCAACCCGCAACAATCGGAATACTACTGGGGTAGTATTGAAATGGTAGAGTGGACCTCGCTTACCGGAGAAAAACTCAAAGGAATGCTAGTCAAACCAGACGGATTTGACCCGAAAAAGCAATATCCGATGATCGTGAATTTCTATGAAAAGATGTCGGGCGACTTGTTGCGTCACCGCAGTCCGGATTTTCCTCGATCCCAGATCAATTTCACCTTTTATGCCAGTCGGGGATATCTTGTGTTTGCTCCGGACATCCCGTATCAAATCGGCTATCCTGGCGAATCTGCTTACAATGCGATTATGAGCGGAGTAACTGCGATGATCGGCAAAGGGTTTGTAGATCCTAAACGCCTTGCTTTACAAGGCCACTCCTGGGGAGGATATCAGGCGGCCTATCTGGTTACCCGCACCAATTTATTTACATGTGCGGAGGCAGGGGCGCCGGTAGCCAACATGACGTCTGCATATGGTGGCATCCGGTGGGAATCCGGATTGGTGCGTATGTTCCAGTATGAACACCAGCAAAGCCGCATCGGAGGTACTTTATGGGAGAAACCAAAACAATTCCTGGAAAACTCTCCCTTGTTCTCGCTTGATAAGGTGGAAACGCCATTACTTATTTTGCATAATGATAAAGACGGAGCAGTTCCCTGGTACCAGGGCATTGAACTGTTTACGGGTTTAAGGCGATTAGGCAAACCAGCCTGGTTGCTCAATTACAATGATGAACCTCATTGGCCGGTGAAGTTGCAAAACCGGGTTGATTTTCAACGTCGTATGCAACAATTCTTTGATCATTATCTCCAGGGGGCGCCAGAGCCCAGCTGGATGAAAAGAGGGGTTCCTCCTATGGAGAAGGGCATCCTTCAAGGGTTTTAAGGCACAAAGTGAATACACAAAGGCGCTAAGGCACAAAGGCGCAAAGGCACAAAGGCGCAAAGGC
>JBIKUE010000097.1:0-17884 GCA_044347755.1 Saprospiraceae bacterium
GCGCGAAGGCGCGAAGATTCTAAGCGTATAGTGCGCTTTGCGCACTATATGTACCTTCGTGCCTTCGCGTCTTTGTACCTTCGCGCCTTCGCGCCTTTGTGTCACCTTCTTCGTGTCTTGTCCATGATCTTTTCGACTTTAATTGCCAAGCACCTCCGCGACGTCCATTTTGGCAAAAACTGGACCTGGGTAGACCTCCAAACCACCCTTCAGGACGTAGACCTGAAAATGGCTACCACGAAAATCCAGGATTTAAACACCATTGCCACCCTGGTGTATCACATGCACTATTACGTAGAACGCCAGTTAGTGGTATTGGCCGGAGGTCCACTCGAAGGCAGCGACAAAGACAGTTTTGCCACCCCGGATTTCCAGAATGAAGTCGAGTGGCAGGCCTTCCTCACCAAAGTCTGGGCCGACGCAGAAGCCCTCGCCCAGGCCATTGAAAAGCTGCCGGATGAAAAACTCACCGAAACATTCGTGCAGGAAAAATACGGCACCTACTACCGTAATCTGCACGGACTGATCGAGCACTTCCATTACCATTTGGGGCAGATTAGTCTGTTGAAAAAGCTGATCAAGGAGTAACACGAAGGCGCTAAGACACAAAGGCGCAAAGTTTTTAAGTGCGCAAAGCGCACTTAAAAACTTTTAAAACTTCGCGCCTTCGCGCCTTTGTGCCTTCGTGTATTTTGCGCCTTCCCCTCAGAACCCCGCCCCTCTCTCCACCACCATCCTTTCCCCGCTGACCGGATGCGTGAACTCCAGTCTTTCGGCGTGCAGGTGGAGTCGTGCGCCGCGGTTGCCGTACAGCTCATCTCCCAGGATGGGGGCGTTCAAGCCGGATGGATGCGCTGCGTGCACGCGCAGCTGGTGCGTTCTGCCTGTTATCGGATAAAAATACACCCGGGTGAGTCCTTCGCCGCGCGCCACCACCTCCCATTCTGTGCGCGCCGATTTGCCGTAGGTATAGCACACCATTTGCCGGGGCCGGTCGTCCAGGTCTACGCGCAGGGGCAGGTCTATCACGCCGGAATCTGCGGTGAGTTCCCCTTCCAGGATGGCCACATAGCGTTTTTTTACGCTGCGGCCCATGAACTGACTTTGCAACGCTTTGTGTACCTCTGAGGTTTTGGCCACAAGCAGGAGCCCTGAGGTGCCCATATCCAGTCGGTGCACCAGCAGCGGGCCGGTAGCTTCCTGGTAGCGGCGTTTCATGCGCAGCAGCACGGAGTCCGACTCCTGTTTTCCCGGTACCGAGAGCATGGCGGCGGGCTTGTGCACCACGGTCAGGTATTCGTCTTCGTACACGATCTCCGGGTCTTCCTGCGGCGGACTGTTCCCTTGCATGGGATTGGGCTCCAGGGGTATACCCTCCAGCATGTGGGCCAGAATGGGCTCGCATTTGCCCCGGCAGGCCGGGTAGAAGTGACCGTGTTTGCGCACCTCCCCTACCGGCGATTCCCCCCACCAGAATTCCGCCATGGCGATGGGCTTGAGACCGTGCAAAAACGCATATTGCAGGAGTTTGGGCGCTGCGCACTCGCCTGCGCCTGCGGGCGGGAGCGTGGCGGCATTGCGCTGAAAAATATCTGCCAGACTCTTGCGCTCGCCGGCCTGATTGAGGAAGAAGTAATGATCAAAAATATGCTGCTGCAACGCGGCCGACTTCTCTCTACGGGTCTCTTTCATGCGGCGGATTTCGCTCAGATGCGCCTCCAAATCTTGCTCCAGTGCGTCTGTCTGATCCTTCCAGTGACGTTTCAAGTCTTTCATACGGAAATGATCGTAGCGGCTTTCCTGCATCAGTTCCTCCTCCAGTGCCTGGCGGGCAGGCTCGTCCAGTATAGCCATACCGGCCCGGCGTTCATCGCGCAGGGCTTTGGCGGTTTTGGCGCGTAGTTTTTCTGCCTCCAACGCTTGTGCAGCGGCAAGTTGGGTTGTCTGCAAACGCTCTTGCAAGGCAGCCAGGTCAGGGTCCTGCTCCAGCTGCTCGATGCGGCGGTTCAGCGCGTTCAGCTCCTCCTCCCCGCGGCGGTAGAAGCTTTGTTCGTCCAGCAGATCAAACACCGGCGGCACAAAACCCGGATAGTGGTTCTTGCCGCCCAGCTTGCCTGAAAAGGCGGCCAGATAACCAAGCTCCTCACCGGCCGTTTGCACCACCAGCACCCCGAACATTTTGCCATAGGCCGTACCATCTGCGGTCTCCTCGCTCCAAAACGCGTGCTGCCACTCTGCCTGTTGCTCCAGATATGCCCGCAGTTCTGCTGCCGCCTGTATGCTCAGCGGATGCGGGGTATAGAGGAACGGGAAGGTAAAGCGCTCGGGAAGCGGGGTATCCGTGGTGGCTTGGAATGGGATGAAGCAGGGAGGATTCACAGGGGCAAAGATAACCATGTACTCCGGAACTCCGTTCCGGGCAAGCGAGAGCAGAACGGTGGGCGATGTACCCCGGAACTCCGTTCCGGGCAACCGAGAGCAGAACGGTGGGCGATGTACACCCGGAACTCCGTTCCGGGCAACCGAGAGCAGGACGGTGGGCGATGTACACCCGGAACTCCGTTCCGGGCAACCGAGAGCAGGACGGTGGGCGATGTACCCCGGAACTCCGTTCCGGGCAACCGAGAGCAGAACGGTGGGCGATGTACCCCGGAACTCAGTTCCGGGCAAGCGTGAGCGGAAGGATGGACACAAATCAAACGCCCGGCTGCGACTAAAGCTGTGCCAACATTACTCCTAATAACTAGAAGCCATCTCAAAAATGCCTGCTGGTCTGAAAAGCCGTCTGATGACCGAATTCAGCGTTCATTTTTTTCGCCATAGGCACCACTATGTCTGCAAAAAATGGGCTTGACTTCGGTCATCATCCAACCTTTTCATCTCCAGCGCCATTTTTGAGATGGCTTCTAGCATAAAATTGGCTCAAAAATAAAAAATATTGGCTCAAAAAAGCTCAAATTAAAACAAATTAAATCATATTTGTACTATGAAAGCCAAGGTTTATGATTTTAGTTTGACGTTGAGCTGGAAAATACTCAGCCTCATCAGTCGGATTGACAGGTTCGACGCTTCCTGGGCGTCCATTGAGTGGTTGGAGGGAAGCAACCTTAGACAGTTAAGGCACATAGCAACAATTCAGAGCGTTGGAGCATCTACACGAATTGAAGGCTCCCAAATGTCCGACGTGGATGTTGCTAAGTTGTTGGATAACATAGGCATTAGCAAGATAGAGGACAGAGACTCACAAGAAGTGGTGGGCTACTTTAACATGCTCGATACAATAGTTGATTCATTCGATGCGATTGTAATAAGCGAAACTAATATCAAAAACATTCATAATCAACTCCTAAAATACAGTAGCAAGGATTCCTGGCACCGGGGAGACTATAAACAGCATATCAATGCAGTCGAAGCGAGTTTTCCTGACGGCAGCAAAAAAATAATTTTCAGAACAACCGACCCAGGGTTTGCCACTGAGGATGCCATGCGGCGATTAATAGATTGGTACAGCATAGAAACTGAAGTACATCCACTGATTGTATGCGCCGCATTTGTTTATGAATTTTTAAGCATTCATCCATTCCAGGACGGGAATGGCAGGCTTAGCCGACTTCTGACGACCCTTTCCTTGTTGCAGAAAGGATATAAATGGATTCAATATGTCAGCTTTGAACATGAGATTGAAAGCAGAAAGAAAGACTATTATGTTAGACTAAGAACTTGCCAGGCTCAGAGGCCCAACGAAGATATTACCGATTGGATTGAGTTCTTCCTGGAATCGCTATTAAATGTACAATATAAGCTGGAGCAAAAACTGGCCGTTTCCGAACAAAAAGCGGACCTCTCTACTAAGGAGAAAATGGTCTATTCCTATATCCTCAATTACCCCGGGTGCAAATCAGGCGATGTGGTAGCGGGATTGAATATAACCAAACCGACAGTTAAGCGGATCTTGTCAGATTTAATGAAGAAAGAATTGATTGTGAGGTATGGCCGTGGTGCAGGGATCACTTACATGGCCTCAAAATAGTAGACCTGTTGCCTTGGGAGTGTTTGCCCCGCTAGCACAAAGCCCCCAAATCCAACCCCCAACCCACGCTGGCGCGATGTTTCAACATCGTGACGTATTATCCCCGTCGGCTTTGCCGACAACCACGGCACTGATTTTAGCGCTACCCCACTTGCATCCTTAGTTTTTTGAGCTTAGCTTTGATATGCCAAATGGTACACTTTTAGTGCAAACCGGTGGTACACTTTTGGTGATTAGTGACAGGTCAGGAGAGACGACTTTCTGGAGTGGTCTTTTCCATAAAGAACCACATTAACTGTATCTCAAGGAAAGTTGTTTTCCCGTATCTTTGTTCAAAATAGTGCACAATGGCAAAGAAATTAGTCCGATTTGACTGGGCGATGAAGCGACTACTCCGCAATAAAGCCAACTTCGACATTCTGGAAGGTTTCCTTTCCGAGTTGCTCTACGAAGATTTTAAGATAAAGCAAATTCTTGAAAGCGAGGGGAACAAAGAAACTGAGGACGACAAGTTCAACCGGGTAGATATTCTCGTGGAGAATGAAAAGGGCGAGTTGGTCATCGTCGAAATCCAGAATACCCGAGAGGCCGACTACTTTCAACGGATGCTTTATGGGACTGCCAAGGTCATCGTCGAACATATCGCCGAAGGGCAGCCGTACTCCCAAGTCAAAAAAGTGTACTCGGTAAATATCGTGTACTTTGACCTCGGCCAGGGCGACGACTATGTGTATCACGGAACGACCACCTTTATCGGAATCCACAGCAACCACGAACTGGAACTGTCTGAAAAGCAGAAAGAACTTTTCAAAAAAACATCTGTGTCGGACTTGTACCCGGAGTATTATGTAATAAAAACAAATCGGTTCAACGAAATCGCAAAGGATACGCTGGACGAGTGGATATACTTCCTAAAAAAAGCAGAAATCAAAGACGAATTCACCGCCAAAGGGTTAAAGGCTGCCAGTCAGAAACTCGACGTTCTGAAATTAGAGCCGGAAGACCGCAAGGAATACGACCGCTACTTGGAGGCGCAGAGGAGCGATGCCAGTTTTGTGGAGACGGTGAAGTTGGAAATATCAACTGCGGTAAATGAAGCCTTGAAAAGTAAGGCAGAGGAAATTGCGGAGAATGCACTACTCGAAGGCGCATCTGCCGATTTTATTGTCAAAATCACTGGGTTACCTATTGAAGAAGTTCGAGGTATCGCTGAAAGGCTTGGCTTGAATAAATAAATCGCTCAACAATCACTTCCCCAAAAATTGCTCCTTAGCGTCGCGCTTTCGGGAAGTGTGCCGTTAGCCCGTACCAAAATTATAATAATACCGATCAAAACAAGCTATCCTATGCCTCACATCCCGGCCAACCGTTGCTGCCTGCTCTTCCTTTGCCTTTTATTTGCCTGTACCACTTTCGCGCAAGGTCTTCAATGGACCCCTGACGGCAACGCCTATTGGGTGGCAGATAAGGAAGGTATTGCACAGGTAGATTTTGCCACCAATCAAAAAACCATGATCGTTACTGCGGCCCAACTCACCCCCGCCGGAGCAGTCAAACCGCTGTCGGTCAGATCATTCAAACCTTCCGGCGATGGCAGGAAGATCCTGATTTTCACCAATACTCAGCGGGTATGGCGCTACGATACCCGCGGGGATTATTGGGTGTACGACCTGCAGTCTGCGAAACTCCGTCAGTTGGGAAGCAGCCTGCCGGCCGCCTCTCTGATGTTCGCCAAAATATCGCCCGATGGTTTGTCGGCAGCTTATGTGAGCAAACACAATATCTACCTGGAAGACCTCGCTTCCGGAAAAATCACTCAGCTGACCAGGGATGGCACGGATAAAATCATCAACGGCACTTTTGACTGGGCCTACGAGGAGGAATTTGATTGCCGCGACGGCTTCCGATGGTCGCCCGACAGCAAGTCCATCGCCTATTGGCAAATTGATGCCAGCGATGTGAAGTATTTCCTGATGATCAACAACACGGATTCCATCTATTCGTACACCATCCCGGTGGAATATCCCAAAGTAGGAGAAAGCCCTTCTGCTTGTCGGGTAGGTGTGATCAACCTGAAAAACAAAAAAACGCTGTGGCTGAACGTTCCGGGTGATCAAAGGCAGCACTACATCCCCCGAATGGGCTGGGCCGCCAACGCAACGGATATTATCCTGCAACAACTGGACCGGAAGCAACAGGAAAGCAAAATCTTCACCTGTAAGGCCGCTACGGGAGTCGCCACCCAGATTTATGCCGAAAAAGATGAAGCCTGGATAGATGTACAGGATGTTTGGGAAAATGCCGGTGGCTTGGAATGGATCAACCTGGGCTCGGAATTTATTTGGGCCAGCGAGAAGGATGGCTGGAGACATTATTACCGGGTGTCCAGAAACGGCCAGCGGGAGATGAACATCACACCGGGTGATTACGACGTGATCAGCTCCAGTTTGCTGGATGAAGCAAGCAACACATTTTACTTCATGGCTTCTCCGGACAACGCCACCGAGCGCTACCTCTACAGGGCCTCTTTGAACGGTACCGGGAAAGCTACCCGTATCACGCCAATGGATCAAAAGGGAACCCATAGCTACCAGATCTCCCCCAATGGCCAATGGGCATTCCATAGTTTTTCCAATGCCGGATTTCCCACTGTTCGCGAACGTATTTCACTCCCGGATCATCGCTCCCTGGATGGCGATGACGGGGTGGCGGCCAAATGGGCCAAGCACGATCCAGGCAAAAACAAGGTGGAATTCTTCCAGGTAACCACTTCAGAAGGCGTTACCATGGACGGGTGGATGGTAAAACCGGCGAATCTGGACACCACTCTGACATATCCGGTGGTATTTTATGTCTATTCAGAACCGGCCGGCGCCACCGTCAAAAATGCCTGGAGAATGGGATCCAACGGGTTATATGATGGAGATATGGCTGCAGACGGCTATTGCTACATCTCGCTCGATAATCGCGGCACGCCGGCCCCCAAAGGTCGGGCCTGGCGAAAAGCGATTTACCGAAAGATTGGCATTGTCAACATCCGCGATCAGGCGCTGGGCGCTCAGGCATTGCTAAAGCGTTGGCCATGGCTGGACGAAAACAGGGTGGCCGTGCACGGATGGAGCGGCGGCGGCAGTGCCACCCTCAACCTGCTTTTCCAATATCCGGAAACGTACCAAACCGGCATCTCCGTTGCCGCGGTAGCCGATCAGCTTTGTTACGACAATATTTACCAGGAACGTTACATGGGTCTGCCGCAGGAAAACAAAGCGGATTTTGTAGCCGGATCGCCCATCACCCACGCCAAAAACCTGAAAGGCAACCTGCTGTACATCCACGGCACGGGCGACGACAATGTGCACTTTCAAAATGCCGAACGACTGGTAAACGAGTTGGTCAAACACGGCAAACTGTTTCAGTACATGGCCTACCCCAATCGTTCCCACGGCATAAGTGAGGGCGAAGGCACCTCAGAGCATCTGAAACGTTTGTTTACCCAGTATTTACAGGAAAAATGCCCACCGGGCGGCAGGGAGTTGAAGCAGTAGATCAAGCGGTTTGTATCCCGGAATGTTATTCCAGGGAGGTTTATTTGTTGCGAACCAATGTAGCTTTTAACACTACTAAAAAGCCGCATCGCGGCGACATTTTTGGGCTCCCATCTAATCCCAGGCCCCCGCCAGCGCGAAGCTCCCAAATCCCAAGCCCGGCGCACGCCGGCGCGACGTTTCCACGACGTGACATACTATCCCCGTCGGCTATGCCGACAACCATGGTACAGATTTTAGCGCTACCATATACTTGGAATTGTGTTGAAAATTGCCTATATTTGCATAAAAATGTTTTAAAATGACCATTCAGCGGCTTGATAATCAAATAGTTATTACACTTCCAGCATCAATTGACCTGGAGGGGGTGCAACGCCTGATCAACTACCTGCTTTACAAAGAGGCCACTAAAGACAGTAAGGCGAAACAGGAAGACGTGGATCAATTGGCTCGTGAAGCCAACAAACAATGGTGGGAAGAAAATAAACATCGCTTTTTACCGGAGTGAAATTCGTCGTTGACACCAACATCGTTTTCAGCGCCGTTCTCAACACCGAAAGTAAAATCGGCGACCTGATCATGAACTCGTATGGAGTTCTCGAATTCTATGCGTGTGATACGCTGCGCACAGAACTCAAAAAGCATCGATTGAAATTGCTCGATCTCTCCAAAATGAGCGAGGAACAGTTAGACCAATCTATATATCAGATTACTAATTGTCTGACTTTTACCAACGAAGCGCTGATACCATTCGAGCATTGGATGAAAGCGTCCGACCTTGTTCGGGATATTGATATGCAAGACATTGCTTTCGTGACACTTGCTGAATTTCTGGGCATAAAATTGTGGACAGGTGACAGAGCACTGATGAAGGGACTGGCGAGAAAAGGCTATTCTAATTTCATCACAACCGACGAATTATCCAAGTTACGCGACTTACTTCAATAACAAAAATACAGCGAACTCTGCACTGCTTTTCATAGCCGACAAAGCGCGGCTACGGAAGCAGTCACAGCAATTAAAAATCAACAAAAATGAAAAAGCTTAACGCCATAGTTTTAATGATGTTTTTCACAACAATGTCATTAGCTCAGGTTTCAAATGATACCCCAAAAAAACTTATTGAAAATTTGATCATTGAATCTTTTGACGAAATATGGTCTAAACTAGAGTCAAAAAACATAGACAGATACTACACAAAAGACTTCCTGTTGTTGGAAAACGGAGAAGTATGGAACAACGATACCATTGCCCATTATTTGGATAATGCCAAACTTCGGAAACCCAATCCGACACGAATAAACAAGATTGAAATTATTGACATTAAAGTTGGGAACGGGACGGCATGGGTTGCCTATCAAAACTATGCGACATTCTCCATTGATGATAAAATCACTAGAAATGCTCACTGGCTCGAAAGTGCAACGGCAATTTTAACAGACAATGGATGGAAACTGGATATGCTTCATTCCACTCGAATTAAAAATGAATAAAAATACACTCCTTTTTTTACTGCTTGCCAACACTATCTGGGCGCAACAACCAGTATTTTTAAATTATTCCGCCGCTGGATTCACAGATATTGTGCTCACTCCTGAAAACGATTTGATCGCAGTGGGACGAAACTTTGCAGGTGATAGAATTGAGATATGGAAATTGAATGCCAATGGGGACGAAATTTGGCATAAAACACTTCCAATTTTCCAAAATGTAGTTATGGATCATATAACCATTACCAACGATCATAATTACATCGTGAGTGGTAATTTATCTTATGCGCCAGGCTTGACTAAATTGGCATTTATCAAATTCTCCCCGGAAGGTGAAATAATTTGGGAATCCTACCCCGAGATCCTGAAATCAATGGAAGTGGGCAACCTTTTCCAATTGGCCGACAACTCCTTTGTAATGACCGGGACTTCCGGCAATAGTGGAACCCCCTATTATTCCTTGCTTCATTTTGATAGCACGGCCTCAAATTTGTTAGATTTTACCCAACATTTGGTAGAAAACGACACCTTTTTTACAAATTGGCAGACACCAAAAGATTCCTACTTAAATATTGATAAGGAGCGCATTATTGCTGTTTGTGACGACAATGCTTCCGGTTCGAGTTTTAACTCCGATGCTTATGTTATGAATTTTAGTACTTCTGGTCAATTGATCTGGAAAACCAAAATTGACCTTGGCCAAACAGATAAAGTAGCCAGCGCTTTACCCCTAAAAGATAAATCAATAGCAATATGTGGGCACACAAATCAAGATTTTTTCCCTACCTGGACAAGGGCTTTTGTAACTAAATTGAACGAAAATGGGGAAGTTTTGTGGACCAATTATTATGATAGTACAGGTATTGGCGCACCAATTGCGGGCCTGGATTTAGTAGCATTGGAAAATGGGGATTTATTAATTACTGGAAATAAGATAGGTGCTCCAAAATACAACATTTTCCTGCTCCTGCTAGACTCTTTAGGAAATGAAAAAAAACGCATGGTTCTCTGGCGCGACGACCACGATGATTTTCCACTCTCAATGGTCAAATTAGAAAATAATATTATCGCGATTGCAGGTCATCAAGACGGGTTTTGGTTATATAAAAACTTATTGGTACTGTTTCCGCTTTCCGTTATTACGGATACAAAAAACCTTGTTATAAACAGTCCTCTTTTTGACGTTTATCCGAACCCGGTGGGAAATGAATTGAACCTGCGCTATGAACAAGTGGAATCCCGATCCATCAGACTTGAGATATATTCAAGTACAGGTGATGTACTTTATTCAGGCCGTCCACAAGGACGTATAGAAATGAGTTCTTACCCTAATGGCATTTATTACTTCGTAATGAGCGATATTGGCACTTCAAAAACATATTTGCGAACGGTTGTCAAGGGCAGGTGAATTCTGTCAGCCATCCCCAAAACCGAATCCCATCTACCTTGTTAAACCCCTCATGAAATACCTCCTCGCTCTCAGATTTTGCCTGTTTTTACAGGCTGCACCGCTCCTCGCGCAGTCGCTGGAGCTGACCCACTTCAACCAGCAACGCCTCGATCGTATGCAACGCAGCATGTTCGTCCTGGGCGCCTGGGGTATCGTCAATGTAGCCGGCGGTGCGGTGGGTATTACCCAAACTTCAGGGTCACAGCGCGCTTTTCACCAAATGAATCTGGGCTGGGGCATCATTAACCTCGGACTTGCCGCTTCCAGCTGGTGGACGGTTTCCCATACAGATCCCGCTGCATTCGACCTGTACGAAACGGCACGAGAGCATCATCGTATGCAGAAAATATTGCTCTTCAATGCGGGCCTGGATGTAGCGTATATGGCTGGTGGCGCCTGGATGCTCGAGCGTGCCAAAACCAGCGCGCAGAACCAGGACAGCCTGCGGGGCTTCGGCAGATCCTTAGTGTTGCAAGGCGCTTTCCTCTTTGCTTTTGACCTTGGCGCTGCCATGTATCTCGGCGGACTGGAAAAGCAACTCCCCCCGTTTTTTGAACAAACCTCTATCGGCTTCAACGGGCAATCGTTGGGGCTGACGCTGCGCTTTTGAGATTATTATTCCTAAACACGCATGCGCTACAAACGTTGGACCTCTCCGAGGTCGCCTTTGTTCCAGGTTGAAACAAGATTTACCGATATGGATCGCAAAAAGTTTTTAAAAACACTGGCAATTTTGCCTGCAATTGGCGCCACTATGAAACTCCATGAATTAAGCAAAATGACCGAGGGGCTGGAAAACACGGAGCGAATGCCCGCGCTGTTCCTCGGTCACGGCAGCCCGATGAACGCCATCGAGGAAAACGAATTTACCGCAGGTTTTCGCAAGGTAGGTCGCGAAATTACCCGCCCAACTGCCATTCTGGTCATCTCGGCACATTGGGAAACACAGGGCACCTTCGTTACTGCCATGGAGAGTCCGCGCACCATCCACGATTTCGGCGGCTTCCCCAAGGCCCTGTTTGATGTACAATACCCGGCGCCCGGGAGTCCGGAGCTGGCGCGGGAGACCAAAAACCTCGTGAAGAAAACGGAAGTGGGACTGGATGAAAAATGGGGGCTTGACCACGGCGCATGGTCGGTGATCAAGCACCTGTATCCAAACGCAGACGTGCCGGTGATTCAGATGAGTCTTGATTACCGCCAAACAGCCCAATGGCATTATGAGCTGGCAAAGGAACTCGCCGCCCTGCGCCGCAAAGGCGTGCTGATTGTTGGCAGCGGCAACATGGTGCACAATCTTGGCCTGGTGGAATGGAGGCGTTTGAGCGAAACCTTTGGTTACGAATGGGCTATGGAGGCCAGTGACAAAATGAAAAACAGCATTCTTTCCGGCGATCACCAGCCGCTCATCAACTTCCGCTCACAGGGCAGGGCATTTGAGCTCGCCATCCCGACACCGGAGCACTACCTGCCATTGCTTTACACGCTGGCATTGCAGGAGAAAGGGGAAGAGGTTACGCTTTTCAACGACAGGGCTGTAGCGGGCGCTCTTACGATGACCTCGGTGCGGGTGGGGTAAGGTTATTCCACCGTTGAGAGTCGCTTCCACTGGCATGCTATTTCCGCTTTTGGTTGGCGAAGTAGGATACCACATTACTGGACTTTTTGAATTTGAAGTATGTCCAGTAGTGTGGTCTTTAATACCTTATCAAGGCAATAAAGAAACAATCTATATACGCAGTCTGATGTGCCCGAAGGAATGGAAAACAACAAAAAATCAGTACATTTGAACATGCATAAATTAACATGTAAGTCATGTTCACCTACATTCCTAAAACGCTCTTTTTATTGGCATTTGCCTGTTTGGTAAGCGGTTGTGCGAATTATTACCTTACGGAGGATGGTGCGTCGAGAGTGAAAACTCACCGGGTTGTTGCCGTTGTTCCTGCAACCATTACTTTCGTACCATCCATTATTCCTATGCCTGAAAGTCACCGGTTGGATTCGCAACTGACAAAGGATTTGCAGAAGACCTGGTCGATATTATTCCAAAAGGAGCTCTACAACAGGCTGATCATCAAAAAGCAACATCGCCAGTTGAATGTAGATATCCTGGATATTGACTCAACCTTGATACGCTTAAAAAAGGCTGGCTATTTTGACGATCCGTATATGCCGACCAATCAGGTGTGTGAGGTATTAGGCGTAGATGGAATAATTACCTCAACATATACCTTATCAGAACCTTATTCAAATTCAGAAAGTATACTATTGGATTTGGTTCTTGGGCCCGTAGTTGATGATCCATTCATTGGTCCTTATCCAGGAAATAAAGTAACGCTATTGCTGGAAATCTATGATAGGGAGTCTCCAAGGCCAATTTGGGGTTATGCATATAAAATGGGTTCTACTCCGATGATATCTCATGGAGAATTAGTGTATACTTTGGTGAAAATGGCATGCAAGAAGATGCCTTACAGGAAATAAATCCGGGTGGTTTTTATTTGGGATGCCGTGGATTTTTGGAACACGGATGACGCGGATGGCACAGATTTTTCCCGCAGATCTCGCGGATTTTCCGCAGATTTTCGCAGAAAGGGTGCGGCATGGCGACTCGGGAAGTCAAGCATATAAATCCGCGTTATCCGTGTCATCCGCGTCATCCGTGTTCCAAAAATCCACGGCATCCAAAATTAAAAATCCGCGTTATCCGTGTCATCCGTGTCATCCGTGTTCCAAAAATCCACGGCATCCAAAATAAAAATCCACGGCATCCAAAATAAAACTAGCCGAGTCGCCTGCAATAAACAATTGAGGCAACCCGGCAAGCAGTAATCCAATCTATTACAGCTCCAACGCCAAAGTCAAATCGTTCGGATTGTTTGGCGCGCTTATTATTCTGTAGGAGGTGCCAAGGTTTACGTTAAAACTAGACCACATACAGCTGTTTGGACATTCCCAGATTTGCAACACGTTGCCGGTTGCAGTGGCGGGCAGCTTAAGCGTTTCATTTTTGCTCAGGGTGGTGGCTACGCCGTTGAGGTAAACGGTGATGTTTCCAGTTATGTTGGCGGCATGACGCACCTGTATGCGGGTGCTGGTGTATGCTTTGCCAATGAATTGTTTATCCATCGCAGAGAGTTCGGTGTTCCAGGGAATGGAAAAGCCATTGGTGGTCAGGCTTGCCGGGATGGAATAAGCCATGATGGACAGTGGATCCAGCGCAGTGTGTTGAGCAGGGCCCCAGCCCAGGGTATTCAGTACCTGTTGATCCACCTGCTGTTGCGACCAACCCTGAGTGGCGGCGTAGTAGGCATATACCTTCGGCTTATCCCAGGGAATATTGGCAAAAGGGTTTTGATGTTCGTGCATCAGTCCTAATGCGTGGCCAAACTCATGCAGCGATACCCGGCGGATTTCCGACTCGCTGGTATTATCCGTGAATTGCAGGTTCATGGTTTGAAGGTCGGGCGCAATGAGCAGATTGTCGGTGCCAACGTAAGAGTTGTGTCCAAGATTTCCGAAACGCACACGGATTTCGGAGGCGCCGGAAATAACCTTTATAAAAGTTACGTTAGCGTGGTTCGACCAGGTTTTGGCGTAGTTGAGCACCTTGTTTTGGAGGGTAGTGCTGCCGTTCATAAACCGAACCCGGAGTACTTTGCCTGCAGGCCAGAATTTGGCTTTCATCCCGGTTCCGCGGTCGGAAGCAGCTCCTTCTTCTGATATGGAGTGATCGTTGTAATCGTGCAAATGGTTGGTAGTGCAGAACTGGGAGCTGATCTCAGCAATTTCCTCCTGAGAGAGGGTATATTCGGCATAGCCGGCTTCAATATTTTCTTTGCTGCAAGAGGTGGCCAACAAAATCAGAGCAGCTACAAACGCCAGGGAAAAAATGGAGTTTTTCATGTCGTGGGTATATTTAAACGTTAAACGAACAATTGATGAAGCAAAGGTGGGGCACAGGCCCGGCACCTCGCTATTTCAATTTTGTCAACATTTTATACCCTGGGAATACTGCAAAAAGCAGCTTTTTAGCTCGAAAATGGGCAAATGATTGGTTATGTTGCATGGTTCAGACAAAGAGGGGGGCAAAACCTATTTCACTTTTTTCAAAAAATAATAAACACGGGCATAGCTCTGGTCAATTTATTTTTCAAAACGGGCACAGCGATGTGGAAATGAGGGTGTGGGGAGCATGTTTTTTATTTCGCACAGATTTTTCCCGCAGATCTCGCAGATCTTCCGCAGATTTTCGCAGAAAGGGTGCGGTATGGCGGCTCGGGGGGGCAAGCATATAAATCCGCGTTATCCGTGTCATCCGTGTTCCAAAATCCACGGCATCCAAAATTAAAAATCCACAGCATCCAAAATAAAAATCCGCGTCATCCGCGTCATCCGTGTTCCTAAAATCCACGGCATCCAAAAAAATCCACGGCATCCAAAATAAACAGATGCGCCATTCTGCTATCGCGATCAGGACAGCTGCCTTGGGTTAAATAAGCCGCTAATACAGTTGGAAAAGAGGTTTAGTGTGGTGGCTTATTTGGGGCAGATGTGAATGTATTTACTGGTGAATTTTCTGTTCGGAGAACGTGTTCGCGGCTCAGTCAACATCCACAAACAGATATTCCGAGAGGATCAAAGCAGAGTAATCCAAAAATCACCCTTTTGAATAACACATATCATTGGTTTTCCATAAAGTAACCAACACCTTTGGGCAAAAGCTTTGACATGAAAAGGTACTATTTGTTATTAGCCTTTTTAGCAACCATGGTTGCATGTAAAAAGGAAGAGGAAATATTTATATCCGGGAAGGTCGTCAACACCATTGACAATAAAGCTGTGAGTAACTTAAGGATGACTCTTGGCTATTCAGAGTTTTTTGGCATTGGGTGGCAGTATAAACAATTAGCCTCCGATTTTACCGACAGCAAAGGTGAATTTGAGTTGTCTTATAAAGAAGAAGTCCACTTCCTGTCCTTAAAGCCCCATTTAAACATTGATCAGATCGGGAATGAGTTTCAGCGAGGAGCAAGAATTAATGGAAAGTATTACAGGATGCTTTGCTTTCGAATTGGGTTCGATGGGCTGGAGAATAATGGATATTATGTAGTTGAGCTACTTCCTGTCACAAAAGCTTACTTCCTCAAACCCACCATACCTCTTGGTTGGGGTGCTGATACATTGATCCTGAATGTAGAGAACCTTGTTCTGAATCCGGGTTCAAATGGCGGAGAATGTGGTGTTGACACTTCAGCATTTGCTTTTAGGTTAGTCGATCAAGAAGGATGGAAAGATCTTAAAATCGTGAGAAATCTCTTTCTCGGTGATGAGTTAAACATCCACTATACCATCAAAAATGGAGGAATAAAAAAATCCGGAACATTCAAAAAAAGCTGCATTCCGGGTGATACAACTGCCGTAGAATTACCTATTTGGTAAATTCCAGATAGTTTTCATGCTCCGAATAGCAGGATGACTTGGCATTATCCCTGCCGCGCATGGGTCTTTTTGCGCAGCGTTGGTGAGTGGCTAAGCAAAGGTGAAACTCCTCCTTGGCCAAAGCCATTCAGTAATGCGCGGCTACCCACGCACGTGGCGCTGGGGGAAAAAGACCCAAGCGCAGCGAAAACGACAGTCATAGCTGGTGAAAACCCCATCTAACATCTTGAAACCCCCGAATTTCAGTCCTCCCGATTACCCACAAAATGAGCGTGAGTATAGTCATTCAGATTTTTTGTTATCCCAGGCGCAGCGCCCCTGGGCGTAGCCCTTCAACGTTGGTAGCCCAGGCGACAGGACGATATCCCCCTGCCGCATCGCGGCAAAACAACGGTGGAATGAGTGGCTAATTTTAGTGGGTAGTTTGGCATTGATTCATTTGCCCGGCATTGTTACTTTCCTTTTTGCTTGCCCAAAAAGAAAAGTAACCAAAAGAAAAAGGGTCCCGAGTACTCGGGAGCAAAGCCAACGACCTGCGGGGATTGCGCTGCTTTTTAACCGGAGGAGTATAGTGACGGGGTGACTGCGAGTCACCCCGTCACTATACTCCTCCGGTTAAAAAGAAGGCGCTCCCTCCTTACGTCCCCGTCTGCCATGCCTCGGCGGGCAGGGGGACCATCCCCTTCGGTCGGGCTTGCCTCGCAGACGGCGGGCGCCTGGGCAGGAGATGAACACAAGGTATAGCCCATTGATTTGTGGGTAATCGGGAGGACTGAAGTTCGGGGGTTTCAAGATGTTATACTGTGATTAGAGTGATTTTGATGATTTGAGTGATGTAAATTCTTGATTTCAACATGATTGAAAATCAACTCCGTTCAAAACCACTTTGCGTTGACTATAGATGTCATTGTTCGCAGAATCAGGAGATTACGAGCGATTTAACATGTGTACGTACCATGGATTTTTGGAAACCTTACAGGTCTAAAACCAAAATGTCCAGTAGCGTGGCGCTATTATTCCAAAAAACCTTGAACCAACGGTTGTGACCAACTGTTTCATGTCCGTACTTTTTTCCGACTTCAATGTCCCCCAAATCCGTCCCGTCTCCAAACCTGCTCCAAGTCCACTACCCCTTTCACATTCCTCAACTCAACCGCCAGCGTGCCATCCGGGTGCTGCTGCCTAAGAACTATTGGAAGGACCCTGCCCGGCGCTTCCCGGTCATCTACCTGAAAGACGGCCAGAATCTGTTCGACCCGGCCACGGCTGCGTTCAGGCATTGGCGACTCCGGGAATTCATGTCGCGTCAACCCCTGAAACGCCAGGCCATTCTGGTTGGAATAGATCATGGAGGCATTGATCGCAGTCATGAATATGCGCCCTTCCGGCGCGGGAGGCAAGGCGGGCAGGGCGATGCCTACCTGCAATTCCTGGTACACACCCTGAAGCCTTTCATTGATCAGGAATACCGAACCTGGCCCCACCGGGAAGCCACAGGCATAGTAGGTTCTTCGCTTGGTGGCTTGATTGCCTTCTATGCCGGCATGCAATACCCCCATGTTTTTGGCAAAATAGGAGCTTTATCGCCGTCTCTATGGTTCAATCCTCAGGTGCTGGAACTGACCAGCCACCACCAGCTCAAAAGCAGGATCTATGTTGGCGGCAGCAAAACCGAAACCCGTACCATGCTGCCCATGCTCGAAAAGACCTACTGGTCGCTCAAAAACAACGGATACAATGATGCAGACATCCGGGTAGTAGCCCGCGACAGAGGTCGCCATTCCGAGACCTTTTGGGCCCGGGAATTCAAGCCCATGTACGAGTGGTTGTTTCCGGTGACGGGGTAAAGTCTACTCCCCTACCCTTTCCAAACCCCGCCGACGCCCAAAGCAAACAACTTCTGATTGAGCGCTGGAATGTCCTT
>JBIKUE010000098.1:0-17793 GCA_044347755.1 Saprospiraceae bacterium
AGCCGCCGTAATATTTCAGGTTAAACGCAGATTATTGCGCCCACCACATTTTGTTGCCGAACAAGCCGGAAGCGTCTACATTTTGGCTTTGCACCGCTGCTTCCAGATTGAGTTTGTTGTTACCCGTTTCGCTGGTAGGATAAGGGAAACGACGTGGTACACCCTGGCCAGGATATGCTGTTAGAGGCACCTCCACTATCTCGGAAGGGAAGCCTGTGCGACGGAACTCCGTGAAAGCTTCACAGCCATCTCCGAAGAGCGCCAGCCACTTGTGTGTACCCAGTGCTTTAGCTGCACTGGCAGTATAAGCAGCATCTGCAGCAGCCAGGTAGGCAGCATCTGCCGTTACGCCAAACTGAGCGCAGGAAGCAGCAATAGCATCCAGATAAGCCTGTTTGTCGTTATTGGCCTCAGCTTTAATGAACAGCACCTCAGCATAGGTGAACAGATTGGATGGATTTAACGGATCATCGCGGAATGCCGTACCGATCTGCGAAATGGCAGAGAACGGGTTTGGCTCCGTAGTACCGTTTGGTTGTCCAACATACTGTCCGGCATTGTTCACATCAGCATAAACCGGCAAACGCGGGTCGCTGAGGGCAACCATCAGATCTACCAACGTTTTGCTCACACAGTGGTCATTACGACCATTATTGTATTTGTCGTTGTAGATTGGATTGGAACCATCCGGAGTAGCATTTGCATAGGCCATTTTGGCATTTTCTGCATTGCTGGCAATCAGGTTGTCCGGGTTGCTCAGAAGCGTTTGCAGTTCGGTGGCATAGGCTGGCACTTTCCCTTTGGCACGGTTGAGCAAACGAGCGCGTACAGAATTGGCAAACTTTTTCCACATTGCAGCATCACCACCGTAGATCAGATCCCCTGCGCCAAGAGCATCTCCGGCAGGATCAAACATGGCGGCCGCATCTTTCAACTCCTGGATTACACCGGCATACACTGTTTCCTGGCTGTCGTATTTTGGCGTGAAGGTACGCTCAGGATCCAGTGCTTCCGTGTAAGGAATTTCGCCCCACATATCCGTCATGATGGCGAAGTAATAAGCCTTCATGGTCATGGCTGCAGCACGCATATTGCTTGGGTTTGGCGCACGGTTCAGGATGTCCTGCAAGTCGGCCAGTGGGCCAGAGTACAAATTATCCCAATGGGCAGTTAAAGCATCGGGGCGGTATTCGTACCAGTCTTCATCAATATACTGGATTTTAGCGTAGTGCTGGGCCCAGAGGCCGGCATAAGTCATGTTCATGCTGGCGCCATGCGTACGGCGCACGCCCTGGGAAATTCCGGAAACCAATACGTTGGTCAGCGGCACCTCTTCGGGGCGGTTTGGATTGGAATTGATGCTTTCGAAGTCCTTGGTGCAAGCGCTTGAAAAGCTCACCAGAAGAACCAGCATCCAGATTTTAATATTTTTCATAGAAGTGATTGTTTGAATGGAGTGATCATTAGAAGCTGGCACCGAAGGTCAGACCGATGGTGCGTGCAGATGGCAACTGACCGAATTCAATACCCTGCATGGCATTGGAGTTGTCGAAAGCCGTTTCCGGATCCACGTGTGGAATGTTGCTGTGCAACAGAGCCAGGTTGCGGCCGTATACTGCCAGGCGCAAACCGTTCACGAAGGAGTTTTTGAACCATGCTTTCGGCAGGTCGTAACCCAGGGTTACTTCACGCAATTTGATGAAAGAACCATCGAATACACCGCGGTCGTGACGACGGTTGTAGATGTCGGCATTCCACGCTTCGGCAGACTGTTTAACAGTATTTGGCTGATAGGTAACATTCCCATTAACATCCGTCACTTCATAAACACCACCAAAATTGTATCCATTCTGGATTTCATCAATCGTATTACGGCCTTCCAGAGATTCTTCCAGAACACCTGCGTAGCGACCAAAGATGTAGGTCATGGAGAAGATATCGCTACCCTGACGCATATCGAGCAATGCACTCAATGAGAAATTCTTCCAGGTGAAGGTATTGCGCATACCACCTACCCAATCAGGAGTGATGTTACCCAGTACGAAGTTGGAGTTGTTGCCATTTTCGTCCACATCCTGGATCGGGCGACCTGTAGCCTGGTTAACGATGATCTGGCCATCAGGAGCGCGCTTCACACGGCGTCCTACCAAAGTACCGTAAGGTTCGCCTTCGCGGGCTACCAAACGAACACCCCAGTTCGTATTCAGGGTGATCTCGGTTACACCTTCCGGCAAGTCTTCAACCACGGATTGGTTCTTTGCCCAGTTGAAATCAATATCCCAACGGAAGTCGCGGGCATTTACAGGAGTGATTCCCAACTGTACCTCGACACCGTTGTTTTTGATGGTACCTGCATTCGCTACCCGGCTGGTGAAACCAGAAGTAGAAGATACATTGAGCGGAATGATCTGGTCAATATTGCGCGTGCTGTAATACGTTACGTCCAAACGAACGATATCCTTGGTAGAACGTAGCTCGATACCATATTCCTGGGATTGAGCGCGTTCAGGCCTCAAACCGCTGTTCGGGCGAGAGCCTGGAACAGAGAAGGATGGCAGACTGCCCCATGGAGTGAGTGCACCATATACAAAGGCAAGGCGGTATGGATCTGTGTCCTTACCTGCTTCAGCATAACCGCCACGAACTTTCAGGAAGTTGATTCCAGGAATGGTGATCTTTTCAGACAGTACAATACCCAAGCTTGCAGATGGATAGAAGTAGCTGCTGTTTTCAATAGGAAGCGTGGAAGACCAGTCGTTACGTGCAGAGGCATCCAGGTAGATGAAATCGTAGAACCCAAGCGACAAACTACCCAAAACAGAATTAATACGGGAAGTATTGAGGAACTGGTTCACGTTTACGGAACCATCCGCATTGGAGAAGTTGAACAGACCAGGAACAACAAGGGCTGTTGCAGTCTGCTCGATTCCAGTCAGACGATTGTCACGACGAACAACACCTGCGGTGGCCAGTACAGAGAAATTATCGCTGAAACGCTTATTGGCAGTCAACAAGAAGTCGATATTGGTTTCAGTGTTGGCATAATCAAATGCCTGGAACTGACCATTCGGATAGTCAACCGTTTCTTTTTCAAAACGGATCTCGCGGCTGTCATTATAGAAATCCGTACCGATACGACCCATCGCTTTCAGCCATGGCAGCATCTGATAAGTAACAGAATAGAAGCCGTTTACGCGGTTACGCTGCTGCGGCTTGGTGTTGTTATACAACGTGAAGAACGGGTTGTTCTGGTAGTTATGGTTCCAGTTTACAATGTTGCCATCTGCATCACGGTTGTTGTAGTTGGCACGGAGGTAATCCCAGTCTACCTGACGACCTGCCCAGATGGTCTGCTGTATGATATTGTCGCCGGCATAACCAATGCCCGGACGGTTGTCAGACTTCAGCGTGGTGTATGTTACATTACCATCTGTACTGATCTTATCGTTCAGTTTCATGCCAAACGCCAGGTTGAAGGTGTTACGCTTCAGGTCGGTATTCGGGATCATACCTGTCTGGTCCATGTTGGTGAAGGAGAAACGTGCATGGGCTTTGTCGCCGGCAGCTGTTACCGCAACACTATTGGTAAAGGTTACACCTGTTCCAAAAATGCTTTTTACGTTATCCGGATGTGCCACCCAAGGCTGTTGTGCGCCGGTGAACTGGTCAATCAACACACCCTCTCCGCTTTCATCTATGGTGCCATCAGCATCGTTGTCAATACCATCAGCACCGTTGATAGCCGGGTCGAAGGATGGCCCCCAGCTTTCGTCCACACCGTCGAAGACACCATTACCTGTACCGTCTACATAGCCAAACTGGAAATCCACACCCTGTCCGAATTTGTTCTGGTACGTTGGCAGGCGGAATGGCGTGGCAAAACCGATATCACCATTGTAGGTAACGCCCAGACCTTTCGCTGCACCTTTACCTGTTTTGGTGGTGATCAGGATTACACCGTTTGCACCGCGTGAGCCGTAAAGCGCTGCTGCGTTCGGGCCTTTCAGTACGGAAATAGACTCGATATCATCCGGGTTGATGTCCTGGATGGCATTACCGAAGTCAACACCACCGAACTGGGAGTTGCCATTACCCCGGTTGGAGTTGTCCATTGGGATACCGTTTACCACAAAAAGTGGCTGGTTCTCACCGGTGATGGAGCTGTTACCACGGATAACGATACGAGCTGAAGCGCCTACGTTACCGGAGGAGCTTACTACGTTGACGCCGGCAATTTTACCGGAGAGCGAGTTTACTACGTTCTGGTCGCGCGCAGCCGTAATCCGGTCGCCGCCGATTTGCTGAACAGCATAACCGAGTGATTTTTGCTCACGGCTGATACCAAGCGCCGTTACCACTACCTCATCAAGGTCTGTGTTAGCTTTCATCACTACGTCTACCATATCGGAGGCTCCCAGCGTAATTTCCTGGGTGGCATAACCGGTGTAAGAGAACACCAGCGTAGTGGAGCCAGCGGGAACCTTTACGGAGTACTTACCGTCAGCGTCAGTCCTTGCGCCTGCAGAGGCGCCTTTTACGGCCACTGAAGCACCGATCAGCGCTTCGCCGTCGCCGGTCACTGTGCCCGTCACAGTACGTTGGGCAAGGGCAAGGCCGAACCCAACGACTACCAGAGCTAGCGTTGTTAATAATCGCTTCATACGAAAGTTGAATTTGGTGAAAAAATGTGTGAATTGTTTAGAGTACCTTACTTAAAAAAGATTAAAACGTAGAATCAAAAAACAATAAAAAAACCACTTGAAACAGCATATCCTGTTTGGGAAATATCCTGTTTTCAAGCGGCTTTTGAAAGTTTGATTCGGTTACCGGAAAATGAAATATTGCCTCATCGGGCAACTTCCGGAACGACCAAAGGTAAAAGCACAGAATTGTAAAACGGCGAAAGAATTAACAATTTTTTAAAATAAAAATGCTTAAAAGTAAAACTATCATTTTTCAATGCATTGATAATCAATACTTTATTTAATTTTTCTTGTTTTGCGAAAAATCGCTAAATGATTTACCCCTCTACTGTACAGGTGTTTAGGCAACAGCATTCCGGATAAACAACTCAGCCTCTAAAAACGCCACCTTTCGCAAGTTCTATCTGCCCAGTTGCCGCAAATACATCCTGATGGTATTCTCCAAGCCATAATACAGTGCATCGGCAATCAAAGCATGCCCAATGCTCACTTCCAGCAATTGAGGGCAGTGGTCCTGGAAGAAGCGCAGGTTCTCCAGGTTTAGATCGTGTCCGGCATTGATACCAATGCCAATATCATTGGCTACCCTGGCGGCTTCGGTGTAGGCTTTTACCGCGGCATATGGATCCTTTTTGAAATCATGAGCAAACGGGCCTGTATAAAACTCAATCCGGTCAGCTCCGGCCTTTTTGGCGCCTTCCACCATGGCGACTACCGGATCTACAAACACAGATACACGAATATTCCTTCTATGTAATTCCTTTACGACGTCCTGCAATTCTGCTTGTTGATGTACGGTATCCCATCCATGATCACTGGTAAGTTGATTATCAGTATCCGGCACCAGGGTACACTGGTGTGGTGGATTGGCTAACACGAGGTCCATAAAAGAAGATACCGGTTTCCCTTCAATGTTGAACTCGGTGGTCACCACTGCTTTGAGTGCCGGAATATCATCGTACCGTATGTGACGCTGATCCGGACGTGGATGCACCGTAATGCCTTCAGCGCCAAAAGATTCGATGTCTTTAGCAGCCTGAACCAGGTCAGGCAGGTTGCTACCTCTGGAGTTTCGAAGGAGAGCAATTTTGTTGATGTTTACGCTTAATCTAGTCATTTGTTAGTCATTTAGTGGTCATTTGGGGTCATTTAATGGTCATTTGACAGGTCATTCTTAACGCGGTTTGTCATATTGAGCGCAGTGAAAGATCTGGATATACTTCTTTTATGTTGGTATTTCTGGTTGGTTTCGCACAGATTTCACACAGATTTTTTTCACAGATTTTACACAGATTTAGGGTTCATATAGTTGGTGTTTGGTCATTTGCCAGGCCGGATCTTTCGCTGCGCTCAAGATGACAACCCGTGTTAGGAATGACTCCAAATGACCTAAATGACCCACAATGACCTCAATGCTCATATCTTGCGGCACAAATGTATAGGCATATGGAAGAAAACGACGTATTGGAAACCGGAGAATCCAAAATGAATTTACCACGCCTGCCGGAACCACCTGTGCGACAAGTGTTGATGGCGCAAATCGGGTTGATGGTCTTTTGCGCAGGTGTAGGAATGCTGCTTTATCTGCTTATTTGCAAACTAACGGGTTGGGATCCTCAGTTGGCCATAAACGAAACCTCTCCTGCGCCGGAACGCTGGCAGGTGAGGCTGCAATTGGGCATGGCACATTTTTTCGGCTTTTTTATGGCCGGAGCCATTACTGTCTGGATTTTCTACCGCGGAATTACCCAGCAACAAGTCAGTTGGCAGGATTATCTGCAAAGTCGGGAAACACCCCGTTGGACTACCCTTTCACTGAGTTTGCTGTTGATGCTGGTTTCTCTGCCCCTGGTATTGTATAGTCTTTACCTGAACCAGCAGTTGCCGCTCCCCGAACTTTTTAAAAGCGCAGAAGATCAGGCAGAAACGGCCTTGAAAGGCTTGCTTCAAATGGAAAACATGTGGGAATTGCTGGCCAATCTCACCCTCATTGCCATACTTCCTGCCATTGGAGAAGAACTGGTGTTCCGCGGTGTGATCCAGCAGCAACTAATGCGCCGCATCCAAAATCCCTGGATGACCATCCTCCTGGCCTCTGTAATATTCAGTGCTGCTCACATGCAGTTTGAGGGCTTTATCCCCAGAATGTTGCTGGGGTTTATTCTGGGCTGGTTATACTGGAAAACCCAAAATTTTTGGGTACCCGTCTTATGCCATTTTTTCAACAACGGCCTCCAGGTGATTGGTCAGTATCTATATAAGCAGGATCTTTCTACTGTTGACCTGGAAAAGGATATTCAGGTTCCCTGGCAATTTGCCGCCATTTCGCTGTTTATGATCTGGGCAGTAGTCCGACTGATTCAGCAAAATCTCTCTAAAAATCCAATTGCCACATGAAGCATTATCCATTGAATCAACTTCCCGGCAAGGAGATCATCAAAGGTTTTTTTGCCCGGTTTGTCCACACGGATCAGGTAACGATTGGATACATAGACATTGCTTCCGGCAGTGTTCTCCCGGAACATCATCATGTGCATGAGCAAACAACTACTGTTCTGGATGGCTCGCTGGAAATAACGGTGGAAGGAACAAAACACCTGCTGCATGCCGGCCATGTATTAGTGATTCCTTCCAATGCACGCCACTCCGCGATTGCCCTTTCTGATTGCAAAGTAATGGATGTTTTTTGCCCGGTCAGGGAAGATTATAAGTTCTAAAACCATACATGTCTATATGTTGACCAGATTGCTGGCCCTCGCCTTTCTGTTTCCGGTGCTACTTCCTGCTCAGGTAATAAACCAGGAGTATTATCTGCCAAAAATAACATACAACAGCGTCATCCCCACCCCGTCATCCTGGCTGGGCTATGAGGTAGGCCAATGGCATACCAGTCATGATCAATTGCTTGGCTACATGAAAGCGCTGGATGCTGCCAGCGATCGCATCACACTCCAGGAATACGGTCGCTCGCATGAAAACCGCCCGCTCGTTTGCCTCACGATCACTGACCCGGCCAATCATACCCGTTTGGACGATATCAAAGCAGAGCGTGCCAGGCTGGTGAATCCCGCTGAAAGCAAGCAGGTATCCTTAAAAAACATGCCTGCCGTATTCTATATGGGCTATTCCATACACGGCAATGAAACCAGCGGCAGCCATGCAGCCTTGCTCGTAGCCTACTACCTGGCCGCCGCCCAAACGCCGGAGGTGGAGGAATTACTGCGTAATACCATTATCCTGTTCGACCCCTGCTTTAACCCTGATGGCATGCAGCGTTTTTCGTCCTGGGTAAACAGCCATAAAAGTCAAAATCCATCTCCCGACCCCGCAGGTGATGAATACAACGAACCCTGGCCGCGCGGCCGAACCAACCACTACGGTTTTGATTTGAACCGCGACTGGCTGGTGGCCCAGCAACCGGAGTCCAAAGGACGGGTGGCTATTTTTCAGGAATGGCACCCCAATGTGCTCACCGATCACCACGAAATGGGCAGCAACTCTACGTTCTTTTTTCAGCCGGGCGTTCCAACTCGGGTAAATCCGATTACGCCCGCCAAAAACCAGCAACTCACCGCCAAAATTGCCGAATACCACGCCAAAGACTTATCTGATAAAAAAGTGCTGTTTTTTACCGGAGAAAATTTTGATGATTTCTACTACGGTAAAGGCTCTACTTATCCTGATGTAAACGGAGGCATAGGTATTCTGTTTGAACAAGCCAGCACCCGGGGCACCCAACAGGAAACAGAAAACGGCCTGCTCACCTTTCCATATACCATCCGTAATCAGGTAATCACCTCTTTATCTACCCTGAGATCGGTGAGCGAAATGCGGGTAGAACTCAATGATTACCTGCGCGATTTTTATACCTCAGCGCTGGAAGAAGCCCGAAAAAGTACCGTCAAAGGGTATATTTTTGATTTTGGACAGGAAAAACAATGTGCTCTATGGGAAAACAAGTCTAACAATTTCGGATATGATGTAACGAATGAAGTGCCCTGTGTGGCCTTTCTTCAAATGCTGCGCCGACACAAAATCAGCTATTATCAACTGGGAAAAGACTTCAGCACATCAGAGGGAATATTTGCTGCCGGGAGCTTTTTTGTACCCTTGGAACAACCGCAGTACCGACTCATCCGGAGCATGTTTGAACGGCAGACGCAGTTTCAAGACAGTATTTTTTACGACATATCCGCCTGGACCCTGCCAGACGCCTTTGGCCTGCATTGGGCAGCCGTAAGTGGAAAACTTCCGGATGGGGAGTATGAACCTGCTCTTCCTGAAGCACATGGTTCTCTATCCAATTTATCAAACTATTACGCTGCTGTTTTCCCAAATCCCGGCTACGGTATGCCCCGACTGCTGTACCGGTTGCAAAAAGAAGGCTTCCGGGTACGCGTTGCTCTGGAGCCCTTTGAAGCTGAAGGCCACCAATTTGCCGCCGGCTCTCTGGTAGTACTGGCAGATCGACAGATCCTGAAGGTGGAAACGGGGCCTGATCGAAAGGTCTATGAACGATTGGATGACCCTTTGTTTGCAGATTTCATTACCATCAAAAACGGCCTTACCGGAGGTGGCCCGGATCTGGGTAGCAGCAATTTTCCGGTGGTTCGTATGCCTAAAGTGCTGATGCTGACGGGCAATGGAGTAAACGTTGAAGACTCCGGTGAAATCTGGCATCTCCTGGACGTCAGGTATAACATGCCGCTGACAATGGTGGAAGCGGAGCGTTTTAATAACATAAACCTGGAAACCTACAACGTCTTAATCCTGCCCGATGGCAACTACGGATCGATATCTGCTGATAAGGTCAAGCTATTTGCCCAAAACGGCGGCACCATCATTGCCACCGGAAATGCCCTTCGCTGGCTGAAAACTGCCGGACTGGCGCCCCTGGAATTCCGAAGCATTCCGTTGGATTCCGTTAAACGCCGGCCTTACAGCCAAATTGCAGAAGACCGTGGTGCCCGCGATATGCCCGGCGCTATTTTTGAAGCGGAGCTGGATCTGACGCACCCGCTTTGTTTCGGTTACAGCCGCCCAAAACTACCCGTGTTCCTACCTGAGAATCTGTTTGTGGAAACCGCCAAAAACCCCTACGCCACACCGGTCATACTCACCCAAAATCCATTATTGGCCGGCTATGTGCACCCCAAACAAAAACCAATGGCCCCAGGAGCAGCTGCAGCTGTGGTGTGCAGCATGGGCAGAGGCCGAATCATTTGTTTTCCCGGCGACCCCAATTTCCGTGCCTTCTGGTTCGGCACAAACCGACTCTTCGCCAACGCCATCTTCTTTGGCAACCTGATCAACGGAGAAGGGACGGAGCGGAAATGAGGGATGAGATATGAGTTATGAGATATTTTTGGGCTCGGGGTAGCTGGAAACGCTCAATTACCCCGAGCCCAAAAATAACTCATAACTCATAACTCATATCTCACATCTCATTTCCCTTTAAGAATCTTCTGCTCGATGTTGGTGGTAGAATACCCGGTAATAAACGGAAGACTTAAAACTTGTCCACCGCGTGCGAGTACGATGTCGGAGCCAACAATTTGCTCGGGTTTCCAATCGCCTCCTTTCACGAGGATATCCGGTTGAATGAGCTGAATGAGCTTGTAGGGGGTATCTTCTTCAAACAGGATCACCGCATCTACTACTTCTAAAGCCGCCATCAGGTGCGTGCGTGTGAGCTCATCATTAATTGGTCGGTTCGGACCTTTTAATCTGCTCACCGAGGCGCCGCTGTTCATACCAACGATAAGTCGTCTTCCCAGATCACGGGCGTCTGCCAGGTAATGCAGGTGGCCAAAGTGCAGCAAATCGAAACATCCGTTAGTGAATACGATGCGGTCGCCGGCAGCACGCCATTGGACTATGGTATCTGGGAGTGATTCAACGGTATGAATTTTATGCTGAATGTGGGAGAAGGAGGACATATAGGAATGAGGGGAATGAGGTTTTGATGCTATTTTTGCGACAAAATTACAATCTGGAATGATAACAGACGAAACAGCTTCAGCGCCTGCCTGGTTGCAGCGAACAGAACTTTTGATGGGCGCTGAGGCGCTGGAACGCATGAAGAACCTGCGGGTGATGGTGATTGGCCTGGGAGGGGTGGGCAGTTATGCGGCGGAATTCCTTGCACGTGCAGGGGTGGGCAACATGACCATTGTAGACGGCGACACCGTTGATCTGAGCAATACCAACCGGCAATTACCTGCTTTGCATAGCACGGTTGGCAAACGCAAAACGGAGGTCATGGCTGAGCGCATGCGGGATATCAACCCGGAATTGAACCTCACCGTACACGATGAATTTTTAACGCCGGAATCTGTAAAAGTGCTGATCACTACAGATTTCGATTATATATTCGATTGCATTGATTCTGTTCAGCCCAAACAATACATCATTGTTACCTGCAAACAAAAAGGGGTACGTGTGGTAAGCAGTATGGGCGCCGGCGGCCGGGTAGACCCCTCCAAGGTGCAGGTAGCTGATCTTGCGCAGACGTTCAACTGTCCCTTTGCCCAGCAAGTGCGGAAAGGTTTGAAGAAAAAAGGAGTATATCGGGGTGTCACGGTGGTATTCAGTTCCGAACGGGTCAGTAAAGAGCACATGATGCATACCGAAGCACGATTCAAAAAATCTTTCTATGGAACATGCTCTTATATCCCTGCACTGTTTGGACTAAACATGGCCAGCGTGGTGGTTCGGGAGGTTGTTGGTAGATAGACCGGATCAGAAATGCACCCAGCCCTGTGCCTTCAGATCGTGTAAATTACCGCCCTTGGTGTTAAGCTTGATACCATCCTTTGCCTCCAGAATTTCTCCGGCAATGTAGATGTCCGGCAAGAATTTCACCTTGTCAATATCTTCCGGCCGAATAGTAAACAGGAGTTCGTAATCCTCGCCGCCATTGAGTGCACAGGTAATGGGATCCAGTTTAAATTTAAGGGCCAACATCTGTGCTTCCTGATTGATCGGAACGCCGTCTTCTTCCAGAAGTGCGCCAACATTGCTTTGTTTGCAAATATGAAATATTTCCGAGGCCAGACCATCGGAAATGTCAATCATGGAGGTGGGCTTGAGCCCAATTTTTCTAAAAGCTTCAATCACATCCCGGCGCGCTTCAGGCTTGAGCTGCCTGCCAACGGCGTATTGCTGGTTTTCAAAATCCGGCTGCACATCTGGGTTCTCCTGCCAGATCCGTTTTTCACGCTCCAACATCTGCAGGCCCAAATATGCCCCGCCAAGTTCTCCGGTGATACACATGATATCTCCCGGACGGGCGCCGTTTCGGTACACCATCAAATCTTTTTCCCCTTGCCCAATGGCCGTCACGCTGATGGTAAGTCCTTTGGGAGAAGAGGTGGTGTCGCCACCTACCAGATCCACATCATAAGCTTTGCAAGCCGCACGTATTCCTTCATATAATTCATCCAGTGCTTCCACTGAAAAACGATTGGAAATAGCGATAGAAACCGTGATCTGCCGGGGGAACGCATTCATAGCGTAAATATCCGACAGGTTCACAATCACCGATTTAAAGCCCAAATGTTTGAGCGGGGTATAGGCCAGATCGAAGTGGATGCCTTCTACCAGGAGGTCGGTACTAACCACTGTGCATAGATTCCCATTGTCAATTACAGCAGCGTCATCGCCCACTCCTTTAATAGAGGAAGGCTGTCGCAGCGGGAAATCACGCGTCAGGTGTTCAATCAGGCCAAATTCGCCGAGGGTATTTACGTCTGTTCGTTGCACTTTTTGAGTGTTTGAAGGGTTTGAAGTCTATCGATTACCCACAAAACTTACAGCCAGACTCCCAGTATCCACCAGGCCCAAGCACCCGCCGTCTGCGAGGCAAGCCCGACCGAAGGGGATGTTCCCGACGTAAGGAGGGAGCGCCTTCTTTTTAACCGGCAGTACAGCACGATGCCAAAGAAAAATCGACGGTCAGCGGTTAAAAAGCAGCGCAATCCCCGCAGGTCGTTGGCTTTGCTCCCGAGTACTCGGGACCTTTTTTCTTTTGGTTACTTTTCTTTTTGGGCAAGCAAAAAGAAAAGTAACAATGCCAAACTGATGAATCAATGCCAAGTATTTCCTGATTTTGTGGATAATCGATAGGTTTGAGGGGTTTGAGGGGGGGGGCTATACCTCCCAAATGACTTTTAATGACGCTTATTCCACCTCGGTAGCAACAAAAGCGAGACTCCCCCAGCCACCACGTTGTAGAATATCTGTACAGAGAAAAAGGCAATATTGGCGTAGGAAAACCCGTCGCTGCCACTGATGCCATACAGGGCAAGAGAAGCGATGGACAGGGCATGGAAAGTACCCATGCCACCCGGCGAAGGGATTACAAAACCAAAGGTGCCAAACACAAAAACCATCATTGCGGCGCTCCAACCCAGTTGGGCAGTAGGTGGAAATGCTTGGAGATTAAACAGGCATTGGAGGTAAAACATCACCCAAATACCCAGGGAGTAGGCAATGAACAGCGCCGGATTTTTCAGTTTGAAAACACTTCGGAGTCCATCCAGGAAGCCTTTAAGCAGTGTGCCTACTTTCCGGAACAGGGCAATTTCTGCAAGTTTTTTCCGTAAACCGTACATGAGCACCGCTACCAGCGCCATAGCCGCCAGCAGGCCCCATACCAACGGATTACTCAACAATCCGCCGCCGGAATCCGCTTTTTTATTCTGGGAAATAAATGCCAGCAGGGTATTACCTTCCAACAAAAAAGC
Source organism: Saprospiraceae bacterium (assembly GCA_044347755.1). GTDB lineage: Bacteria > Bacteroidota > Bacteroidia > Chitinophagales > Saprospiraceae > M3007. The sequence goes on from JBIKUE010000098.1 coordinate 13,451, forward strand.
CATACCTACTACCAGCAACAGGCAAATAAAATCCATTAACCGGTCTACTACCAGGGTTCCCATTACTTTTTCCATGGGCACTTTTTCGTAACGTGCCAGAGAACCTGCACGCGCCACTTCGCCCATACGCGGGATGAACAAATTAGCCAGGTAGCTCACCAAAATGGTCATCAGCGAATTGCCGAAACCTACCTTGTATCCCATGGGCTCCAACAACATTTGCCAGCGCCAGGCCCGGAAGATATTACTCATGGTAAAAGCCATCAACACTGCCAGGATCCACCAAATGTTTACGGTGCCAAAATCCTGCATCAATTTATCTGCCAGACTGCACTGATCAGGCGAAATGCCGTCGAGCCTGCATTGCTCCTGAAATGCAGCACTCTGGCTATTGAACAACCAGGCCATGATGCTCACACCTATGCCCAGAAACAATAAAAACTGAAAGACTTTTTTTACCATGGATAAATGTTCGGGGCTGCAAAGTTCCGCAATTTCAACGGAAGAAGCGTTATCCTAATCTTTCAAATACTCCTTTTTAAACCCCACATACCATTTTAGCATCTCATTGGCATTCCCCTGCCAGTCGAAGATGGCTTCCCAGGTGCTTAGTGGCTCCCAGATGCAGGTGCCTTTGCCGCGCGGCACGCTGAAGGCTATTTTGTGCACTTCTTCCTTTTTGGCGGAATATTCCACCACGATGACATCCTTGTTGAAACGGCGCACCAGGTCCTGGAGGTTGTCGCGCAGATCGTCCAGCGTGCCGTGCCATTTGGGGTAATAGGAAAGCCCGATCACGTCGAAATGCACGCCTCGGCGGAGCATGTTTTCCACAAAAAACACGGATTCGTCGTTCTGGCCACCCAGGGCCATGTGCAGCATCATCACGGTGGCGGGCTCCACGGCTTTCACCGCCGCCGTGCCGGCGCAGAGCAGCTGGGCCAGGCTATCGGGGTGCGCCACCGAGCCTTCGGGCCATACGATGCCGTGGTTGATCTCGTTGCCCACCTGCACCATATCGGGCAAAGTGCCCTGCTCCTTGAGCTGGCGCATCACATCGTAGGTATAGTCGTACAGCGCTTTTTTCAGGTCTGTAAAAGCCAGACCTTCCCAGGCTTTAGGCTTGTATTGTTTGCCCGGATCAGCCCAGTAGTCGCTGTAATGGAAATCCAGCAGCAGTTTCATGCCGGCTTTTTTTACCCGTTTGGCCATGGCCTTGGTGTGCTCCAGATCGCAAAAGCCAGCCTTGGGCGAATAGCCGTTTTCCTGAGCCGGGTTGTGGAAAATCCGCAAACGCACGTAATTGAAGCCGTGCGCTTTCAGACATTCAATGGCGTCTACTTTTTTGCCATCCACCTTGAATTGGATGCCTTTGGCCTCCAGTTCCGGCAGGAAGGAGATGTCGGCGCCAATCATTTTGTCTACGGGTCGCGCTTGCGCGGCTGCGCCGGTGAGTTTGTACTTGGGATCAATGGTCACAGCGCCGAGATTCTCCGGGGCAATGGTCAGGATATCGGTTTCTCCTTTCCAGAGGTTAGGCGAGCGTGCCTCGAGGTGGATGAGGTCTGGCTTCGGTCCGGATTGCACAATGATCTGGCAATTACCGTTGAACAGGCGGCGCTGCCACAGGCCATCGGCGCATTGATCGGGTTCGTGACTGGAGGGATCGCCGTTGCCCACCCCAATGATCCGTCCATCGCCGCGCAGCTGGAATTCGATGAGGTTGTTGGCGTCCGGCACTTCCCGGCCTTCATTGTCGAGTACGGATACATTAATCACGGTAGCGTCCTGCCCATCGGCCAGCATGGTGGTTTTGTAGGGCGCCAGCACAATTTCGCTGGGCATGCGGGTGCTTTCCATCCGGGCTTTCAACAGGCGACCTTTTTTGTACCCTACGGCTTCCAGCCTGCCGGGTTCGTAGGTGACGGTCCAGTTCAGGTGACCATTCCGGGGCATGGTTTTGCGACCCAGGGTTTGGCCGTTCAGGAACAACTCCACCGAATCGGCATTGGAATTTACCCAGACTTCTATGGGTTGGCCGCGTTTTTCAGGCCAGTTCCAGTGGGGCGAAAGGTGCAGCACGTCTTTGTCGGTCCACCAGGACTGATAGTAGTAGTAGATGTTTTTGGGGAACCCGCACATGTCCATGATCCCGAAATGGGAATTGATGTTGGGCCAGACGAAAGGGGTGGGTTCGCCGCGGTAATCCAGGCCAGTCCAGACGAACCCGCCGAGCCAGAAATCGTTTTCTGCCGCCAGGGGCCACCAGGTTTCGGCGGTGCTGGCCCACCAGGGCGCTGTGATGTCCTGGTCCGGCACGTATCCACGAATGCTGTCTTTTTCGTATTGGCCGCGGGTGGTTACGGTGCTGCCCATTTCTGTGCCGATGATGGGCTGCGTGGGGTGATCGCGGTGGTAATCGGCCACGGCGTACTGGCGGTAATTGAAGCTGCGCACCGGAACGGCTTCGTTGACACCCTGGTACACATTGGCCACATCGGCGGCGTAGGTCGACAGGCGGGTGGGATCGAGCTGGCGTTGTTTTTTCAGCAGGGTTTCGGCGATGCGTTTGCCGGTGGGGGTGGTGTGAATCCAGCCCTCTTCGTTGCCGATGGACCACATGAACACGCAGGTGCGACTGCGGTCGCGCCGGAGCAGTCGCTCAAACTGATCCATAAACTCCGCGCCGCTGTTGAGCAGTCGGGTTTCGTCCATCACCAGCATGCCCAGGCTGTCGCAGGCGTCGAGCAGTTCCGGCGTGGGCGGGTGGTGACTGCTTCGGTAGGCGTTCACGCCCAGGTTTTTGAGCAATTTGATGCGGTAATATTGCAGGTAATCCGGCAGGGCGGCGCCTACTCCGGCGTGATCCTGGTGACAATTGACGCCCTGTATTTTGATTTTTTTGCCGTTCAACACGAGGCCGTCCGGTTTCACTTCAATACTCCGAAATCCAAATTTGAGCACCTGCCGGTCTACCACCACCCCGCCTTTTTTCAGCAACACTTCAATGCGGTGGAGGTAGGGGTTGTCCAGTTCCCAGCGGATGGGGTTGTAGATTTTGAGGATGTGTTTGACCTGCCCGCGTTGGCCAGGCTCCAGTCGGAGGTTTTGGGATTTGCCTTTGGTTACAAAAGATCCATCGCTACCTTTTAGCACCACCTCGGCGCTAAGGTCTGCGGCGCCTGAGCCATCATTCACCACCTCCGTTTCCACGTTGAGCGTTGCGTAATCGCCCTGCCAGTCGACGAAGGCAAAAATGCCGTCCTGCGGAATATGAAGGTCTTCAAACGTGTGCAGCCACACATGCCGGTAGATGCCGGCGCCCTCATAGAACCAGCCTTCGTACTGCGTGGCATCCACGCGCACCACCACCACATTGTCGCGGTCGAACCACAGAAAATCCGTGATATCGTAGGCTTTACCGATGTAGCCACTGGCATTTTGGCCCAGGTAAAAACCATTGATCCAGACCTCCGCGTTGCGGAAAACCCCGTCGAAGCGCAGTTGGAATCGTTTGCCGGCATCCGCTTGCGGCAGCCGGAAATGTTTGCGGTACCAACCGATGCTGGTGGCCGGGTAATTTCCCCCCAAGGGCTTATACCCATGCGCCATCACGTTAAACGCCGGATCGAACACAAAAGGAAGCTCCACCGCCCAGTCGTGCGGCAGTTGCACCGTGCGCCAGGCACTGTCCTGGAAAGCAGGCGCAATGGCGGTATTAGGCGCAGCGCCGGATTTGGAAAAAATGGTTTCCAGACCGTAGTTAAAATCCTTCTCCGGGTTAGCGGCATGCCCAAGCGCGAATTTCCAGTTGCGGTCAAAGTTCTGCCAGGTACTCGGCTGGGCGTGCAAGGAAAGGGTGGAGAGGAGGAGGAGGAGGGTGCGCATGGATGGTATGTACACCGGAATGGTATTCCGGCAAGTGTGTTTGAGGGGGTTAATGTGGTTTGAAGGGTTTGATGTGTATGCCGGAATGATATTCCGGCAATAGGGTTTGAAGAGTTTGAGGTGAAAAGGTACAGAAGTAGTGCGCCGCGACGTACGCTAGGAGGGTGGTTTTTTTACTCTCAGGGCATCCCGAAGACCGCATCGCGGTCAAACATCAATAGCCCCGATAGAATATCGGGGCCATGGTGCGCGCAGGATAACCAACCACGAAGTGGTTGAATGGGGAGGGTTTGGAGTTTTTGGGGTAATGGGGTAATTTTGTACGGTCGAGGCTTTGTTGCATGAATCTTGTTGGAAGCCAGATTTTCCCTATCCCGTTTAGGCCTCAAGCGACTTTCACAGATTTAGGAGCGGCTATTTGAATAAATTTATTCAGGACGGCAGCCTTAACTGCC
>JBIKUE010000015.1:0-60462 GCA_044347755.1 Saprospiraceae bacterium
GTACGTTCCCCGTGGAACGTCAAATCCAATGGATGAACAAGGCCACAACCTACATTCTGGCCGATGGATCCACCATGGAGGTTTGGAAATTTGACGGTTGCTCTTTTGGAGATGAGGCCCGGTCACTACCCGTTTATTCCGAACGTTTCCCACTCAACGGCTCATCCGATTTACAGGCAGAACTGGTGGCCGTCCAGTGGGAAACATTTCCGAAAAAATCTTCCCCGGATGATGCTTTTTTGAACGCAGATGTGGTGCTCAATACCATGGTGGAACATGAGCGCGATCGTTATTTTGGCCGGGTAAAATTCATTCCTATTCGGAAAAACGGCAGCAGTTTTGAACGAATCAAAAGTTTCACCCTTAATGTTCAAATCACGCCTAAACCGGTAACTCCTACCCCGGCGCTGGATCGGGATGGATTTACGTACACCTCCGTGCTGAATTCGGGAAATGTGTACAAGTTTGGTGTGGCGCAAAACGGCATTTACAAACTGGATTACGCATTTTTAAAAAATGAGTTAGGTATCTCTGATCTGGATAACATCGACCCCCGCAGCATACGTCTGTACGGCAATGGAGGCTATATGCTCGCTGAAAAAAACAGCGATCCACGACCAGACGACCTTATGGAAAACGCTATTCAGGTAGTTGGTGAAGAAGATGGAAAGTTTAATACCGGCGATTATATTCTTTTTTACGCCGTGGGCCCGCGCCCATGGATCCATCGTCCTAGCTCCACTGACCCAGAGCTAACCGTACGCTTGAACCTTTACGACCTGAATGCCTGGTATTTTATTAAAACAGGCGATGGTTTTGGATTGCGCATTGGGGATAAACCCAGTATTTCAGCTTCTTATGTAACGGAGGAGTTTGATGATTTTCAACGAATTGAAGAAGAAAAAACTAATCTCCTAAACTTTAATGCTACCTCCCAAGGTTCCGGAAAGCGTTGGTTTGGCAGTTATTTTTATCAATCACGGGACCAGTCTTTTGATTTTAGTTTTCCTAATCTGGTTGCCGGAAGTAATGCCCGCATCCGATCCGAATTTGCCGGAAGAAGCAGTGTAAGTCAAACCGTTCGGTTTGAAGTTGCCGGTAGTAGCTTCTCCAAAACGCTATCCGGTGTGTCAGTATCCAATAACGACGCCAGTTTTGCTTCTAATGCCGCCATTACAGGCACTTTTCAACCCAGCGAAGATGCCTTTAAGGTTCGGGTCCTATACCCGGAAGTGAGCGCTCAAAGCGAAGGCTGGCTGGATTACATTGAGATCAACGCTCGCCGTCAGTTGAAAATGACCGGTCCGGTGCTGGAATTTCGCGATCTGAAAACCCTGGCTCAGCCTTCAGCTACATTCCGTATATCCGGAGTAAGCGGTAATGGCACTGTTTGGGATGTAACCAACCCTCAAACGCCTCAACTGCAACAAAAAACGCAAAACGGATCCGTGATAGAGTTCGGTAGTGCTACCGACGGTACGCTCCGCAACTTTGTAGCTTTTACTGATGCCGGAAGTTTTCCAAAACCGGAAAAAACAGCCGGGAAAATTGCAAATCAGAACCTGCATGGCATAGATAATGTGCACTTTGCCGTGATCTATCATCCTGAATTTCAAGCGGAGGTAGAGCGCTTTGCAACCCACCGCCGAGAACATTCAAATCTGGATGTGGTAACGGTCAATGTACTTCAGCTGTATAATGAATTTTCTTCCGGTGCTAAAGATCCAACTGCTATCCGCGATTTTGCCCGGATGTTGCTGGAACGCAATCCCGATAAATTTCACTCCCTGTTGCTTTTCGGTGATGCTTCTTTCGATCCGAAAAACAATACCAATAGTGAAGAGAACAAGGACTTTATTCCTGCTTTTGAAACAGCAGAATCCTTCAGTCCAATTGACGCTTTTCCTTCCGACGACTTTTTTGCCCTGCTAAGCCCGGGAGAAAGTGGGACATTGACTGGTGCTTTAGACATTGCCGTTGGCCGGTTTGTATGTAATACCCTGGATGAAGCCCGCAATATCGTCAACAAGCTCATTGCTTACGATAAAGATCCGGTAACGCTTGGAGACTGGCGTTTGCGGTCGTTGTACATAGCAGACGACGAGGACGGTAATGCCCATATTGACCAGGCGGATAAGCTGGCCAATGAAAATGGGGCTGCCGAATCCTGGTTCAACATCAGTAAGATCTATTTTGATGCTTATCAACAGGTAGCTACTTCCGCCGGGCAACGTTTCCCGGATGCCAAAGCGGCTATCAATTCGGAAATGTTCAAGGGCATGCTGATAACCAATTACATTGGTCATGGCGGACCCAGAGGCTTATCCCAGGAACGAGTAGTGGATAACAACGACATAGCCGGCTGGGATAACCCCAATCGTTACCCACTGGTTATTACTGCTACCTGTACTTTCGGTGGATACGATGATTATACCACGCTAACTGGTGGCGAGCAAGCCTTTTTGAAGATCAATTCAGGCGCTATTGCCTTGTATACCACTGTTCGTTCTGTATATATTGCTGGTAATGAGGATCTTACGGATGCTGTACAGGATTTTATTTTCCAAAGAGTCAATGGCCAATATCACAGTATTGGTGAGGTTTTAAAGGATGCTAAAAACGCACTTACCAGTGATGTGCGCAATGCGCGCCGTTTTACCCTGCTTGGTGATCCAACCATGCTGCTGGCTTTCCCGGAGCACCGCGTTTCTACCACTAAAATAAACGGGCAGCCCATCAATCAGGGCCAACCTGACACTTTGAAGGCATTGATGCCTGTGGAATTGGAAGGAATTGTGACTGATATTAACGGTAATTTGCTGAATGACTTCAATGGCCGGGTTTTTGTCACGGTTTTTGATAAATCTCAGACACTACAAACACTTGGTCAGGATCCCGGTAGCCAGATTCGAAATTTCAAAGTTCAACGAAATATTTTGTTCAAGGGAAGTGCTCAGGTAAGCAATGGTGTGTTTAAGGTTAATTTTGTCGTACCAAAAGACATCAATTATACCTTTGGAAAGGGTAAAATCAGCTATTACGCAGAGAACGGAACACCTTTGGACGCTGCCGGTGCAGATGAGAATATCATTATTGGGGGTAATTCCGGCCTGGTACAAGATGACATACCACCAACCGTACAAGCATTTCTAAATACAGATGCTTTTGCTTTTGGTGGCATTACAGATAATAACCCGAAAGTATTGGTTAAGTGTACAGATGATTTTGGGATGAATGTTACGGGCAGCAGTATAGGGCATGATTTAACAGCCGTATTGGATGGAAATGTGTTGGAGACCTTGATTCTCAATGAGTTCTATGAAAGTGCTCAAGGAGATGCCCGAAAAGGTCAGGCCATTTATCCTTTGCGCAACCTTGCCGCCGGCCGGCATACCCTTCAGGTAAAAGGATGGGATGTGGCCAATAATTCAGGAGAGGGATATACCGAATTTGTGGTTGCAGAGGGTGGAAAAGCGGCTTTAGCGCATGTATTGAACTATCCAAACCCTTTTACGACCAACACCTATTTCCAGTTTGAACACAATCTTGCCGGACAGGTGCTGGATGTACAAGTGAATATTTTTAGTGTTTCTGGTCGCTTGGTTAAAACGATTCAGCAAACTATAGCCAATTCTGACAGTTTTAGGGTTTCTGATGAGATTCAATGGGATGGAAATGATGAATATGGCGACCCTCTCGCGCGAGGTGTGTACCTTTACCGGGTAAAAGTGCGTGGTACGGATACTTCCGGAACTGCAACCACTACCCAAAGTGATTTTGAAAAACTGGTTATCTTAAAATAAATTGTGGAAAAATAAAGCACAAATTTAAAACAAAAAATATTGTGCAATACCCACAACACCAAAACGTTACAACTAAATTCACCGCTTATCATGAAGAAATTACTTGCACAGTCGCTTTTCACGGCGGCTTTGACGCTGATGGGAACGGCTTTGTATGCACAGCTTGAGCCTAAATGCGTCAATGGAAATAATCCGATTACGGGAGAGCGATGCGCAAACGCAGTAACCTCTGCCGTTCCTTTTCTTCGCATTGTACCTGACGCACGCGGCGGCGCGATGGGTGATGTGGGTATTGCTACCTCAGTAGACCCAAACGGGATGCACTATAACCCTTCAAAACTGGCGTTTGCAGATAAAAACGTAGCTATCTCTGCAACCTATACACCCTGGATGCATAATTTGGGTTTGAATGATGTGTATTTGGCTTATCTATCTGGTTATTACCGCATTGATAAGTTTCAGGCTGTCGGAGCCAGTCTTCGCTATTTTTCCTTAGGTGATATTGAGTTTACTGACGAAACCGGCCAGTCTTTGGGTCAGGGCCGCCCGAACGAGTTTGAGTTTAGTGGTGCATATGCACGTAAATTGACGCCTAAATTTTCTGCTTCTGTTGGTGCAAAATTCATCTACTCCAATCTGGCTACCGGCCGGGTAGTAGAAGGCAATGAAATCAGGCCTGGTATTGCTGGTGCTGCAGATATTTCCTTTACCTACAAATCACCTGTAAAGTTTGGCGATAATAAAGGTGAATTCACTTTTGGTACGGCTATTTCTAATATCGGGTCCAAAATTACCTACACCAATTCTGTAAACCGGGATTACATTCCGACCAACCTCGGTATAGGTGGCGCCTTGAAAATCCAATTGGATGAGTACAACTCTATCACCTTTACTACAGATTTCAATAAACTGCTGGTGCCAACACCTCGTCCGGATCTCGGCGATGCAGACGGCGACGGTCAGGTAGATTACAAACAGTACTCTCCTGTACGTGGTATTTTCAAATCTTTTAATGATGCTCCTGGTGGTTTTTCTGAGGAGATGAAAGAAATCACGGTGGGTATTGGTGCAGAATACTGGTACGACGATCAGTTTGCTGTTCGCCTTGGTCACTTCCGTGAACACTATTCAAAAGGCAACCGCAAATACTTCAGCGTAGGTTTGGGTGTGAAGTACAATATTTTCGGTTTGAACTTCAGCTACCTGGTGCCAACCAGCAATCAGCGCAACCCATTGGATAACACTTTACGTTTTTCTCTTTTGTTTGACTTTGAAGCATTTGAGGGCGACGACGAATAATAGTCTTCCCATTTCTTTCGTTTGAAAAGCGAGCCGTCTCTTTACTGTGGCGGCTCGCTTTTTTCTTTCTTTTTGTATGAAACTACATCTTTCCTTTTTGTTGCTTTTAAGCGCCAGCTTTTGTTTTACCCAAAACTACCGATACTTCGAATTAGAAAAACTTCCAGCGTTCATCAATTCTTCCAGCGATGAAATAACACCTGTTCCAAGTCGCGACGGTCGCACCCTATATTTTACCAGGGTAGGATATCCGGAGTTTGATAAAACCTTGTTCATAGACAGTGTTGATATGGCCTTGAAGTTATCTGCAGAAAAATATCCTGTTACCCTGGCTGATGTTTACTCCCAAATTGCCAGCAAAAAAATCATCCAGCCTGAACGCTCTGCTTTTAATCAGGACATTTGGATTGCGCGTGGAGATTCTTTTGATTTTAAGGAAGTTTCACATCCGGGATACCCGCTCAACAATGCACTGCCCAACAGTATGGTAACCCTTACTCCGGATCCCAACGCATTCTATGTGATCAATCAATTTGAGCGAAACGGGAATATGGATCGTGGTTTTTCATTGGTCCGGCGCACAGCCGACAGTGTTGGATGGAGTTTTCCCACGCCTATTCAAATCAAGGATTACTACACTATTACCTCAGATGTAAGCCTTACCATGAGCTTTGATGGAAAGGTGTTGATTCTATCGGCTATACGTTCAGACTCCAGGGATATGGATTTGTATGTTTGTTTTAAAGAGGGCGAAAACAAATGGAGTGCGCCACAACATTTAGGTAATGTGATAAATTCCGATCGCAGGGAAACCACCCCTTACCTATCGGAAGACAATGAAACCTTGTTCTTCTCTTCGGCACGTGCCGGCGGGGTTGGAGGAAACGATTTATACACTTCCCGGCGCCTGGATGACACCTGGAAAAACTGGTCTTCTCCTGCACTACTCTTTGATCCCATGAATTCAAAGTTTGACGACAGTCAACCTTACTTCAATATGAGTTCCGGGTATTTATACTTTAGTTCCAGGCGGGAAGGCAACAGCGATATTTATCGGGTTCGGATTGCCCCACCCCAGGCAACAGAGTTGGAAGTAGTGGGGAGGGTACTCAATGCAAACACCCGGGAGTTAATTACAGGATCTCGCATTTATTACGGCGCCAAGGGAGATCCACACAATGTTTTAGTAGCACCAGATGGCACCTTCCGGCTGAAAATTCCCAAGGGTGTAAAATTTGACCTAATTCCGGAGAAGGGTGGTTTTGCCGGGCAAACCGAAGAAATTCTATTTCGTAGGGATTACTATTATTTCCGGGAACAATACATCGACATGCTGCTCAACCCACTGGAAGTAAATGCCAAGATCGAACTTCGGCCCATTTACTTCCAGCAATCCAAAGCCATCATCCTGGAAGAATCTTACGGAGAAATGGAGCGTCTCGCTACCCTGCTCCAGGAAAGTCCGAAATTGCATATACGGATTGAAGGCCATACCGATAATATTGGACGGGCAGAGGATCTGCAACAATTATCAGAGGACAGAGCCCAAGCCATGAAGACGTATTTAGTACAAAAAGGCATTCCAGCTTCCCGCATTGAAACCCTGGGCCACGGAGCTAAATTTCCCATTAACAGCAATGATTCAGATGAATCACGAGCCAAAAACAGGCGAGTGGAAATTGTAATTACCAAAGTATAGTCTTGTTCCACTAAGCAGAACGACCCTTTGTTCCACGTGGAACAAAGGGTCGTTCTGCCTTTATCGTTGTTCCACGTGGAACACTACTGCGGTTTCACGGGGCCTATTCTTTTCTGTACCTTTGGTGCTTCAACCATTCTTCTATGCAGATTCAGAATTTTATCAACGGGAAATTCACTCCCGCGTTGTCTGGCGATACACTCCAGAATTATAATCCATCCATTGGTGAGCCTTTTGGCACACTGCCAGACTCTAATGCTGATGACGTTGCAGCTGCCTATCAGGCCGCGAAGGAAGCCTTTCCAGCCTGGGCTCAGACATCTCTGGAGGAACGGCATGATATACTTCGAGGTATTTCTGATGGTATTCTGCAAAACTTGAATAAGCTGGCAGAGGCTGAAAGTATGGATTCAGGCAAAACGCTGCATACCGCACGTACCATTGATATTCCCCGGTCGGCTTTAAACTTTAAATTCTTTGCTACGGCATTACTGCATTTCTCATCTGAAAGTCATTATACACCGGGCGCTGTAAGCTATACCCTGCGTCAGCCCTTGGGAGTGGTGGGTTGTATTTCTCCATGGAATCTACCCCTTTATCTTTTCACCTGGAAAATTGCTCCGGCTCTTGCTGCCGGAAATTGTGTTGTGGGTAAACCCTCTGAGGTAACTCCCCTCACCGCCTACCTGCTTGGCGATATCTGTAATGCCGCCGGATTACCTCCGGGCGTATTAAATATTGTGCATGGACTAGGCCCCAAGGTAGGAGAAGCAATAGTAAAACACCCAGGGATAAAGGCCATTTCCTTTACCGGCAGTACTCGGGCCGGAGAAGAAATTGCCAAAATAACGGGTCCTATGTTCAAAAAGACCAGCCTTGAATTAGGTGGCAAAAACCCTAATCTGATCTTCGCAGACTGTGATTATGAAAAAATGTTAGAGACTACCGTACGCTCTTCCTTCAATAATCAAGGTCAAATATGTCTGTGTGGGTCCCGAATTTATATAGAAAAAAGTCTTTACTCCAGGTTTAAAAAAGACTTTTTGGAGCGCGTCTTATCCCTAAAAGTTAGCCACCCATCAGACCCTTCTGCCAATCTTGGAGCCGTAGTATCTAAAACCCATTTTGAAAAAGTAATGAGCTGTATAGAGTTGGCCAAGGAAGAAGGAGGGCAAATCCTTACCGGTGGTCATCCTATATCTCTTCCTTCGCCGTATGATAAAGGATGGTATATAGCCCCCACCGTTATTGAAGGATTAGGTGCTCAGTGCCGAACCAACCAGGAAGAAATATTCGGACCAGTAGTAACTATCCAGCCTTTTTCTTCAGATACCGAAGCTTTGGAGTTGGCAAATTGTACGCCATATGGTTTGAGTGCTACCGTATGGACCAACAACCTCCAGCGCACACACTACCTTTCTCAACACCTTCAGGCCGGTATTGTATGGATCAACACCTGGATGTTGCGGGATTTGCGTACTCCTTTCGGTGGAGTAAAACAGTCTGGTGTGGGTAGAGAAGGAGGCTGGGATGCCATGCGATTCTTTACAGAAACAAAGAATATTACTTTTGGAATGTAGTGCTTGATGTGGAGAATGGCTGCCATATTGTCTATGGCATAATTATAGCCATAGGTATGGAGTGAAAGTACCGCCCGCTTTTTTCATCCATTCTCTTATCTATCATGCTCGAATTTCTATCTACAGAAACGGGATCTAATGGTTCTGTTTCTGTGTCCGGCACCTCAATTGACAAAGATGGTGCTTTGCTGGACACCTACTCCCGAACTGTATCCGGAGTAGCCCGTCAGGTAAGTGGTGCAGTGGTACACCTCAAAGTACAAAAACCAAATACCAAACCTAGCCGTCAGGCTCCAAATCAAAACCCTCAGAACGGTGGTTCCGGAAGTGGTTTTGTGATTAGTACTGACGGTTTTGTCGTGACAAACAGTCATGTCGTAAATGGCGCTTCCCACATTGAAGCCAGCCTGCCTGACGGCCGAAGCTTCCATGCCAGGCTGATTGGCGATGATCCAGCCACCGATATTGCGGTAGTAAAAATTGACGGCGATAACCTTACCCCTACCCGATTCGCCGACAGCGGCAACTTACAGGTTGGCCAAATTGCCATTGCCATTGGTAACCCTTATGGGTTTCAATACTCTGTTACAGCTGGTGTAGTAAGTGCACTTGGGCGTACTCTTCGCACACAAAGTGGGCGTTTGATTGATGATGTTATTCAGACCGATGCAGCTTTAAATCCTGGAAACTCCGGTGGTCCATTGGTAGATTCTTTCGGACAAGTCATTGGAGTAAACACTGCGGTGATCCTTCCGGCACAAGGTCTTTGTTTTGCAGTAGCATCCAATTTGGTTAAATACGTTGTAGGAAAACTGATCCTGGAAGGTCGTGTACGAAGAGGAATATTGGGTATTGGTGCACAAGCTGTTCCTCTTCCACCAAAGTGGTTGAACGCATTGGAGGTTCCAACGAAGGGTGGCATTCAGATACAAAGTGTAGAATCCGGCGGCCCAGCAGATAAAGCCGGGCTCCGATCCGGAGATATAATTCTTCAATTTGAGGGCAAGCCCGTTGACACCATCGATGCCTTACACAAAGTATTAGATGAATCCAGCATAGGACGGAGTATTACTCTTTGGGTATTACGCGATGGACAATTAAAAAGTCTGGTGGCTGTGCCTGTGGAAATGAAGTAGGGGTCAAAGTCATTTAGGTCATTTAGGGGTCATTAAAGTCATTTTGGTCATTAAAGTCATTTAGGTCATTTAGGTCATTAGTGCCAGCATGACCCAAAATGACCTAAATGACTTTAATCCCCCCTAAATCCCCCTTACATTTACGGCAAATTCACCAACCACTTTTTGTTGAAAATGCCGAACAAAATCAACCGCCGTTCCTTTCTTCAGAACACTGCTTTGGCAGGTGCAGCTCTGGCTTTGCCCAATTTGTCCCATGCAGAAAATGAATCTCCACAGGTAAACTTTTTGAATGCATCAACCTTAAAATCAAAACTCCGGATCGGGTTTATCGGGGTTGGGTTAAGGGGGCAGAACCATGTAGAAGCAGCATTGCTTCGGGATGATTGTGAAGTGGCTGCCATTGCAGATCCTGATCAGCGCATGTTAGCGGATACCCTTAAAATGATTGATGAACAAGGAAAGAAGAAGCCGGATATTTATGACAAGGGAGACTATGACTATCTGCGATTATTGAAAGACAAAAGCATTGATGCCGTGGTTATTGCCACTCCCTGGGAATGGCATACGCAGCAATGTGTAGCAGCCATGCAAGCCGGCAAGTATGTAGCCACAGAAGTATGCGGTGGTTTTTCTTTGGATGAATGCTGGCAACTGGTGAATACACACGAAGCTACAGGTGCACACCTTATGTTCCTGGAAAATGTATGTTACCGTCGGGATGTCATGGCTGTATTACAAATGGTACGCGAAGGTTTGTTCGGTGAACTCATTCATCTGGAAGGCGGATACGAACATGACCTGAGAGGTGTAAAATTCAATGACGGTGTAACACCTTATGATTCCGGTGCAGAGTTTGGAGAAAAAGCGTTCTCGGAAGCCAAGTGGCGTACCAAACATTCTATCCATAGAAATGGCGACCTCTATCCTACTCATGGTGTTGGACCAGCCGCAATGATGCTCAATATTAATCGCGGTAATAGATTTCTCTATCTAACTTCTATCTCCAGTAAATCCAGAGGTTTACATGATTATGTGGTAAACCATCCCAAAGGAGGATCTGAACATCCAAGTGCTAAGGTTCAATTCAATCTCGGCGACAAGGTGACTACCGTAATCAAATGCTCTAACGGAGAAACCGTAAAGCTTTCTCATGACACCAATTTGGCGCGCCCTTACTCTTTGGCTTTCCGGGTGCAGGGTACACGAGGTATCTGGATGGATGTAAATAAAAAGTTGTTCCTCGAAGGACAAACTGAAGCGCACCGCTGGACTGATGCCAAATCATGGCTGGAAAAATATGACCACCCACTATGGAAACGTTATGGCGCCGATGCCAAAGCAGCCGGCCATGGAGGTATGGATTATTTTGTGTTCCACCATTTTGTAGAATCCGCCAAGCGGAATGAGGCGCCACAAATAGATGTGTATGATGCTGCAACCTGGCTGGCCATCACTCCTTTATCCGAAGCAAGTATTGCCACTGGCAGCAGCCCTCAGGCATTTCCGGATTTTACCCGTGGACGCTGGACTGAACGCAGAGCAGACTTTGCTTTTGGCGACGCTTATTGAACGCGGGTTGGAACGCAGATTTTTTTGGAACGCGGATGACGCAGATGACGCGGATTTTTCTGCTGCCTTCGGCAGCCATTTAAATAGCTTAATTAGTTTAAGTAGAATCGGCCTGGCTATTTCAACAATAGCCAGGTCGAACGCTTTCTACAAAAATCTGCAGGAAAATAATTCCCCAGGGAACGTTACTTATGAATACTATTCGGAATAGAAAAGCTAACTAATATATTATATCGCAATTTTAAATTTGTTTTAAATAAATTGAAATTATATTTTAATTAAAGTTAATTATGTAGTATAAAATTCTTTTTATTTATCTTAACTTATTGATAATCAGCTTATTTAATCATAATATAATTTGTTGTAAAAGTTATCCACAGCTTCTTTTTTCGGATACTCTAAGACCTTGAAAATCAAACACTATTGAAAAACCCTATAGTGGGGAATGCGTGTGGAGAACTGTATGATTCATGAACAACCGCCAACACAGGCTTTATGTGTTTAGGAGAAAAAGGGGGTATCCACAGGATGGGCTGTGTATAAACCTAAAAGGACAAACGCTGATTCACATTGTTGGTTGCAATGAAAAGTTCAACAGGGTAGTTCTTAACTTTATGCTGATTTGGTGTGGAGAAGTATATAATCATTTGATTTTAAATTGCCTTTTTTGTGGGCAACTTGTGGACAATACTGGTAACTTCATTGGATTACGATAGTGCTATATGAAGTTATATCGTTATCCACAAACTAACAGCACTAATGATGCCCGTAGGGGAGATCTTTTTAAACCATCTAAATTTCATAGAAAGGGGCCAAACATGGAAAACTGTAAATCAAAGCATCGGTACTTTTGTTTTAAGATTTGAATCAATACACTACAACATGTTCAAATTTCAATATGCGGACGATTTGAAAATTCCGCGGGCTGTTCAGCTCTGGTTATTAACCGGACTGGTGATGATATTTTTCCAGATTGTAATCGGCGGGATTACAAGGCTCACTGGAAGCGGCTTGAGCATTACCCGATGGGAAATTGTAACGGGCACCTTACCTCCGCTACAGGAGGCCGAGTGGCAATCAGAGTTCGAGTTGTACAAGCAAACACCTCAGTATCTTAAAATCAACCAGGGTATGTCGCTGGAAGATTTCAAGTTCATTTATTTCTGGGAATATTTCCACCGTCTGTGGGCTCGCCTGATGTTCGTCGTATTCGTCATTCCTTTTTTCTGGTTTTGGTTCAAGGGTATGTTGTCGCGACGATTGATGCCCCGGTTGTTAATGGTTGTAGGTCTTGCAGGTCTGGAAGGCTTTTTCGGATGGGCTATGGTAGCCAGTGGCTTGATCAAGCGTCCGTGGGTGAATGCGTATAATCTGACGCTTCATTTGTGTATGGCATTGGTGATCTTCACTTATCTGATGTGGACCTGGTTTATGACAGTTTCACCCAGGCACAAGGAAGTTTCCCTGCCCAGGTTCCGGCGCCTTTCATGGATCCTGTTGGGGGTTACTTTTCTGCAAATTGCTTTGGGAGCAATGATGTCGGGATCTAAAGCTGGCTTATTTTTTCCAACCTGGCCAGATATGCATGGTGAGTATTTACCGGCTGTGTTACTCGACGCATCGCACTGGACCTCCGGTAGTTTTATTCAATATGATACCAATCCGTTTATGCCGGCATTGTTGCATTTTTTGCATCGCAATACAGCCTATGTACTGACCGGTTTAGTGGTATATTTTGTGTGGGGGCTCTTTAAGGAAAACATCAGCCTGCAGCTTCGGCGAAGTGGCTGGTGGTTATTGGGTGCAATAAGTGTCCAGGTACTTTTGGGAATATTTACGGTTATTAACTGCAAAGCACAAATTCCGGTAGACCTCGGCGTAGCGCACCAGGCTGGCGCAGTAGTACTACTGAGTGTAGTGTTATGGATGGCCTACCAGTTGCGACCGGAGCAGCGAGCCTCCTGATACATTCAGTATACTATCTAATCAATAATGGCAACCCAAGAGTTTTTTGGATAATAACCAAAAGACTCTTGGGTATTTTGTTAGAATATGCTGGAAAATCAACGGGGTTAACAGGATTTTTCTACTTTTGCCCATAGCATCTTATTCTCCTGCATCATTCAGACATCCAGCGCATGAATTTTCCGATAAAAGAAGAGAAAGGTTTTAAGTATATCGAAACCGGTGGCGAAGGCACCCCTCTAATGTTGTTGCATGGCCTGTTTGGCGCGCTTAGTAATTTTGAGGATCTCACCAATCATTTCGCACATAAATACAATGTGGTGATCCCGATCCTGCCGATCTATGAGTTGCCTATCCTTCAGGTATCTGTGGCTGGGCTGGTAGATTTTGTCGGGAAGTTTGTGGACCACAAAGGTTATGAGAAGGTACATGTGTTGGGTAACTCTTTGGGAGGACATGTGGCACTGCTATATGTCATTGCTCATCCGGAGCGCATTGCTTCTGTGACCTTGACGGGAAGTTCAGGTTTGTATGAAAGCGCCTTTGGTACTGCATTCCCCAAGCGTGGCGATTACGAATACATTAAAAATAAAACCGCTCAGACGTTTTACGATCCGGCTGTTGCCAGTAAAGAACTGGTGGATGAAGTGTTTGGTATTGTAAACGATCGCGGCAAGGCCATTCGGGTAGTAGCGACAGCCAAATCTGCCGTGCGCCATAACCTTGGCGACAAGCTATATAAAATCAAAGCACCTACCCTGCTCATTTGGGGTTTGCAGGATATTGTAACTCCACCGTTCGTTGGTGAAAAATTCAGGGACCTTATTTCCAACTCCCGTCTCCACATGCTTGATAAATGCGGCCATGCACCAATGATGGAAAAGCCCGCCGAGTTCAATGAAATTCTGGAAGGTTTTTTGAAAGAGATAGACGGGCGGTAAGGAGCATTACAAGCGGCTTTCCAATTCAATGAATGACATCCCGAAAGGTTGGTCTTGCGCGTTTTCCAGAGGTAACCTCATCAATGATCTTGTATACATTTTGGTTGATTTCATCCCGTGGTTGAATCACCAATGCCTGGTTTATAAACGCTTTTGCCTCAGGATCTTTTCCGGCAATCAGTAGATTCATGGCATGGTTTCCCATGAGGCCTGGGTCTGAGGGTTTTAGTTTTAGGGAAGCTTCAGAATAAAAAATACTTTTGGAGACATCCCCTACATGCATAGCCTCTAAAGATGCTTCCATTGGAATAGAAGGATTATTAGATTCCAATTTATAGGCACGCTCCATCATGGCCAAAGCGGCCACATGATCTCCCAAGCGTTGATAGGATTTTCCCATCAAAAACATGCTGGGCCAGTGATCTGGTACTATTTCCAGACATTTTTTGAAGGATGAAATAGATCTCTTGAGTTTTATTCGGCCAAAAATTCCCAAGGATTTCATTTTAAAGCCACCCAGATAAACCAGTTTATCCTGATCATTGGTAGCCTTTTCAAACAGCTGATTAAAGTAGTCTATTTGTTCGTCGTTAAGTTCCATAATTGCATGAGCTTAGCCACTGGATGTTCCAAGTTTTCGGAATGCCTGGATGGTTTGGTAGACGAGGTAAGCAACGAATATGCGGCTAATGTAGTCCCAAATTCTTGCGCAGTTAGGAATCGAAACGTTTCCCTCGAAATCTTTTGGTAAGAATTCATTTGGTAAAACGGAATCGTGGATTTAGATATTATGGAGCATAAGAAAAAAGGTCCTTAAACAAGGAAATGCTACCATCATTCCAATTGGAGAATGAAACAATTTTAGATTCTATTTTTGAACCATCTTTAATAGTTAATGATTTAAAGATCTTTGGACTATCAACCATTAACTTACCTATTTTACAGTTAGAAATAACAATGTGGATTATTTTCATTGTTATCAGCTTAATATCTCCATGAACCTCTAAATTGGAAAAAACAACTTCGCGCTCTCCTGTTTTACGTGTATAACACACGACATTATTTCCTTCAGTATCGCCATTATTATAAGCCCAATTTTCAAATTGACTTGCTTCGATAACATATACTGTGATTAGAGTGATTTTGATGATTTGAGTGATGCAAATGCTTGATTTCAAAATGATTGAAAATCATCTTCGTTCAAAACCACTCTGTTTTGACTATAGTTGTAAGTACTATTATCCATAGTCTATTGATTTTAAATATAATGAGCTCATGAATTTTAAATCTCAAAGCCATCAAGTTAAAATATAGGTCTGCATGATTGACTTTGAAAATTAATACTCATGAGCTCAAATGACCAAAATGGCCTTAAATGACGCAAAACGCTATTTCTTCTTCATCTCCGCATAGTACTTATAGAAATACGGAATGGTTTCAATGCCTTTATAGTAATTGAACAATCCGTAGTGCTCGTTTGGTGAGTGGATATCATCGGAGTCGAGGCCGAATCCCATGAGTACAGATTTGGCATTGAGTACCTGGTCGAACATAGCCACGATGGGAATACTTCCGCCGCCGCGCTGGGGTAGTGGTTTTTTCCCAAATGCTTGTTCCATGGCTTTTTCAGAAGCTTTGTATTCTACCGAGTTGGTAGGTACCACTACCGGGTAGCCTCCGTGGTGAGCCGTTACTTTTACTTTAACGGATTTAGGCGCCAGGCCTTCAAAATGTTTCTGGAAGAGTTTTTCAATTTTCTTCGGATCCTGATCCGGCACCAGGCGCATGGAAATCTTGGCGTAGGCCTTTCCTGGCAATACGGTTTTGGCGCCTTCACCAATATAGCCACCCCAGATACCATTCACATCCAGCGTTGGGCGGATGCCGGTTCGCTCCACGGTGGTGTACCCTTTTTCGCCCATCAGATCGTTCACGCCGAGATCTTTCATATACTGCTTTTCATCGTAAGGCGCCGCGTTCATGGCCTTGCGTTCTTTGCTGCTCACTTTTTGCACATCATCATAGAAGCCTTTTACGGTGATGTGGCGCTTGGCATCGTGCAGCGAGGCAATCATCTGGCACAACACATTGATTGGATTAGCCACGGCACCTCCGTATACACCTGAGTGCAAATCTTTGTTAGGACCCGTAACCTCTACTTCCATGTAGCAAAGTCCACGGAGTCCGACGGTAATGCTCGGTGTTTTGTTGTCGATGATGCTGGTATCAGAGATCAGTACCACATCACAGTCAAGCTTTTTCTTGTTATCGAGACAAAATTTTTCCAGGTTTTTGGAGCCCACTTCTTCTTCACCTTCGATCATAAATTTCACATTACAAGGAAGGTTATTTGTATTCAGCATCATTTCAAAAGCCTTCACGTGCATGAAAAACTGACCTTTATCGTCGCAGGAACCGCGGGCAAAAATAGCGCCATCCGGATGATGCTTCGTTTTTTTCACTACCGGTTCAAACGGTGGGCTATCCCACAAATTCAGTGGATCGGCCGGTTGAACATCGTAGTGGCCGTACACCAGCACAGTTGGGGCTTTTGGGTTCACCATTTTTTCGCCATATACAATGGGGTGGCCGGCAGTGTTGCATACTTCCACGTTGTCTGCGCCCACTGCTTTAAGGTGTTGGGCAGTAGCTTCTGCCATACGGCGAACATCGCCGGCATATTTCGGATCTGCACTTACCGAAGGGATGCGCAGGATTTCGAGCAATTCATCAAGAAAACGTTGTTTGTTCGCGTCGAGATACGTTTTAAATTCTTTCATATTGGGTTGGACAGTAGATTGTGGATGGTTAAATACGCTGAAAATCAATTGTTTGCCAAATAATTTCGGGAGCAAACCAGAACAATCTGATTAAGAAAACATTCAAGGCCAATCCTGAAAAGGATATCAAAGGCAAAAGTCTGTGTTTTTTGGGAAAAAGTGATTTGGTGTTTTGGTGTTTATGTTGGCGTTCGGCAGGGCATTATTGTCGGGGTGACTTCAGTTACCCCGACAATAATGTTTGCTGAGTTCTCCTCTTTTTGGCCTACCTTTACGGTTCAGGAAAAGTAACCTATGAGTCATTTCATTGTTTCAGCGCGTAAGTACCGTCCACAGCGTTTCCAAGACGTTGTGGGGCAGGGACATGTAGCCGGAACCTTGAAAAATGCTTTAGCCAGTGGGCAGGTAGCCCATGCTTTTTTGTTTACGGGTCCGCGTGGGGTAGGTAAAACGACCTGTGCCCGTATTCTGGCCAAAATTCTCAATTGCGAAAACCGCACGCCTGAGTTTGAAGCCTGCAATGAATGTTCGTCCTGCAAATCATTTAACGAAAGTGCTTCGTTTAACATCATTGAGCTGGATGCTGCCTCCAATAACTCGGTTGAGCATATTCGTGCCCTCACGGAGCAGGTTCGTTTTCAGCCGCAGCAGGGTAAATACAAAGTATTCATCATTGACGAGGTGCATATGCTTTCCAACCAGGCCTTCAATGCTTTTTTGAAGACCCTGGAGGAACCGCCACCGTATGCCATTTTCATTTTGGCCACTACGGAAAAGCACAAGATCATTCCAACCATTCTTTCGCGCTGCCAGATTTTTGATTTTCGCCGGATTACCGTGGCAGACACGGTGGCGCACCTGAAATCTATTTGTGCTCAAGAACATATTGAAGCGGAAGAGGATGCCCTGCACATTATTGCTCAAAAAGCGGATGGCGCCCTGCGCGATGCATTATCAATTTTTGACCGCATTACCAGTGGAGCAGGCAAGAAGATTACCTACGATGCAGTGATCGAGAACCTGAACGTGCTGGATTATGATTATTTTTTCCAGATCACGGATGCGCTCCTGGCAGAAGATGCAGCTTCTACCATGAACCATTTTGATGAAATTCTTCGCAAGGGATTTGACCCGGAAGTATTCATTCTCGGATTGGCGGAGCATCTGCGCAATGTGTTGGTTTGTAAAGACAATGCCACCCTTGGCCTGCTGGAAGTTGGTGAGAACCTTCGGGAACGTTATAAACAACAGGCTGCTTTGGCCCCCTCTTCCTTTCTGCTTACGGCGATGAATCTGGCCAATGATTGTGATATCAATTTTAAAATGGCGCGACATAAAAGGCTGCATGTAGAAATGGCCTTGCTGAAAATGTGCCATATAGGACGCGCTGTCAAAGGCGCCGAGCTGGAAAAAAAAACGCCTGACCTGAGGGGCACTACCGCTCCGGTAGCCGAAAAAAGGCCTGAACCGCCAGTAGTACAGGCTATACCCACTAACGCTACACCGCTACCAACCACAGCACCACCGTCTTCCAGTGCGAGAGAATTTAGCAACGCACATACCCTTACCTCCAAAGATATGGTAGATGTGCGCAAGGGATTGCGACAGGGAAGTATGAAGCTCGAATCCATTCCGATGAAACTTGATGCATTTGATCAATTGGTAGAGGAAGAGGAAATACACAGGGCCAGCCTGGAAAGCAGACTTACCCTGGAAAATGCACGCACAGAATGGCATGCCTATGCCGCCATGCTTGAGTCGAATCTGGTAAGAATTGCGCTGACCAATGCGGAATTACGACTGGAAGATAAACTATTAAAGGCCATTGTTGGAACCACCATAGAACAAAACAATGTAAAGGGTGAAATGTCGCGTTTGATGGAAATCCTGCGCAAACGCCTTCACGATAATGCGTTAAAAATTGAAGTCGTCCTGGACGAGCAAAAAAAGGCAGAACAGGAACAACAACAGGCTGCAAGAGTAGTTCGCCTATTGACCACCCGGGAAAAACTGGATAAAATGAGAGAAAGTAATCCAATGGTAGAGGAGTTGATCCGGCGGTTTGATTTGAAATTGGGTGAGGCATAGGAGGTATGTTTTTGCATCATCAATGATATCATATATGAGTTCGCCAAGACTGAGCATTTTCATTCCAACCCGGAACGAGGCCAAGTATATCGGAACAACCCTGGCACAATTTGAACCCTTTTGGGATAAATACGATCTCGAAATTATTGTTTCGGATGCTAATAGTACAGATGGTACCATCGACATTGTGCATCATTTTGCAGCATTATCCAACCACCGTGTTAAACTGGTGGAAGGGGGCCCGGGAAAGCAGAATATTGCCATTGGTTGTAATATTGGTGCTGCACAAGCTAAAGCACCTCTGCTACTTCGTTTAGATGCAGATGTTCGGATTCCGGACAAGGATTATTTTTTCCAAAAATTTTTCAAGGCCTTTGATAAAAAACCGGATTTGGTGGGCGCTACAGTGCCTATCTGGGTTTATCCTGAAGAAGCGCGTTTGTCAGACAAGCTTTATCATATCATGATGAATACCATCATCCGGCTTTCTTTTTGGGTGAAGGCTCCTTTGGCCAAAGGAGAATGTCAGATGGTGAGGCGGGATGCTTTTGAGAAAATCGGCGGCTATATGGAGCACCTCACCGCAGGAGAAGATTGCAACCTTTTCTATCGGTTACAGGACATTGGAAGGATAAAATATATGCGGAAACTCCGGATCCATCACTCCCCCCGGCGATTCCGGCAATATGGATACATACCACTTACGATGATCTATTTACGGGAAGGACTTTGGATGCTGCTTGGAAAAAAATCCTATTTGGATGAATGGAAACCGGTACGGTAGTGTTTGGGTGTTTTAGTTGGCGTGCGGCTGGGTATGGGAAGGAATTAAAAGAATGATGCAAACAAGCTAAGCTATTACATTTCAATGCACTAAAACACGTTCATCAAAACCAAGGAAGATGTTTTGATGTTTATTTTACCCAATCAAAAGGGTGGATTATCACTAAGTCACTAAGACCGATTCAGCTTAGTTCCCTTAATGGCTTGGTGGTAATCCCCAGCCGAACGCCAACTAAAACACTCAAACACTCAAACACCAAAACACTCGTTATGCGCAAAATACTCATCATACTGGCTTTGTTTATGAGCGTGCTATCGCAATTGCGCGCTACTGTCATTCTTATCCCCATGGATGAAAAAAGCCAGCGAAATCACTTAAAGGCATATGGTATTACTTATTGGGTACTTTCACAGGGCGTGGAGGCGTGGTGGTTATTAAATTACCGCGGTGGAAGTTTTGCTTTTGCCTATACCCCTACTTTTGAAAGAGAATGTAAAACCCGCGATGTGAGTTATGAAGTCATAGCTGACGGCCAGTTTGCCAATTTGCGGAATGAAATCATGAATCCGGAGGTCAATCAGGATGTAATCAAGTTGGAAAAGGCGCCAAAAATTGCCGTTTATACTCCTGATAAAGATGAAAAAGGACAAGTAATTCAACCTTGGGACGATGCGGTAACCCTAGTGCTTACCTATGCCGAAATACCCTACGATGTGTTGTACGATACGGAAGTTTTGCAGGATAAATTAGCAGAATATGATTGGTTGCACCTGCACCACGAAGATTTTACGGGCATGTATGGTAAATTCTATGCCAGCAATAGCGGACAGCCATGGTACCGGCAGCATGTTCAGCTCATGGAGAATCTCGCACGCCAAAATGGATTTGACAAGGTGAGTCAACTTAAGTTGGCGGTGGCCAAGAAAATTAAGGAATATGTTATTGGCGGAGGCTTCATGTTTGCCATGTGTTCTGCCACAGATACCTACGACATTGCTTTATCGGCGGAAGGCACCGATATTTGTTCTACCCCGTTTGATGGCGATCCCACGGATCCGAACTTTCAGCAAAAACTGGATTTTTCCAGGACGTTTGCTTTCCAGAATTTCTCGGTACTCACAGATCCGAGTGTGTATGAACATTCTACCATTGATAACAGCGAGGTAACCGGCCGGCGTGTTTCTCCGGAGCAGGATTATATCACCTTATTTGATTTTTCTGCCAAATGGGATCCGGTGCCAACCATGCTTACGCAGTGCCATACCCGCACGGTAAAAGGATTTATGGGGCAGGCGACGGCCTTCAATAAAAAATTTATCAAACCGAATGTGCTCATCATGGGCGAAAATAAACCAGCCAGTGAAGCCCGGTACATTCACAACGCTTACGGAAAAGGTTTCTGGACTTTTTATGGCGGACATGACCCGGAAGACTACCGACACTATGTAGGCGATCCTCCAACCGACCTCAATTTACACCCAAACTCCCCGGGATTTCGATTGATTCTCAACAACATCCTTTTTCCGGCAGCGAAGAAAAAGCACCAAAAAACGTAGGAAGGATATGAACAGATAAAAGAAAAAGGAGTCATCCCGAATTTTGGGATAACTCCTTTTTCTTTTATGGATTGTCATACCGGACCTCGCGGCAGAGGTTGGACCTCTTGCGAGGTATGCTCGCTTTACCCTTATAATTTTCTCATGGCCAGTGTAGCAACGGCCTTGGCTTTATCAAGATTTTCATGGGCAACATCGCTGATCTCCACGCATACATTTATGACATACTGACCTTTTCGTACCAATAAAGTGACGGTGCCGGTACTCCACACCGCTTCCTCCCCGATGCCGGTTACATCCTCTTCATAAGTACTTCTGCGATCGCGACGCAGGTTGCTCATTTGCATACGGGCTTGTTCTTCGGTGGTATAATCCAATAAATGGACCACCACACGATTTTGTGGATTGAGCCAGTTATTCCCGTCTTTTTCATTATTTGTTTCGCGTTCTTTCCAGTCTGGTTTATGCCAGGTGCGCAGGCAAAACGCCTGATTTGGCAGCGTACGTGCGTTTAGCGTGGTTTCTTTGCCATTAAATTGGAATAATTGTTCCAGTTCAGCATCGGTAACCAGTTCACAGCCATGATTTTTCCAGCTTTCCAATTTGTATTTAGCCCATAAGGCTGCATCTGCAGCATTGATTCCAGACTCTTTGGAAGAATCTTGTGCACAGGACATCCAAAACCAACAAAAAGGTATCAATACAAAAAGATAGCGAAGCATATTTCCAATATTTAACGGCTCAAAGGTCTGAAAAAGGCGCTTTTCCACGGCCTTTTTTTGTGAAAGTACAAACAGGCAAAAAAAATTCGCACATTTGCCTGTTCAATCACTCAATCAACAACCTTTCATTACGCAATAAACAGTATGGCAGAAAACACCGACACAACAAAGCCATCCGGCAAGTTTCCCTCGAGTATACCATATATCATAGGGAACGAAGCGGCAGAACGTTTCAACTATTATGGTCTTCGGGCCATCCTTACCACGTTCATGATTGCCCAGTTTTATAACCCAACAGGATCTGAAGATCCCAATGTGGTTCAGGTAGCTGAGGCAACGGCTAACGCCAAAACCCACGATTTTGTGGCAATGGTTTACCTTCTTCCTATGTTCGGTGGTATGATTGCCGACTGGTTCTGGGGCAAGTACAAAACCATCCTGTGGTTATCGCTGGTATACGCCATTGGCAGTACCATGGTAGCGTTGTCTGTGGATAATGAGGTTATGTTTACCACCTCACTCCTATTGATTGCCATTGGAGCTGGTGGGATTAAGCCTTGCGTTTCCGCCAACGTAGGAGATCAGTTCGACGAATCCAATTCGCATATGATTTCCAAGGCGTTTGATGCGTTTTATTTCTCCATCAATGCCGGATCGGTATTGTCTATCCTGCTCATTCCTTACCTGAAAACCAATTATGGCCCGGCAGTAGCTTTTGGCGTACCTGCTATAGCCATGTTGATCGCGGTATTTTTCTTCTGGGCTGGCCGGCATAAATATCGCCGTATTCCGCCACCAACATTTGATCCGAACAAACTGGTCATTTTCCTGACGGCGTTCTTCTCGCTATTGGTTAGCTACTTGTATTTTGATACCATTCCAACCATTATAGCCAGCGATATGAAGAATGGTGGTTCTTCATCATTAGCGGCCTTATATCCATACATGGCTCCGGAAAAAATCTCTTCTTTCGGTACCGGGGTTATTTTGGGTGTTTGGGGTATTTTGATCATTATTATTGCTTTCGTGTTTAAAAAGCAATGGTTTGCGGCACCCGGTAATTTTGTGGGCATCAATTTGTATGCGCTCACTAATGGCGGTTTTGCTGCAGCATCCAAGCGCTTCGGCGACGATAAAATTGAAGGTATCCAGTCTGTATGGCGTGTACTTTCTGTTTTTGCCTTTGTGCCGGTATTCTGGGCGCTTTGGGACCAAAGTCAGTCTGAGTGGGTGGTACAGGCCAAATCAATGGATCTCAAATGGTTGGGAATCACCTGGGAAGCTGAGCAGATTTCTTTTGTAAATGCTGCGTTCATTTTGGCCTTTATCCCCTTGTTTTCTTTTGGCATTTACCCAATGTTGAACAAAATGGGCTTAAAGGTTACTCCTTTGCGCAAAATTGGAGCAGGCCTGGTGCTTACAGCACTGTCTTTTGTGGTAGTTGCCATTACTCAGAGCTGGATTGATGCTGGTGAAACGCCAAGCATCTCTTGGCAGATCCTGGCATTTGTGATTCTTACAGCGGGAGAAGTCCTCATTTCTATCACTTGCCTGGAATACGCATATACCCAATCTCCACCAACTATGAAGTCGACCATCATGGCATGCTACCTGTTGTCGGTGACCCTGGGCAACGTTATTGTATCTGTTATCCAGACCAACATCAAGAATGGCGGCTTCTTTGCCCAGTTCCATGGAGCAGGCTTCTTCTGGTTATTCACAGGTATTTGTTTTGCTACAGCGTTGATCTTTATGTTCGTGTCGCCACGAATTAAAGAACGTTCCTATATCGGCGGCGCTTAAGCGCTGGTTTACAATAATATTTTTCCGGAACACCCGAATTTATCAGGTTTGGCTGGAAAAACAAGGGTTCTGCGGCCATAGGCTTGCGGAACCTTTGTTTTTTGTGTACTTTTGAAGTAAATCTTGCAGGCTTTGAAAAGAACCTAAGCGGATTATGGAAAGAAATTTTAACATTTTTTGGGAACCAGGTACTTTTCACATACTTGATTTTAATCCTTTAACGTTTAGGTCATATCCGGTTCTGCGGAACAGGGTTTTTAATAACAATCCTTGAACAAATCTTTAATCTTACGAACACTCTTAAACCGACAACATCATGGCAAGTGCTCGATACAAAATCCTGCTGGTTGAAGACGACCAAAATTTCGGCGACGTGCTCCGCTCTTACCTGGAAATGCACGATTATGAGGTAAACCTGGCCACTGATGGTGTTCAGGGCTTGGAGGCCTTCCGCAAAAGTCACTATGATCTTTGTGTCTTTGATGTGATGATGCCCCGAAAGGACGGATTCACGCTGGCCAAAGATGTGCGGGAACGCAACAAAGACGTGCCGATTATCTTCCTTACCGCCAAGACCATGAAGGATGACGTACTTCAGGGTTTTAAACTTGGTGCAGACGACTACATTCCAAAGCCGTTCAATTCGGAAGAATTACTACTGCGCATCCAGGCGGTTCTCAAACGGGTGAATAAAAACCCAGATCCCCGAGATGATCAACGCGAGTTCCTGATTGGAAAATATCATTTCAACTTCCCACTTCGTATTCTAACCTTCACGGATGCCAAACCAGGAGAGGAAAACAATTGGAAGCTGAGTCCTAAGGAGGCAGAGTTGCTGAAGTTGTTCTGTAAGTACATAAACGATGTTACCCCGCGTTCAGAGGCGCTCACCAAGATCTGGCATGAGGATACTTATTTTACAGCCCGTTCTATGGATGTATTTGTGACCAAACTCAGAAAGTATCTGGCATTGGATCCGGCTATTGAAATTGTAAACATTCATGGGAATGGATTTCAATTGTTGGTGCGCGAAGTTGCCGCGGCCTGATATTATTCCGCAAGATATAATTCCAATTTACCAGCCCGCCCCCATTTCCCCCCGGTGTGCGGGCTTTTTTTATGCCCAAAAACACCAGGGCATAAAAAAGAAAGCGGGACACTTACGCGTCCCGCTTCAATCCTGTTGTTTATCGTTTCAATTTGAACGATAGTATGATCTGATAGAAAGGTTTAGTCAAGCGACTGGTTGGCTACGTTGGCTGCGGCCACCAACTGTTGATATTCCTGAGGCGTGAGTTTGTCCATACAGAAATTGATCGGGTTGATGGGTTTGCCTTTATAATGTACTTCGTAGTGGAGGTGTGGCGCGGTGGATAGACCGGTATC
The DNA here is from genome assembly GCA_044347755.1 of Saprospiraceae bacterium. GTDB lineage: Bacteria > Bacteroidota > Bacteroidia > Chitinophagales > Saprospiraceae > M3007. The sequence goes on from JBIKUE010000015.1 coordinate 25,115, forward strand.
GCCTACTTCGCCAATCTTCTGTCCTTTTTTCACTTTTTCACCCTGGCGAACGTTAATTCTGTTCATGTGGCCATAAAGTGTTTCGTATCCGAAACCGTGGCTGATTTTTACGCAGTTTCCATAACCACTGTGCCATCCGGTTTCTACAACAACGCCATCGCCTGGGGCCTGAATGGCGGTGCCTGTTCTTGCAGGGAAATCCAGACCGGCGTGAAATTTCTTAAACTTGTATACCGGGTGGATGCGATATCCAAAACCGGAAAGTGTTCCAATACTTTTTTGAAGTTTATCTTCCCGTACCGGTTTGATGCTGGGCAAAGAAGCCAACATTTTTTCCTGATTACGGGCCAAATCCTGAATGGTATCGAGTGATTTACTTTGAAGGGAAAGCTGACGACTGAGCGCATCAATCTTGTTAAGGGCATCTCCAATAACGCTTCCACTGAATTCAAAGGCTTCAAGTTCCGGATGTGATTCGTGGCCACCCACACCAGCATTCCATATATCTGAATCGATCGGATCCATTCCGAATACCGTACGGTGTACGCTGGCGTCGCGTTCCTGAATATTATGGAGCACTTTGGACATCATGTCCACTTGTGCATTCATTTGTTTGTATTTGTATTCCATCTGGCTGATCTCACGCATCAGATCTTCCTCGCGCGGAGAAGGGAAGATGGTATAGAACACAGCAAGCATAGCGAGGGAGGTAACAACTACCACGGAAAAAAATCCGAATGCCTGCCAAATACGGGTTTTTAGGGGAACAACTACTTTCTCGTAGGTAAGGGTGTGAATGTTGTAAACAAATTTCTCTTTCCTGCCCATGTTGAAGGTGTTTGCCGAGGAAATCAGTGATTCTTAGCCTCAGTTGTTGCGAATCATTACGGCGATAGAGCGCATCTACTAGATTACTTTTTTTGAAGGCGGAGGCCCTCCTTTGCCGTTGATTTACCCGGTTGGGTGAGTAGTTCACTCGGCTATTGGAATTTTAAGAGGCGCACAAAAGTAGACAAGCAAGGTGGTCTCTCAAAACTTTTTTCCAAAAAACGCAAACTTTTCGTTGTTAATAAGGGAAAACCCTGGTTTTTTTTGCAACAAAAACTGTTGTTTTTGCGGTAAAACCATATAAATAGAAATCCCTTTGCTATCCTGCTGTAATGGTTTGTTCAATTTTGTAGGGAGGGCAAACTAACAACATTACCAGGATATTTTCCTAGCATTAAGATCATTTTAACAACTTTATAAATGCGCTTTCTGCCTATTTCTGCCGGTTACTCGGTAGAATAGTCCAGTATCATGATTTTTTGCCACACTTTGGCAGAAAGTCCCTGAACCAACTGTTCCAGATCATTCACGGTATTTAGAACTTCCCGGTCGTCTGTGTTTTGTGCAAACAATGCAGCGATTTTTGAATTAAGGGCCAACAGCTCCGAACAATAATCCAGATAACGCATGAGTTGGTGGCGAGTGAGATTGCGTTTTGGTGAATGTTGGGTTTCTATAATTTTATTTCTTGACAGGTGGAAAGCGGGATCCTTGGTTAGTTGGTGCATATCAATCACATGGGCAATGCTACGCAGCCGGTGAAGTGCTTTTAAGGCAGATCTGCGTTTCAGGCGGGCTTCCAGATTGACAAGGAAAAAAATCGCCAGTCCCAGGAAAATCAATTCATTAATGGCTGATTCTGTGGTTTGCAAAAGATGCAGTATGCCACTGGCATCAAGTTTAAAATTATGAACCAACTGGCCCAATGCCCAGCTTACCAGTCCTATCAACAAAGTGGAGGCAATAACGGCGGCTAAACGAACGGGCCATATTGGCCCTTCCAGTTTGCGGGCCAGTTCTTCAGAGCGGACAGCCACTAATTTAAACTCCTGGCAAACGCCCAATAATCCCGATTCCGGAAAGCGCTCTGCTATACGTAATTCCAGCCGCTCTATGGTCTTCATGATTGCTTCGGCCCTCAGGATGGTGAAGCGACCTTCTTCTGCGGTTTCCCGACCGAAAGGATAAAGCCAGGTGAATAGATTCATTTGTTAGCAATGGGATGATGAACGATGGGACGACAGGCAAATTACTTTTCTGGGCGGGCAAATATTCATAAAGAATTTCTTTCCATCCTATTTAAAGCGCCTGTCGTTCCATCGTATGGATTTTACGACTTTTTCCACTTAATCCCGCAGCCAATGGCTTTGGTTTCTTTGGTTTTGATGTCTTTGCCGCTTAGAAGCGCATCTACCGCATTGGCTACATATTGTTCTTTAACCATGGCGGGATCTTCAGAGTTGTCGTCGATTGCGCCTATATAGCGTACTACACGGTCTTTATCCAGCACATATACATGCGGGGTGCGGGTAGCGCCATAAGCTTTGGCAACCTCCTGAGTTTCGTCGTACAGATAAGGGAACGGATATTTGTTCTTTTTGGCCAGCTTTTTCATGTTATCATAACTGTCCTGGGGTTGTACATCTTTGTCGTTGGAGTTGATGGCAACAACAGAAAAGCCCATTGGTGCATATTTCTTGTGCAGGTCGATAATACGCTGTTCGTAGGCTTTGGCATAGGGGCAGTGATTACAGGTGAACACTACGATGTACCCTTTGGCATTTTTGATACCGGCTAAGGATACCGGCTTGCCTTTAACATTGATCAGGCTGAAATCCATAGCGGTATCACCTACCCTGTAGCCACCGCCGGTATTGGCTGTCTGGAAAGACATAGCTGTGAATGCCAGGGAAAATAGCAGAAAAAGAGAAAAAGCTTTTTTCATGTATAAGTTATTTAGATGGATGACGGATTTGTTGTCAGAGCATTGTTTTTAGTATTTCCTCCAGCGTTTCAAAGTTGAGTTGTTTTTCAAAAAACAAGGCTTTGTCTTTGCGTTTATGGATGATCAGCGTGGCTGGTAATGCCCCGGACCATTCCGGGCTTACTGCATTAACCCAATGATTGGGGTTTGGTTCATCCATAAACACCACCAGGCTTTGCAATTTTTTGCGTTTTATGAATGGTTTCACTTTGGATTCGACGTTCCGCTTAAAATCAGTGCTGATGAGCACAACTTTGACCTTTTTGGATGAGTATTCCCGATGCAATTTTTCAAAAGCAGGTAATTCTTCCACACAGGGGGCGCACCAGGTAGCCCAGAAATTGAGCACGTAAATGGAATCGGAATCAGCATTTATCCATTGCTGAAGCGCTTCTTTTTTAATGAATGGAACGTCTTGCGCGAGTACCGGAAGGCTCATGCCCACCAGTAAAATCAGGCATATTTTTTTCATGGGTAAATCACTTTTGAGTGAAGATTCTCTATTGGCACAAAGCCTTTGCAGCGCGAATATTCAGCATTGTTTACGTAATTCTCCCAGCACAAACACATGACTGTTGGAATGGTTGCTGAGCTAAATACATTAAAGGCGTCATTTCTTGACCAAATCCTGACTACTTATTGCCCCCCTTCACCCGAACTTTGGGCGAAATTTTTGAATTTAAACTATGCTCAAAGCAAAATTCCTAACCCTATTCCTGGCTATTGGCGTATCACTATTCGCCCAACATAGTCCATCCGATGCAACTACGGCAACACCAATGCCGGAAAAACACCTCAAAAATGTTCGTCAGTTGACCTTTGGAGGCGACAATGCCGAAGCATACTGGAGTCCTGACAGCAAATGGCTTACCTTTCAAAGCAACAATAAAGCCTGGGGACTGGAGTGCGACCAAATCTTTGCCATGAAGGTAAAAGATGCAGCCGGCGACAGCACCTATCGTCCAAAGACCATCAGTACGCTGAAGGGTCGCACCACATGTTCTTATTTTATGCCGGATGGCAAACATATTCTATATGCCAGTACACATGAAGCAGGAGCTTCCTGCCCGCATTCGCCTGACATGCGCGCTGGTGGTAAGTATCTGTGGTCTATTTACGATAGCTACGATATTTACATGGCAGATCTTAAAGGCAATATTGTAAAACAGTTGACGGATCATCCGGGATACGATGCTGAGGCGGTTTTGAGTCCTAAAGGCGACAAGATATTGTTCACAAGTGATCGTTCCGGCGATCTGGAATTATGGACCATGAATCTGGATGGCAGTGGATTGAAACAAATCACCTTTGATTTGGGGTATGATGGTGGCGCGTTTTTCAGTCAGGATGGTTCGAAAATTGTTTTCCGCGCCAGCCGGCCAAAAACGGCCGAAGAAATAAAAGAATATCGGGACTACCTCGCACAGCATTTGGTTGCGCCAACCAATATGGAGATCTTTACCTGCAATGTAGACGGCACAGACCTTCGTCAGATAACCCATTTGGGCAAAGCCAACTGGGCGCCGTTTTTCCATCCTTCCGGTAAAAAGATTGTGTTCAGCAGCAACCACCATTCCAAACGGGGTTATGATTTCCAGATCTACATGATCAATACAGACGGAACCGGTTTGGAACAGGTTACCTCAGAAAGTATTTTCAACTCCTTTCCTATGTTCTCTCCAGATGGAAAGAAACTTTCCTGGAGCAGCAACAGAATGAACAAACCCGGCACTCGGGATACAAATGTTTTTGTAGCAGATTGGGTGGATTAAGCGGAATGTGGTTGAATGTGGTTAATGTGGATGAATGTGGTTAATGTGGATGAATGTCAAATAAAAAGAGCCCTGGTGATGATTCACCAGGGCTCTTTTTATTTGACATTCATCCACATTAATTCTTCCCGGCCATTCCATCTATTCGGATCATATCCAGCATGATGCGGAGGGTTTCATAGAGTTGAACGTCTTTTTGGCGTTCCTTGATCCAGCTATCGTTGCGGGCAATGCGGGAAGTATCGATTTGAATTTGTGATAAGTCAGCTGCAAGGTTATCGATCTTGAAAGATTCGATGGGTTGGAACATATTCTCGTAACGAGCGGCTTCTTCATCCTGTTTTTTATTCCAAGTCCGGAATTTTTCTGCTTGCAGCGGGAAGGTACTTTCGTCCTTGCGTTTGCGCAGGCGTTGCGCGTTTTCGTTTACTTTTTGGAAAGTAGGATCGTTTTTCACGCGTGCCTGACTATTTGCTTTCAACTGGTTCATATCAGCGATGCGATAGATGTTTTGATTGAACTGCACCGGTTCAATGGTAGTGGAAGCCAGCGGGTAGTCGTTCTCATTTTCGCCGTTTTCCAAAAAGTTGTAAAAATCAGGCAGAACGATATCCGGGGTTACGCCGTCCAGTTGTGTGGTTTTACCAGTAATACGGTAGAATTTCTGGATGGTCATTTTCATTTCACCCAAAGGTTTTACACTATTGTCGGCAGCAGCATTATCCAGATCGAAGAAGCGCTGAACGGTACCTTTTCCGTATGTAGTAGAGGCACCAACAATGATGGCGCGGCCATAATCCTGCATGGCTGCTGCCAGGATTTCGGATGCGGATGCGCTAAAGCCATTCACCATCACAACCAGCGGACCGGTGTATTGAACGCGAGTATCGTTGTCGCGCATGATTTCAGTAGCGCGGCCACGGCTTTTTACCTGCACGATTGGGCCGTCTTCAATGAAAAGGCCGCTCATCGTTACTACGTCTCGCAAGGAGCCGCCACCGTTATTACGAAGGTCCAGAATGATGCCTTTTACATTTTCCTTCTTTAGTTTTTCTACTTCAGCGGCTACGTCCTGAGCGCAACTGGTACGGCCGGATTCGAAATCAGCATAGAACTTAGGCAGGAAGATATATCCAATACGCTCTGCAGGTATGCTTCCTTCGTTGAGGATCAAAGACTTGGCCAGACCTTCTTCCATGATCACCACATCGCGTGTAATAGTGATGACCTTTTCAGAGCCATCAGGCTTTTGAACGGTAAGGGTTACTTTGGAGTCTTTAGGGCCACGAACCTTGGATACCACATCATCAATATCCCAACCCATAATATCCACAGGCTCTGCGTCGGTTTCGCCCTGAGATACTTTGAGAATCACGTCTTTGGCTTGAAGCGCGCCCTGTTTCCAGGCCGGGCCGCCAGGAACGATTTCGGAAACGGTGGTTTTTTCTCCATCGCTCTGCAAACGAGCTCCAATACCTTCGAGTTTGCCCGACATCTGGATGTCAAAGTTTTCTTTTTCACGCGGGGAGTAATAGCCCGTATGTGGATCGAAGTAATTGGTAATGGAATTGATATATATTTCCAGGCGACGGTTATGGTCGAGCTTTTGCAGGCGCTTAAACCATTTGTCGTATACATCCAGCACTTTGGTACGCTGTTCTTTTTCCAGGGTAGCAAAGTCTTTTTTATCGCCTTTGAATTCTGGCTTTTCTTGTTTTTCCAATTCATCTGTTACCCGGCTCAGCACTTCGTACTTCATCCAGCGCTCCCAGCGATTTCGGAGTTCGGAATCATCTTTTGCCCACTTCATTTTTTCACCATCTGCCTGAAGTTCGTCGTTTTTGGAAAAATCGAGCGGCTTGGCCAGGATATCGCGGTACCAGTTTTGCGTTTTTACCAAAGAAGCATCCAGGCTTCTTACAGATATATCAAAAAACTGAAATGTTCCGGCGCGCGCCTGGTCGTCTAGCAGCAGTTCAAAAGGTTTCAATTGGTCAATATCTGCTTGAGTCAGGAAGCGTTTGCTTCCGTCCACTTCTTTGAGATAAAGGTTGTAAACACTTTTGGAAAAAGTGTCGTCAATCTCTTTGGGTTGGAAGTGCCCGCGCGAAAGTACCTGTGAGATGGTGCGAATCAGGGCTGCATCCCGCTCGGGAGAACTTTGCGGACCGCCATTATCGAATGGGTTATATTTAACCAACAGAGCAATACCCACTATACCAACGATGGAAAAGAGGGTGAGCGATGTTTTGAATTTCATATCGTTAAAAAATTTATTCAGGTCGAATGCGCCAAAACGGCGAGGTAGTATTTGCATGGCGAGAATTGTTTTTGAGTGCTTAAGTATTTTTAGTGTTTTGGTGGGTAGAAATGTCTGTAAAAGACTGGGGTAGCGGGTTTGTCAAGCTTCCTGGTGTTTTGTGTGCACACTACAAGGCAACTTTAGATCTTACAAACGCAATATTTGGGTCTTATTATTGTGGAGACGTACTTTTTCTACAAAATAACTATCCGAAGGTATTTTCGGATGAAAACAGGTACGTATTGGTCATTTATCCGCCAATAATTTTTCCAGCCAATGTTCCCGGATACCAAAAGCCGTTTTCAGGTCGGCTATTTGTTGCAACGCTTCTTGGCTTCGTTGGTTCATTTTTCGTTGCTCCATAGTAGCTGTAATCATCACATTTTTAGCGGTATGCTCTGTGGAGACAAATTCAAAAACCTTGGTGCGGTAACCTTCAGCTTCCAGCAGGAGCGCCCGGATACCATCTGTGAGCATTTCTGCCTGACGTTCCAGCAGGATGCCATGTTTTAACAGAGGCTTCATTTCATTACGGGGTTGCATTTCGCGCCGGATTTGTTTGTGGCAACAAGGTGCTACGACCAGAATCCGGGCTTTCTGGCGGATCCCAGCAGCCAGGGCCAGATCAGTGGCTGTGTCGCAGGCATGAAGGGCAATGAGCATATCGAGTAAACCTTCATTGAAGTCTGCAATGTCTTTGGCAACAAAATTGAGGTTTTCAAATCCTGCCTGACGAGCCATTTTACGACAAAAATCTACCAGTTCCGGTCGGAGTTCAATACCTGTGATGTGGGGTTCCAGCTTCAGGTGATTGGCCAGGTAATCGTACAAAGCAAACGTAAGATATCCTTTTCCGGAGCCCATATCTGCAATACGTGCACCGGAAGGAAGGGGTTGCTCACGCAGGAGGCTGTCAATGATTTCCAGGTATTTATTGATCTGTTTCCACTTGTCCTGACTGCTGGAAAGCACCTCTCCCTTTACATTGGTAATTCCCAGCAAGTGAAGCCAGGGCGATTTAGGATCCAACAAGCGTTGTTTGGCCCGGTCGTGCGCCATTGGAGTAGGAGTAACCTGTGGCATGGATGGCTTTTTATCGGTAAGTTTTGAAGCGCCTGACCGATCGAACTGCACGGTATAGTCTCGTTCCGGTGTAAGCAGGTCGGCTTGAAGAAACTGGGAGCCAAGGATTTTTTCCAACTGTTCAACAGCTTCCGTCAAAAGAAAATTCTTGACCTCATCACGGGTTTTATATCTATAATTGAAAGCCAGATAAAGTCCTTTTTTCAAGGAAACCGGTCGGATATAGATGTTTTTCAAGCCTTCCGGTGCAGCAACCGTAGGCTTAGCCAGGGTGCATTTTAGCAACTGACCATTTTGAAAAGCCTGTTGGAAGTGCGTGAGGAAGGACATAAGTACAAGTATTGATGGGGGAAAGTTACGACCTTTGCGGCGATTCACAGATTGTAGTAAAGCAAGTGTTTCAGGATATGCAAATTGATTTAAATTCTGAAGAAAAGGTTCCTTTTGATTGTTTTCGCCAAGAGGAGGCAGAATCTTTTTTGGGCTTTGAAGGCCAACGGCTGGAAGCTGTTTATTATTATATTTGGCCTGTTCCAGGGCAAAAAGGCTTCTTATTTGCCCTGGAATTGATCTTTGATTCCGGAGAACGGCTCCTTTTGTCGGGGGGAGAAGATTCAGAAGCCATTCGGATCATTGGCTCTGAATCATTGATGGAAACAGCCCGTAAATTGCAGGAATTACATGGGCAGCCGGTGTTGCAACGTATGGTTGCGAATGCCCAACCTTTGTGGCAACAGGCGGCTGGCGAAATATTGATGGCTATCCGTCTCTCCCGACATGAAAATGGATTATATCGCAATGATGCTTTGTTGCTCGATTTTGGGCATAAAGCCCTTTTTGTGCAAATAAGTGAACGAGATGGCCTCGAACTCGGGGTTTGGAACACGGGTTTGGAACGCGGGTGACGCGGTTTTTTTGGAACGCGGTTTTTTTGGAACGCGGATGACGCGGATGACGCGGATTTTGAAAATTGCCGAAGGCAATTTTTTGGTTGAAGAGAGCAATAATCTCAAATTCTCCTAAAAAGGCTGCCGAGGGCAGCAGAAAAATCCGCGTCATCCGCGTTCCAAAAAAATCCGCGTTCTAAATCCGCGTTTCCCAACTCGCGTTTAAAAATCTACCTTCGCGCTGTGAACATAACTGCTCTTTCCATCCGCCGGCCTTCCATAGTCATCGTTGTTTTCGCCGTGTTGACTTTTATGGGAGTTGCCAGCTATATGCGCCTGCCGATTGAGCTGGTGCCCAAGTTCAGTGCGCCTATTATTACGATTATTACCATCTATCCTGGAGCATCTCCTGCGGAGGTGGAAAATGCCGTGAGTAAACCCATTGAAGATGCTATTTCTTCGTTGGAGGGCATTGATCAGGTGCAGGTGGGCTCCCAGGAAAACTCCTCTTTTGTAGCGATAGAGTTTGAACAAGCGGTAGATCTTGACAAGGCTGTTCAGGAACTGCAACGAAAAATAAACCAGCTTCAGGCATCTTTGCCCAAGGAGGTTCGGACCCCGGTTATCAATAAATTTGCGCTCGATGAACTGCCGATCCTTAAATTAGGCGTATCTGGTAATATCACCGGCCCGGCCTTTTACGATGTGATCAAAAACCGGGTTGTACCAGAAATATCCCAGGTAAAGGGGGTTGCGCAGGTAGGTATTCTGGGGGGAGAAGAAAGAGAGATCAAAATCAATATCTCCTCTTCCAGGCTGGAACAATACGGTCTTTCCCTTTTGCAGGTAGCGCAAGCGGTTCAAACGGCCAATCTGGATTTTCCCACCGGAAAAGTGAGTGGCGAACAAGGTCAACTTCGGATCCGTCTGGCTGGTAAATTTTTGGATATCAATGATATTCGCAATCTGGTAGTTGGTAAAAGCCGATTCGGCTCTTCGATCTTTCTCAAGGATATTGCTGAAATTCAGGATGGCACCCGTGATCCTGAAATCATTTGCAGGACCGATGGTCAACCGGCGGTGGGTATTTCCATCCGTAAGCAGGGGGATGCCAATGCCGTGGAGATGTCGAAACTGGTACTGGCAAAAATTGGTGAACTGGAAAAGGCCTATGTTTCACAGGGGTTGCGCATTGATGTGGTGGCTAACAGCAGCACATTTACTAAAAAAGCAACCAATGCCGTCATAGAAGACCTGTTGGTCGCCGTGGCACTGGTGGGCCTGGTGATGTTGTTGTTTCTGCACAGTTTGCGGAATGCCGCCATTGTGTTGGTGTCTATTCCTACCTCCATTGTGAGCACTTTCGTGATGATGAAACTGCTCGGGTATTCCTTGAATCTGATGTCGTTGCTGGGCCTTTCTTTGGCCATTGGTATTTTGGTGGATGATGCTATTGTGGTTATTGAAAATATATACCGGCACTTTGAGATGGGGAAAAACAAGGTGCAGGCGAGTTATGATGGCCGGATGGAGATTGGGTTTACTGCGGTGAGTATTACACTGGTAGATGTGGTGGTATTTCTCCCTATTGTTTTCACGGTAGGATTGGTACCGAACCTGTTGCGTCAATTTTGCATGACGGTGCTTACGTCTACCTTGATGTCCTTGCTGGTGTCGTTTACCCTGGTACCATGGTTAACCTCCAGAATTGGCAAACTGCATCGTTTTGAAGGTAAAAATTTGAGTGGCCGCATTATTTTGAATTTTGAAAAATTCCTGGGTTGGGTATCCGGTGGTTTTGTGCGATTGTTGGATCTGGCTTTAAAGAATCGGCGTACCAAGGTTATTACCTTACTGACAGCAGTGGCTATGTTTTTGGGCTCCTTTACGTTGGTGTCGTCCGGCTTGATCGGCAATGCCTTCATGGAACATGGGGAGCGGGGTGAGTTTCTGCTGGAAATAGTATTGCCCCAAGATGCTGCACTTACCCAAACGGATGCTATAGCCAAGCGAGTGGAGGCCTGGTTGCGCGATCAGCCAGAGGTAGTACGCACCTTCACCACAGTAGGGTCAAACAATAAATCATTTGGCTTGAATGCGCCGAATATCGCAGAAATTCAGGTGTTTTTAACGCCATATGGCGGTATTCGAAAAGAACTTACACCCGTTTTTGCCCGAAAAACAAAGATTAAACTCGAAGAAATCATTGCCGGCGCCCGTATCAAAACCAATCCCATAGATATCATGGGACTTTCGTTCTCACCCATTGAGATCATGCTGAACGGGCCAAGTCTGGATAGCTTGTTGATTCTTTCAGAGAAGGTCAAAAAAGAAATGGCTTCCGTGCCGGGGTGTGTGGAAATAGGGGCATCTGTAGAAGGTGGAAACCCGGAAGTAAAAGTGGAGGTAAACCGTCAGCGGATGGCCGATTACGGTTTGGCTATGGCGCAGGTAGGTCTTACCTTGCAAACGGCCTTTAACGGCAATACCGATGCTAAATTCCGGGATGGTGAATATGAGTATCCGATTCGGGTTGCATTAGACGCTTTTGACCGACGCAGCACAGAGGACATCAAAAATCTGTCGTTTGTGAATCCTTTGGGCAGTACGGTTTACCTCAAGCAGTTTGCCGAAGTGGCGCAGGGATCATCCCCTACCCGACTGGAACGCCGCGACCGGACGACCTCCCTGATGTTGACCGCACAGGTAATTGGCCGTCCAAACGGTACGGTAACCCGTGAGATCAAGGCCAAACTGGATCAGTTGCCGCTGCCTCCAGGTACCCAAATCAAGTATGGTGGCGATTTGAAACGACAACAGCAGGCAATAGGAAGTTTGGGATTTGCTTTGTGGACATCTCTGTTATTGGTTTACCTGATCATGGTAGCCTTGTACGACAACTGGGTATATCCAATGGTTGTTCTGGTATCTATACCGCTATCTGTAATAGGAGCGTTGCTTGCCTTGGCTTTGGCCAGTGAAAACCTAACTGTATTCACCGGCTTGGGTATGCTGATGTTGATAGGCCTGGTGGGTAAAAATGCTATTTTGGTTGTAGATTTTGCCAATCAATTGCGGGAGGAAGGCATGGAGTTAAAGACAGCCTTGCTGGAAGCTACCAGGTTGCGTTTCCGCCCGGTATTGATGACCAATATAGCCATGGTTATCGGGCTTTTGCCTATCGCGTTTGCGCAGGGGTCGGGTTCAGACTGGAAAAACGGCCTGGCCTGGGCAATCATTGGAGGATTGAATTCCTCCATGTTCCTGTCGTTAATTGTAGTTCCTGTGGTATACTGGATGTTTGACCGTGTTTTGGAAAAACTGGGATGGAACGAACGGAAGAAGATTGAGTTGGAGGAATGAGCAGGGGTTTATGTACCCCGGAATGATATTCCGGGCTGTTTATGGAGGTTTATGGGGGGCGGCGGCCTTCTCACAGACAGCCCTAAAGCCATATAGCGTCGATGTTACTAAAATGTCACGGCTACGCCGTTCAAACATAAGAACGGCGTAGCCGTGACATTTTGGTTGCTACAGGAATGGATTATATTCTTTTTCGTGCCGGATGGTAGTAGCGGGGCCATGGCCGGGATATACGATGGTTTCGTCTGGCAGGGTAAAGAGTTGGGTACGAATGGAATGAAGGAGCGTATCCATATTGCCGCCTGGCAAATCTGTACGTCCGATGCTTTCCTGGAAAAGGACATCTCCGGCGATGACGAATCCATCTTCCTGGCAATAGAAGGAAATACTGGCCGGGGAGTGCCCAGGCGTATACAATACTTTTAATTTAGTTTGTCCGAACGTTATCGTTTCACCACCGTCAATAAAATTGACGGGCATAGGCTGTGCATCATGGAAGGGTATTCCATACATTTGACAAACGCGTTCGAAACTGCCTAAAACGGGGAGTTCTCCCTCATGTATTTCCAGACCAATACCCCAGGTTTTAACCACAAAAGGGTTCCCGAATACGTGATCCAGGTGGCAGTGGGTATTGATCAGTCGCACGGGTTGAAGCGCATGATCTGCGATAAATTTTTTTAGTATGTTTTGTTCTTCCTGGGTGTAGCAACCCGGGTCGAAGATGACGCATTGACGTGTTTCATCCCACAAAACATAGGTGTTTTCAGCAAAAGGGCTGAATTCGAAGATCTGAATTTGAGTCATGGAAAAAGTTATCGCTTTCTTTCGGTTACGAAGACCAGCAAATCTCTGAGTGATTGTCGGGCGGGACTTTCCGGAGCCAGTTCGAGCAGATCAAATGCTTCCTGACGGTACCGATACATGGCTTCGCGGGCATAATCCAAACCACCACTTTGGCGCACGAACCGGATGACTTCGTCTACCTTTTCAGGTTTATGGCTTTCGTTTTTAACGATATTGATCATGTACCGACGCACGCTCTTTTCTGCCTGGTTGAGTGCGTAAATAAGCGGCAGGGTCATCTTTTTTTCTTTAATATCAATACCCAGCGGCTTTCCCACATCGTCGTCGCCAAAATCAAAAAGGTCATCTCGAATTTGAAAAGCCATACCGGTTTTTTCTCCGAACAGCCACATTCGTTTTTTGATTTCATCATCATCCGGGGCCGTGCTCACGGCTCCTGCACAACAGGCGGCAGCGATGAGAGAGGCTGTTTTTTGTCGAATGATTTCGTAGTAAATCTCTTCTTTGATATCGAGGCGGCGTGCTTTTTCCATTTGCATCAATTCTCCCTCCGCCATTTCTTTGACGGCTCTGCTAACCAGCTCAAGCATGGTGAATTGTTGGTTTTTGACAGAAAGCAGCAGTCCTTGAGAGAGTAAAAAATCGCCCACCAAAACAGCGATTTTATTCTTCCAGAGTGCGTTAATGGAAAAAAAGCCGCGGCGTTCATTTGCATCGTCCACTACATCATCATGAACCAGTGTAGCGGTGTGCAGCAGTTCAACCATAGATGCGGCGGTATAGGTAGGTTCTCCGATCGATCCGAATAGCCGGGCACTGAGCAATACCAGCATGGGGCGTACCTGCTTACCCTTACGCTGAACGATATACCAGGTAATTTTATCCAGCAGCGGCACATGACTTCGCATGGCATCGCGGAAGCGAAACTCGAAGGTGTCGAGCTCTGAAGCAACAGGTTGTTTTATGGTGTCTAATGACATGACGAGGGGCAAACCTACGGTTTGAAAACCGCAATTGGTAAATCAAATCCGTATGGATTGCAAATAACCTCTTTCTAAACAGATCGCCGCCATAAAGGTTGATTTAACTTTTATTGAGAGAAGCGAATACCAGACTTTCCAGGAATTCACCCACCTTTTTTGAATTCCGTTTTTCACCACCAAAATCTGTAAGTGATGGCAAGTGCTCCATAAAATAGGGTTGAAACTGAGCGGCTTCCATCACGGTACTTGCCAGGGAATGCGTGTAAGGATATTGAGGATTGTATTCAGAAAACACTTGGGCAATATGCCGGCATAAGTCTTTATACGGTTTAAAAAGCTGCAAGCTGTTTATGTCGTCAACTTCTTTGGTAAGATAAGCCTTGCTGCTTTCTGCAATAACAATTTCCTGAAGCGCCGCTTTGTCGATATCGGAGGTGTCAGACCAACTGGGCAGGCTTCCGGTCAGGATTTCAATGATTTTTTTAATTTTTACGGCGGGGTCATTCAAGTTATGCAGGGAAACCATGCACTGGTATTCAACATAATTCCAGTACCAGGTTAGAAAATATAACAGGAGCCGGTGTTTGTTTTCAAAATACCGGTATATGCTGGCTTCAGTACTATCAATTACTTCAGCCAATTTCTTGAAGGTGAATTGTTCATATCCCAGGGTATGCATGAGCTTGATACCCTCGCGAATGATTTTTCTGCCCAGTGCACTTCCTTCCGGGTCTCGTAAAGCCAACTTTAGGTTAGGCTGTATACTGATTTGGAGATTCATAAGCAACAACAAATAAAAAAACGGTGCAAGTTAGAACATTTTAAATAGGTTTAAGGTTGTAGAAATGATAGTAATACTTTTATCTTTGAAACGGAGTATTGCAGCATCTACCTTAAACATCATGAAAAACGCTTGTTTCCAGTCCATATTAACGATTTTGGTGTGTGTCTTTTTACACACAGCATCGCTAAAGGGTCAAAATATATCGAATGAGGCCTTTGATTCGCCCCAAACAATGGAATGGGTAATGATACAAGCAGGCCGGATAGATACTGCTCTGGCGAATGCCATGCGTGGGACTGAACCGATCGAGATCCTGGTGAAGTTGGCAGACTGTTATATTTTGTTTGATGCGGTAGCGCTTGCCGGGGTTTATTGTACAGATGTTCGGGTAGCTGCTGAGGCGGGCAGAAAGCAGTGTGATGTGATTAATTATCGTTTGGAAAAGGACTTGAATTCCAAACTTCAACGGGCTGTAGATGCTCGGCGCGAAGCTGTTATGATGCGTGAAGCCGCTGAAATTTGTCTTAGAATGGCACAAAAAGCAGAGAGAAGTAAAATAGCCCCCATGTTTACTCCATCTGCTGTTATCCAGCAAGATGCCCGGCTGGCACAAATGGATCTGTCAGATGGATTAGCTAGCAGGGACCTGCATATTATGGCACAGAAAACGGAACATGCCATTCAACTACTACATGATATCGGGCATTTGGCAACCACCTTGTTCTATTGTGAGCCACAAGTTAACCAGGCAAAAAATGCCATTAGACAATGTGAACGGATACTTGCTGCGCCAAACTGGACAGAGGTTCATAAACACACCAATGAAGCGATGCAGACCATCGAACAAATCATACAGTATAAAGGCTGTCAATAAACCTAAATCAACCAATCGCATACCGGTGGCGAATCAACCGGAATTTTTTAACCAAATTACACAGTAACTATGAAAATCAAGTTCTTTTTTCCAGGCATTGTGGCTGTTTTAGGTCTGATGATCCTGGGCAGCAGTTGTACTATTGTACGACAGGGAGAGTTCGGCGTTAAGCGCAGGTTCGGTCGGTTTAGTGATGAAGTGTATACCAGTGGTCTTCGCCCATTTAACCCCTTTACCAGCACTATTATTAAGATTTCCGGCCAGACAGAAAACCTTGAAGTGGCTTTGAACATTCCTTCCCAGGAAGGTTTAACCATCCAAAGTGAAGTGTCGATTTTGTACCGGGTAGTGAAAAAAGATGCTCCGGATTTGTTGAGAACGGTAGGTCTTGACTATGAAGAAACCATCATTTTGCCAGTTTTTCGTTCTGCTGTAGCGGATATTACCTCCAAGTATTATGCTAAGGATATGCACTCCGGAAATCGGGCGGTCATTGAGGTTGCCATTCGCGATCTGATGGCGAAAACCTTGACCGATAAGGGCATTTTGATTGAAAATGTTCTTTTGAAATCTATTGCATTGCCAAAGAACCTGACCAAGGCAATAGAAGACAAGCTGGAAGCGGAACAACAGGCTCAACGCATGGAGTTCATTTTGCAGCAGGAAAAACAGGAGGCTGAACGCAAACGAATTCAGGCAACGGGCGAACGCGACGCCAATAAAATCATTTCTGAGGGCCTTTCCGAACCGGTGCTGCAGTTTAAAGCGCTGGATGCCTGGCTGAAGTTGAGCATGTCGCCGAACAGCAAAGTGATCATTACCAATGGTACGGTACCAATGGTAATGGATCCAGGCGGATCAGGAATAAAATAAGCTCAAAATACCTAAGTTGAATTGTTAGGTGAAACCCCTCATTCCTGTGAATTACAGTGTACCCGTGGGCAGAAAGGGCGGTTAATAACGTTTGACCGCTCTTTCTCAAGGTAAACGGTGTGCGAAGCAGCACGTAAAAGCAGCGAATTACGGTAAAAAGTGCTCTTTTGTCTTGTTTGGAAGCCTGCTTATCTAATATTCAGTGACATTCAGCCGATCTGTTCGTTTCTTTGTATGTACAAAAACGCTGTTTAACAGCCCAATTACATATCCAAATCAAAAGTACAAAAATGAAAAAAACGCTCTCTTTTGCAGCATTCCTACTCTTTCTCTCCGGTTTCGCTCAGGCACAAAATGCTGAGGAAATTATTGCCAAGCACATT
The DNA here is from genome assembly GCA_044347755.1 of Saprospiraceae bacterium. GTDB lineage: Bacteria > Bacteroidota > Bacteroidia > Chitinophagales > Saprospiraceae > M3007. The sequence continues at coordinate 42,038 of JBIKUE010000015.1, forward strand.
GAAGCCATTGGTGGCAAGAATTGGGCTTTGGTGGAAGCCGTTAAATCTGAAGCAAAAATCTCTGCCGATGGCGCTCCAGGTATGAGCATCAGCATGACGATGGTAGCCGTTCGCAATAAATCACTCCGGATGGATGTATCTGTCATGGGTATGGTTCAAACGACAGTAGTAAACGGCGATGCCGGCTGGGCCAATAACCCGTTCATGGGTAAAATGGAACCGGAACCACTTACTGCTGACCAGGTGAAGTCTATGTCTGACATGATGGACGTGGATGGCACATTGGTGGGATACAAGGAAAAAGGATATACCCTGGAATATGCAGGAAAGGAAGATGTGGACGGTACTGAAGCGCATAAAATCAAAATCAATAAAGGCGGCAAACGCAGTGAATACACCTTTATTGACCCGACTACCTTCTATGAAATCAAAAATATTCGCGTAGAAGAAGTAGATGGCCAGGAAGTGGAAAGTGCTACCGTGTACTCTAATTTCAAAACGCAGGATGGACTGGTATTCCCCTTCACCATCCAGCAGAACGACCCAACAATGGGCGGCTCCACAGTAAGCATTACTTCCGTGGCAATTAACCCGCTCGTTGATCAGAAAACATTTGTAATGCCGGGAAAATAAGGCATTGAACGTTTAGATTTTAGACACTGGACTCTTGCCAACGGACGTTCGGATGTTCAGGTTATCCTGAGCATAAGTTCCATTTCTAATGTCTAAACATCCAATATCCATTATCGCCGCAGCCTTGCGGAGTTTCAGAGTTGATACATGCTCTGCGCCTCCTCAGCGCTGTGGCTTTTTTATGTCTTTTCTTCATGATTATGAAACAATTACCCTCTTTCTTACTCGTTTTTCTCTCGCTGGTAACCAGCCTGAATGCCCAGACGAAACTGAGTTCTTCCACTTTTGGCGCCATTGAGGCCCGCAGTATCGGTCCGGCTGTGATGGGCGGGCGTATTACTGCCATTGAGGGCGTAAGCAAAAGCCCCAAAACCATTTACGTAGGTACTGCAGGTGGCGGGGTATGGAAATCTACCACCTCCGGATTTACATTCGAACCTGTTTTCGAAAAATACCCCCAAAGCATTGGAGCTATTGCCATTGACCAAAACAAACCTGAAACCATTTGGGTAGGCACCGGTGAAAGCAACATGCGTAACAGTGTAGCTGTGGGCCTTGGTCTGTATAAAAGTACCGATGCCGGCCGGAACTGGACCCGGGTTGGCCTTGAAAACTCTGAGCATATTTCTAAAATCCTGCTCCACCCAACTGATCCGAATATTCTTTATGTTGCCGTACCCGGCAAACTCTGGAGCGATAGCCCGGATCGCGGTCTATACAAAACCACTGATGGTGGCAAGACCTGGGAAAAAGTACTTTACACCAACGAGAAGACCGGTTGTGCCGACATCATTATGGATCCAAGGAACCCCGATGTACTGTTGGCTTCCATGTGGCAATTCCGCCGTACCCCATATTCCTTTGTTTCCGGCGGACCAGGAAGCGCGTTGTATAAAAGCACAGACGGCGGTAAAAACTGGCGGAAAATCACTAACGGACTGCCAAGCGGCGAATTTGGTCGAATTGCACTGGCCCTTGCGCCCAGCGCTCCGGATAATATGCTGGCCATCGTGGAAAGCGAAAAAACCAGCTTGCTCATCTCTGCCGATGGAGGTGAAAGTTGGAAATATCAAAGTGCCAACTCTAACGTAACCGCTCGTCCGTTCTACTTCAGTACCCTGGTGGTGGATCCCAACGATCCCAAACGTGTGTACCGTCCGGCTTTTTCTCTTTCCATCTCTACAGATGGCGGCTATTCCTTCAGCGATGCCTCCAACGCCGGTGGATGGGTACACTCTGATCACCATGCGCTATGGATCAACCCCAACAATACCAGTCATTTGTATCTGGGCACCGATGGTGGCGTGTATATGAGCCTCGATCAGGGCATTACCTGGATGCACCTGAATACCCTTCCTGTATCGCAATTCTACCATGTTCAGACAGATGAGCAAACGCCTTACTATGTATACGGTGGCTTACAGGACAATGGTTCCTGGCGTGCCCCATCACAGAGCAAAGCCGGCATTGAAAACAGCGACTGGGAAAGTGTAGGCGGCGGCGACGGTTTCTGGGTGCAACCTGATGCCGCAGATCCGGATATTATCTACAGCGAAAGCCAGGGTGGCGAAGTAGCCAAATACAACAGCCGAACCAACCAATCTCAGTTCATTAAGCCACAACCCGGCAATGGAGATGAAAAACATCGCTGGAACTGGAACACACCACTGGTAAAGGGAGTAAAGAACCCGCGTACCCTTTATATCGGTGCGCAATATGTGTTCAAAAGCGACGATCAGGGGCACTCCTGGCAACGTATTTCGCCAGACCTGACCACTAACGACAAAGAAAAGCAAAAACAGGCGGAAAGTGGCGGTGTAACCGTGGATAACACCAGCGCAGAAAACCATTGTACGATTTTCAGCATTGGTCCCTCCCCTATGGACGAAAACCATATTTATGTAGGTACTGACGATGGTAATATTCAGGTAACCCGCGATGGAGGTAAAAACTGGGAGCTTATTTCCAAAAGCATCCCGGACGTGCCCGCAGGTGCGTGGGTGAGCAGGGTTACACCAAGTCGATTCAATAAAGACAGGGTCTATGCTACGTTCGACAACCATGCTTATGGCGATATGAAGCCATATGTGGCAAAGTCGGAAGATGGCGGTAAAACCTGGGTTAATATTGGAACCGATAAAGCGTTGCAAGGCTATGCACACGTGATCATTGAAGATCTGGAGAATCCAAACCTCTTGTTTTTAGGAACGGAATTCGGATTGTATATTAGTTTGGATGCCGGTCAAAACTGGGTATTGTACAAATCACGCGTGCCGGAATATGTAGCCGTACGTGATATGGTGATCCAGCCCAAAACCAACGACCTGGTACTGGGCACACATGGTCGCGGGGTGTTTATTATTGATGATATTTCACCCATACGCCGTCTCAGTAATGAATTGTTGGAGAAAAATGCCGCGCTACTTCCAACGCGTCCGGCAGTAGCCAGCAGTGGGCATTACGGAAATGCGTTTCCAAGTACCGATTCTTATGCCGGGCAAAATGCACCGGAAATTGCCACCATTCAGTACTACCTCAAAGACCGGATGAATACCGGCGATGTAACGGTGGAAGTGTTGAATGCTGATGGGAAAGTGATCGCTTCCATGCCGGGTACCAAGCGTAAGGGTATCAATTTTGTGCGTTGGGATATGCGTCTGGCGCCGCCAAAAGCCGCCAAAGGAGTCATGGTTCAAGGAGAGTTTGGCGTTTATGCCGGATTCATCGGTCAGTTGGCATTGCCGGGCACCTACACGGTCAGGCTAAGAGCAGCTGACTGGGTAGACCAGGGCTCCCTTCAGATTTTGCCAGACCCCTTGATGCCGGAACTGGATTATGCTAAAAAGCGCAGCATTTCCGCAGGATTGTTCCAAATGGTGGAAGACCTTGGCTTACTGGAAGCTCAGGTACGCACGCTCAAGGACAGCGTAGATCAGCGCATCAGCCAGGCTAAGGACAAGAAACTCAAAGACGAATTGACGAAGATGAGCGGGAATCTGGATTCGTTCCGCAAGACCCTCACGGAAACCATAGTATCCAGTGGTATCACAGGCGAGCAGCAACTGCGCGCACGGTTGGGCAGGCTGTATGTGTATACAGAGGCCTCCGACAATATGCCTACCCAATCTATTCTGGATGGACAAAAAACGATAGATGTGGAACTGAGACAAGCAAAGTCAAAAGCAGAAACCTATTTCAATTACGATTTGGCGGTACTCAACAAAATGCTGGTCAAAGCCAAACTTCCAACCCTTAAGATATTGGAAAAAAGCGACTGGGAAAAGCAAAACAGTGGCACTGCAACAGCTCCGCCCCGCCCATTTTGGGAAATAAAGGAAGAGTTGCATAAAATGATGCGGAAGGGGTAGATTTAGGTCATTTAGGGGTCATTTAGAGGTCATTTAGGGGTCATTTAGGGGTCATTTTTTGATTGAGAAAAACGAGCATTACCTCGTGTTTCAATGACCCCCAAATGACCCCTAAATGACCTCTAAATGACCCCCAAATGACCCCAATGCCCCCCTCCTATTTAACTTTCTTCAGAATCGCCTCCGCTGCTTCTCTCCCGCTTTGCGCAGCGCCGTTCATGAATCCGGCAAAATCGCCGCCGCAGTGCTCTCCTGCAAACAAGACATTACCCAAAGGCATTTGCTCCGCTCCACCAATAGAGGTATATTGGCCTACCGTTGGGCAGATATAAGAACCCAATGCATGCGGGTAGGTAGGCCAGTCCATGCGTGCCGTTTTGCCGCTGTAATGGGCTGTGGCGCCCGGGAATATTTGCTCCCAATATTTCAGGTATTTATCTTTCTGTTGTTCCTGCGTACCGTGGCCCACATTGGTTCCACGGCGGCCTCCGAATAAAATGGAAAGTCCGGCCGATTGGTCATCGCGGGTTTGCAACTGCGCGTTGTCCCAGCCGTTGGGGATGCCGTTATCTGAATACACCAGGCCGGAGTATCCTTTTTCACGCCAAAAGTGTTTTTTCATCCCGATCATGAGTTTAGCGTTGATACCGTAGCCCAGTTCCTGGATGCAGCGGCGTTTTACCTTGGGCATGTCGAGCTTTACCTCCAGTTTACGCAGCACAGTGAATGGAAGGGTCAGGATCACATAATCTGCTATGACGGGATCGCTCATGCCGGCAAAGTGCAGCGAATAGGCATTGCCGCGGGTACGGATGGCTTCCAGAGCCAGGCCGGGTTCCAGATGGTTTACGTGGCGTTCGGCCAGGGCGTTGGGGATGAGTTGATTGCCGTTGCGCACTTTGTAGCGCTCGTCGCTTTCACCGAAAACCTCCCACTGGCCATTCGGCGTTTCGGTGGAAATGAGTAGCAATAGATTGAGGCTGGATTGAATTTCCGGAGAAAGGCCATATTCCGATTCATAGGCCACTTCTATCAAACGTTTGATCCAGCCGGTTGCGCCGATTTGCTCCAGGTAATTTGACAGGCTGATGCGGTCGAACTTGCGGATGACTTTGCTTTTTGACTGGTATGAAATATCGCCATCGAGTTTGTCGATATCTGCCTGCAAACGTGGAGCAAATCCGCGGAATTCTTCCACCACCTGCGCCAGTGTGTAATGTTGGTTATTGAAAAAGAAAGCCTCCTTGATTAGTTTGGCCTCCGACTCCTGTGCATAATCAATGAGTTCTAGTTTGAATTCATTGGCCAGTGCCCACATGTCGGCATGATTGGTATCGATGAACTCGCCGCCAAATTCCGTCCATGTACCGGGCCCCATGGCATCTGTAACACTGAATATACGGCCGCCCATGCGGTTGGAAGATTCGTAAATGGTGGCATCCAGCCCTCCTTTTTTCAGGTGATGCAGTGCGTTGAGGCCGGCAATGCCACCGCCCACAATGGCAATACGCGGCATGATAGCCCTTTGAAAGCGGGGAAGTGCCAGTGAAGGCAACAGGCTTCCTGCCAGTGCGGTTTTGCCGGTATTGGCCAGGAAACGACGGCGTGAAAGCTGGGCTTCTTCACTGCGTTGGACGATTTCAGTGGCGGGTGTGTTGTTTTTTTCAGCGGCTAAAGCCATCTGGAAGGCTTTGCGAATCGTGCCGAAGAGTGGTGTTTTAGATTGCTTTTTCATATTGGGTGGTGGATTAAACAGTTTGAGTGTTCAATCTAATAAATCTGGGAAATTACATCTAACCATAAGTGAATATTCAGATGCTGGGTTAGAAGCTTCACGAATTAAAGAAAGAGCCTTTTGGTCTCCATTTCTGGCATATTGAGCAAATTCATCCAGCAATTTAAGGTATTTCAACCGGCGGTTGTTAAGACTACTTCGATCAAGCCCGGTTCGCCTGATCGTTTGCTCCCCTTTTTTATCAATGGCAATGGGGATTTCCCGGTTGAAAAAGATATGTACTCCAGGCTCATCCACGCCTGGGTTAATGATTAATGGTTTTTCTTCTGCTAATTTATGGGCTAAATGATGTGTTTTAATTCGTAGCTGCTCGTCTTCCAAGGGGAAATAGTTCTTCTTATAGGTTTGGTTACAAATTTGACAACAGTAAAAAAGATTATCGAAATCATAGGCTAACCAGTAGTAACCAGGGTATTGTAAGGGTAAACGGTCGTCGCGTTGTAACGCTTTTTTAGGCCTATAATGTTCAACATCACCATGTGAAATGGCATTAATATCCGATTCACAGAAACAACATTTTCCATGTTGTACTTTTATAAGTGCTTCCTTGACGCGCTTATGTCCATAAATAGCAGATTGAAATTCAAAATTTACGATACCGGAATCAAAGGACTCTTCGTGTTCTTTTCTTGCTGCATTGCTTTTGTTTTCAGGATGTTCCGAATCAAGAATTGCAGGCGTTTTGATGGCTTTTTTATCAATTCTAATCATTTGGAGCAGGATTATCTTATGTCGGATTGGATTTCAGACGTTCCAGGTGTTCGCGTATACGGACATTCAAAGGGGTTTCCTGTGTATTAAAAAGTTCGAAGTCTTGATCAAGCTCTTTAAGTTCAGCCATTTCCATCGGATCAATCTCCTTTTTTCTTAAAAGCTCTGATCGGCGTTCGTATTTTTTTGTAGCATTCAGACCATACGGTGTATCGATGTCAAACACCAATTCAAGCCAATAGTCATAGGTTTTTTCATCCTTTGATAACACCGGAAAACCTTCCGCCAAATGGCTATCTCCGTTTGGTTTTACCAATTTATATACCCATGCATCATCTACTGAGCCTACCACAAAGGGCGAATGTGTACTGATAAATATTTGTGCATTTGGGAATAAAAATTGGATGGCAGGCAAAATCTTACGCTGCCAGTCAGGGTGTAAATGCACTTCAATTTCGTCCAAAAACAGAATGAAATTTCGTTCTAAAGCAGGGGTGTCGTCTTTCCATGCCAATCTGTCCATTCGCATCAATAAATCACCTAACCAGGAAATGATGCTTTTTAATCCATCGGGAAGTTGATTAAAGTCGAGTCGTTCACCCTCTAATTCAATCCTTACCGAATATGGTTTAGTTTCTAGGCGAAAGGCTATCTTTTTTTGAATAATTGAGCTAATTGCCTCTTCCAACATGGCTATCGATTTCCGACGGTTGGCGGCCTCTTCCTGCTCCTTTTGAGCAACAGCAATAGCTTCCGCGGCAATAGTATTGGCTATCCACTGTAGTAATATTTGAGGTTCTGAAGCGCGTTGAAACTGTAAAGCTCCATTCAAAGGGTGTTCATTAATTTCTTGAATGCCATTTATTTGAGCATTGGAGACTTGTCTATAGCCGGAATATGCAAATAGTACAAAGGAATATATGGAATCGGATTTGGCGCCTTTTTCTAAATAATTTGTAACAATCCTGGGCCTTTCAGATTCAGGATTTTGGCTACTAAAAATCCTGTCAGAAGGCAAAAAACTATGGTCATCAAAAGTAATTTTTACTTTAGAAGCGCTATTTCTGGATTTTGACTGAAAAGTATCGGGTGTACGTTTATTGAAGCAGCCAGCCAACAATTCAAGTATTGTAGTCTTTCCGGTTCCATTTTCTCCGGTTAATATATGAATTTCAGCTTTACCCGGTTTTGGGTTTTGTTGAAAATTCAGAATCAAATTCCCAAATGGGCCAACTTGCGATATTTCTATTTGTTGTACTCTAAGTGCCATGTTACAAAGTTAAGTGCTTTACGCAAAACTGCCAATATTTTATTCCCTTACAGTGCACCCCCCTTACGCCAGCACCAAATTATCAATCAATCTTACCTCCCCGGCAAAGGCTGCGGTGCAGGCTACAATGCCGTCGCCCATGCCGGTTTCGTCCATAAACGCGATGGCGCCTTTTGGGCGTATAGGCGCCAGGGAAAAACCGTCTACCAGTTCAAAATATTCCGGGCGAAGGCCTGCTGCGCGGAGCTTGTCCATGGCCTGGGACTGGATTTCATCCCGGGGTACATCCGCTTCGAGTGCCTTTTTGGCCCATTGTAGTGTTTGGTGTATCACGGGCGCTGCTGCGCGCATGTCCGGTGTGAGGCGCACGTTTCTGCTACTCATGGCCAGCCCGTCGGGTTCGCGTACGGTGGGGCACATGACGAGTTCTACGGGCAGGGCGAGTTGTCGGATCATGTCGCGAACGATGCTCAATTGCTGATAGTCCTTCTGGCCCATGTAGAGTTTTTGGGGCTGCACAATGTCCAGGAGTCGATTCACCACGGTGGCCATACCTTTGAAATGGCCCGGGCGGAATTCGCCTTCCATGACTTTATCCAAAAGGCCGAAATCCAGATCGATGGTTAAGTTGATTCCTGGCGGGTACACCTCTTCAACAGGAGGCATGAACAACACATCACAGCCAGCTGCTATGAGAAGTTCGGCATCCTTTTCAGGCGTACGGGGGTATTTATCCAGATCTTTAGGATCGTTGAACTGGGTTGGATTGACAAAAATGCTGGCCACAGCCAGACACCCGTCTGTTTTAGCCATCCGGATAAGTTCGAGGTGTCCGGCGTGAAGCGCCCCCATAGTAGGGGCAAACCCTACGGGCTTGGGTTGGCGGTCGAGCCAGTGCCGTAAATCGGCTACTTTTTTGAAGATGAGCATCAATAGAAAAGATGTTTCTGACGGCAAATGTAGTCTTGTCAGACTTTCTCCTGAATATTGTGGAAAATATTCTGTTCCATGCGCGCACAAGTTGCCCCTGCCCGCTCTGCCTCTAACTGGACGATTATGCTCTGGTGCATCACCCTAAGTGGTTCACTCGTGTTCTGGCCATTTTGTCCTGACCAAACACATGTACCGCGTTTTTTGGCGCTTTCCTGCAGTTTATGGCTTTCCTGGATACTATTGCGCAGAGATTTGCAACAAGGGCCCGGCTGGAATATTTTTGATGCCATTCTGCTGCTTTGGTACGGATGGAGCCTTGCGTCAACAAGTTGGTCATCCAGTTTTTCAGAGAGCTTGTTTTATGCACAAAAGGTTCTATTGTTATTACTTACCTACCGGTTTTTCCGGCACGCCTTGCAACGGGATTCAGCGTCTGTTCAAGTGGAAATCGGAAAAATCAGCTTTTTACTGTTAGCGGTGTACGGATTGGTGATTTCTTTCCAATTGGTAGAAGCCGGGTTGACTGGCAGCCTGGATAACGATGCACTGTATAAAAAGATTGGTGGGTATTTGGGTAATAAGAGTCTTGCCGCAGAATTTTTGGTGCTGCTATTGGCCTTATATGCAATGGCAGGTATACATACCCGGTGGAGCAAGCGCTTAAAAATGCCGTTTTGGTTACCGGTTTTGGTTTTAGGGTTGATCCTGACCCTGCAGGTGCGCACGGCCTTGCTGGCGATTTTAGTGGGGGTTTGTGTGTATCTGGTGGCACGCGCGGCGGGTGAGGTGTCTTTCCGGCCGGTATTGAGGAAAAAGATACTACCCGTGGCGTTGATATTAATGGGTATCGCAGGCGCTTTCATGGTCTGGAAAGGCAGGGGTAATGACCTGGCGGAACGTCTCAATCCCTTGCAATATTTGGACAGCGACACGGCTAAAGAGCGCCGCTTTGTGTGGGCTAAAACAGACTTGCTCAATGCCGACCATTTTTGGCTGGGTGTGGGTAGTGGATCCTGGAAACTCTGGCTGCCTTCCAAAAGCGTAGAAGGTGGCTATCGGCTCACGGAGGGTAATGTGGTGTTTACCCGCGCGCACAACGATTACCTGGAGGCCCGTGCCGAAACAGGGATCATTGGCGTGGTATTGTTTTGCGGCTTGTGGGTGCTGGCTTTTTGGCTGGCCGGCAAGGCACTGCACCAGACGGCCATACCCGGCCTGGCCGCGGCCTTGGGCGGTTGTGCAGCTTACTGTGTGATTCAATATTTTGATTTTCCCAAAGAAAGAATGGAGTTTCAGGTGTTATTGGCCATTTTTTTCGCGTTTATGGTACACCAGGCTCCGTCAAGACCCGTACCACGGCCAGGCATTTGGTGGGTTTTGGGGTTAGGAGGACTTAGCCTCGCTATCCTGATTGGTTTTTACCGGATCAAGGGTGAAGTACATTTGAATAAGATGATGGATGCTCAGGTAAGCGGCAACTGGCGCGGTTTGTTGTCAGAAGCCCGAAAGGCGGAGAACCGCTGGTTGGAATATACCGACTCGGCTACGCCCATTGCCTGGCATGAGGGCGTGGCACTGTATCAAACGGGGCAGTATGATGCCTCTGTTACAGCCTTCGATAGGGCCTATCAACTAAACCCCTGGAGCTTTCAGGTGATCAATAATTATGCCTCTGCTTTAGTGAAAGTTGGTAAGCACCAGAAAGCTATTCCCTTGTATGAAAAAGCACTGGGTATCAATCCACGTTACGACGAGGGGAAATTCAACCTCAGTTTTGTGTATAGTAAACTGGGTGATACCCTGCGGGCAAGATCCTGGCTAGATAAAATAGACACAATACCCAATGCTCAGACCCCTGCGGATAAAGAGAAAAATCGGGTTACGCTGAAGCGATTGGGGGAGTTTAGGGCGGTGTTGGGAAAATAATCCCTCCCCTCTACCTTTGTTGCAAACTACATCCCATGCACAAACACACACTACTATTCGTCCTGTTCCTATCTGTTGGCCAGGCCGCATTTGCTCAATGTCTTTCAGGCAGCTATACCTTGGGCGCAGGCGGTGATTTTGCCCATTTTGAAGCACTCCAACAGCATCTGGACCAATTTGGCGTTTGCGGACCAACCAAAATTGAACTGTTGCCGGAGCGCCACTACGGCGCACTGAAACTCCAGCCCGGAATGGGCATTAGCAGCACCAACACCTTTGAAATCACGGCCCAAAACGGCAACAGAGGCGCATCCATTTGGCAAAGAATTATCACGGATCCCCAAATTCCCTTGTTGCAAATGAACGGTGTAAGCGGCGTTTGGCTGCACGATCTGCGCTTGTCTACCAACAATGGCGTAGTAACCATTCGCGCGCAAAACGGCAGTAATCTACGCCTCGAACGCCTGGATTTGTGGAGTTTTGAATCGGGTATCTGGTGCAAAAACATGGAGGATTGCAGCATCCGGGATAGTCGCATTGAAACGCGGGTAGACGCCCTGCACCTGCTGGGCTGTAAAAACATGGCACTGGATAACCTGGAAATCCTCGATCCCATTGACTACAATGCGCTGCCTTCGGTGTATGTCTATCAATGCCTGAACAGCAGACTTGAGCACAGTTACATCTATGGAAACGTCTGGATTGCAGAAGGGAAAAACAACGGTTTCCACCACAATGAACTGTACGCCTCCATCGTGTCGAACTCCTCATCTGACGGCGGTTTTTGGGCATTTGACACAGATTCGGTGAAGGTAACCAACAATATTTTTTACGATGAATATTTGCTGAACTACGATCTGGTAACCCTTTCCCAAACGCCGAACGGCCTGTTTGCACACAACAACCTGTACATCTCCACGGCCAAAGCGGCCTTGTATGTTTCGCAAACCCTTTTTGTGGATAAGTTGCGAATCATGAACAATATCATCGTTGGGGTGCATCCAAATTGTTTTCCCCTTCGGATACTGGGCGATTATTCGGATATTATCTCCGACTACAATTGCATCTGGTCTGCCGGACCAAATTTGATAGGATTGGGTATTGGTAGTTTGAACGAAACCCTCACGCAATGGCAAACCAATACACAACAAGACCTGCACAGTGTAGTTGTCAAACCAAGCTTCTTAACGCGTAAAAACCTGCGAATAAAAGGCAATATGCCGGCGCTTGCCGGAAAGGGCCTTTTCCTGCCTGGTATTTCAGATATGGATATAGACGGCGATCCCCGCCAGCCGGGCTCGACCGATATTGGAGCAGATCAGTTTTCCGGAATCAGCACGAATGTAAAGCTGGCGCATTGCAATCTGCCGGTAGCCGGATGTCATGGCCTGCCCACTGTGGCTGTAAAATTGAAGAACGATGGCCCGGGCACGCTTCGGCAAGCACTCATTTATTGGAAAATAAACGGCGATACGGCCTTGAGACCGTTTCGCTGGAGAGGACTGCTTCCGCCGGGCCAGACGAGCGACTGGATTCCGGTGTTTGACCATTTCAATTACCAGTTTTCCGGCAATCAATTAGAATTGCGTGTAGAAGATGGCCGGGATGTCAATACTGCCGACAATGTATTGGCCCTCTCCAATTTTACCAATCGGATGGGGGGCGATTATACGGTGGGGGGCGATGGTGCTGACTTTGCCCAGTTGAACGATGCCGCCAATATGCTGGCCAACGCAGGCGTGTGCGCGCCCGTAACGCTCCTGCTGCGTAAAAGCGCACAGGATCCTGCTTTGATAAAAAACATACCCGGCAGCATTCCCGCCCGTACGGTGACCATACAACCGGAAGGAGCTGGTTTGGAAGGGCCTGTTTTGCCTAAAATAGAGCTACAGCAGCTGAAAAACGTCCAATTTAAGCGTCTGAACCTGTTTGGTGTCCAACTGCTGGAAGGGCCGAACAAGCGCCTCACGTTTGACAACTGTGTGGTGGATGGTTATTTTGAAGACGGCGGATCAGTTGATAGTGGTTTGGTGTTGAACCAGTGCCTGTTTTTAAAAGCTCCGGTTAATATTTCTGGCGTACCGCAACAATACGACCGGGAATGGCGCGTCGAAAACTGTATGTTTGGGTATGATGGCGCCATAGGTGGAGGCAATGTGGCCGGCGATCTGACGACAACGTTTGTACAAGGTTTTACCCTGCGAAATTGCCGGTTTTTTCAAACCGGAAATGCCCAATTATCCTTTTTGGACGGCCAGGTGAATATTGAAAACAACCGATTTGGGTCGGTACCGGGGTTGGGGTTTTCTAATTGCATTGGAACAGCTTCCATACCATTGAAGATCACCAATAATTTTTTCCATTTTAAAGGAACGGCTCCTTTTAACAGCGGCCCCTCCTGTCCGCCTATGGTGTACCTTTTTGATTCCAAATACTTGTATTTTTTGCATAATACCGTATATTATGACACTGACAATCTCATTTTTGACAACCCGGTTGCCATCAAAATTCACGATTGGGAGAATGGGCGTTTTGAAGGAAATCTGGTTAAAACAGGCGGCTCGGCCCGGATGTTTGACTTCAACACCTCCTGGTTTACCAGTGTATTTAACCGCAACAATTTTGATTTGGGGCCGCTGGGGATCATGCCCGGTTTTGAAAGTTTGTCGGCCTGGCAAAACCTGACCAACCTGGAGCCAAACACCACCACATTACCCGTCAAATTAGAAGCCGAGAACGACCCTACCGGCCTGACGCCCGATTTGCATCTGGCTTCAGATTCACCCAACAAACCCCTCACCATTAATCTTCAGGCGGGTGTCGGTACAGATATTGACGGTCAGATTCGTTCCCTCAGCACACCGGCCATTGGCGCCGATGAGCCACAAAACCTTCCTCTGGCCGGGGCCGTCTGGCCTGGCGACTGCGACGCCGACAAACAAGTCACCGGCCAGGACTGGCTGCACCTGGGCGTGGCCATAGGTCAGGTATTACAAGGACCGGCGCGTACGGATCAGGGCATCAGCTGGTTGCCCAAATACGCGCTGGATTGGCCGGATTCCATCCAGCAGGTGAACGGCAAGCACAGCGATTGCAACGGTGATGGCGGAGCTACACAATCAGATACCTTAGCCATTGTGCAGAATTTTGGCGAGGAACATTTCCTCTCGGCGGCGGCCGATGATCGGTCTGGGGCGGTGTTGAGTTTACAACTGCCTGCAGGACCGTATTATCCCGGGCAAAAAATAGCGGTACCCATGCTGCTGGGCGAAACGGAGGAAAGTTTTTATGGATTCCATTTGGGCGTAGCCTTTTCCGGCGGCTCGGTGGCGCAGGGCAGTTTTTGGGTGGATTATCCGGGCTCCTGGTTGGGCCAGACAGGTGTGAACATGATGGGTTTTTACCGCAAAAATCCCGCTTCGGGCGTATATCCGGTGGCGGTAGTGCGCACCAATGGTCAGAACGCCGGCGGATTTGGGCAGGTGGGTATTATTCATTTCACCGTTGGCGCCCAGGCCGATTCGCTTAAACTTAGGATCACCAATGCGGCGGGTATTTTGGCCGATGGAACGCCAAAATCCATTACCCTGAACCCGGTGGTACCGGTGGAAATCAGTTTGTCGCAAAAACAGCCGGAAGTCATACCCGGGTTGGCATTGTGGCCCAACCCTACTGATGGAATCACGGTGTTGCATATACCCGGAAATACGACGCTCCTGCGCGTGCGGGTGTATGATTTGCTTGGGCGAGAGGTATGGACCGGACAAACCAACCGGGATCAACTCCGGATGGATTTGAGCGCCTTACCGGGGGGAGTGTATCGGGTGCAGGTGGGGGGAAGCAGGTTGAGTTTGGTTCACTACTAACAGGATATAGGATAGCCCCTTCATTGCTGAAGAGGCTATCCTGTAATACGTTTTTCAATCTTCAATCCTTGTATGAAACTCGCCACCAGAAAAAACAATACTGTCCGGAGCGTTCCAACTTCCTTTAATGTCGGGCCAAACTATGAGGTTGAACCGACCTTTTATTTCCTTCTTTTTGTTGTCATATTCTGTAATCTCAAGATAGCTTGTTGAATCCTGTTGGGAGAGTAAGTAACTGTCGTACAACTGGTCCTGATAACCATTTGTATAAAAACACCCTGTTATAGAATCATCTGGTGGCTGATTGAAGCCATAAGATAAATAATAGCGTCCCACTTTAAGTGGAATTTTAAAAAAACCCAGTGTTTCAAGAGGATATTCATCCATATCCAAAGTATTTATGTAGACTTCGAACTTGGATTCGGCAAAATGACTTTGGATTGCCCTAATCTTTCCCGGCCAAGGCACTCCGTTTTTCTGAGCGGTTACCGTTCCCCAATAATATTCATCCTTCTCACAAGAAAGCAGGATGATGACTGCCAGCACAGGCAGCAATATTTTAATGTTATGCATGGCTTTTTATTTTAATGAACAATGACGAGTTTGCGGATTTCATCTTAGCGTCAAAGATAATGCTCCCGCTCCCAATCAATCAACCACCGCTTTCGCCACAAGCCGCCGCCATACCCGGTGAGGCTGCCATCTGAACCGATGATGCGGTGACAAGGCACGATGATGCTGATGCGGTTCATGCCGTTGGCCAGGGCTACAGCGCGTACGGCTGCCGGGTTTTGCAGGGCCGTGGCCTGTTGGGCGTAGGAACGCGTTACACCGTAAGGGATGGTTTGTAATTCCTTCCACACGGCTTGTTGGAAAGCCGTTCCGGGCATGGCCAGTGGCAGATCGAACACCTTCAAGGAGCCGGCAAAATAGGCGTCGAGCTGTTGCTTTAAGGGTTTGAAATGCGGGTTTTCGCCCGGCATAATGGTGGCATTGTAGTGTTTGGCCAGCGCTTTGAATTCGGTTTCCAGCATTTTTCGGTCGGTAAATTCCAGCAGGCAAATGCCTTCTGGAACAGCGGCGGCAAACATGGTTCCAAGCGGGGTTTCCAGGCGATACAGATCAATCACCCCCTGTTGGCGACCTTGTTTGGGTGAAACGCCGAAAATGGATTTGAAGGAATCGCCAAATCCGCTCAATGATTCATAGCCGGCGCTGAAGGCCGTTTCTGTCACAGTTTCGCCCTGTTGCAGGCGCTTGAAGGCTGTATTGAGTCGCAACAAGCGCTGGTAGGCCTGGAAGGTCATGCCGTGGTGTTTCATAAACCAGCGGCGCACGGTGTGGGGCTCGAGTCCGCGGGTACGCAAACCCCAATCGGTAATTCTGGTCGCGGGATTTTGCTGTATTTCTTGGAGCAGTGTTTTCAGGGCATCGGAAGGTTCGCCCATGTTTTTGAGCGGTTCGCAAACCTTGCATGGCCGGTAGCCTTTGCTCATGGCTAATTTGGAGCTCTGCACAAATTCCACATTTTCCAATTTGGGTTTCCGTGCCGTGCAGCTCGGCCTGCAAAAAATGCCTGTGGTTTTGACACAGGTAAAAAAGACCCCTTCGAAGGAAAGATCCTTGTCGAGTATGGCCTGATACATTTGTTCATGCGTTAGTTCCATACAACAAAGGTGGTAGTACTGCAGGCCGCCGCGCAACCGGAATATTGACAAATAATTTTTTGCATAAAATGCAGGGTTGAACGTTTATTAGGTAAAGTGCGCAACTTGTATTGTCGGGGTGGTAGGACCCTCGCAAGGCAACCCCTCCGCCAAGCGCAGCGACCCTCCCCCTTTGAAGGGGGTCGGGGGGATGACAACGTAGCGTTAGCAGTTAAGTATTTGAAAACCCATTGTTTAATAAAATAAATTCAGTGAATTGACCCGATATCTGAGGGGTATAGATCGACTCGTGGTACGTGTTCATCCCCCCGGCCCCCTTCAAAGGGGGAGGGTCGCTGCGCCGGGCATTTCGAAGCATTTAAATGGCCGCCCAACACCCTATATTTTGTGGGTAACCGAAACCCCTCAAACGCTTCAAACCCATGAAACACTTCCTCATCCTCTTTTTCCTACTCCCCGCATTCCTGCACGCTGATGCCGGTGGTTGTGTGGTGTACAAAGCCAAATATGTGCTGAAAAATGGCAGTTCCGTCACCGCTTACCTGCCTTTGTCGGGTTATGAAGACTATGCCTATCTGGACGAGCAAACCAACCGCAATGCTTATTGTTCTGATAAGGCGTTTCAGCAATTGCTTAACAAGGTTATTTACCGGCAGCAGAAAAAACCGGTTTTTGTAGCCTATACTAATCTCTATACGGTAAAATACGGTCCTGCGGTGCAACATTCACCTGCATGTGCGTTTACGGATTCCAGCGCCTTAGTTAGCCTGCATTTGGATAGTATCCGGTACACCATTTTTTTGTCGGCCAAGCCGGCCCCCTGGGATTATCCGGAGTATGCATTTTTGATCCTGGATTCGGCAACCAGTCTGCGGTTACAAAACCAGCAAGTGGTTAATACAAGCTGGTTGCATTGCGAGCCAGTTCCGGAGCCTAATAATGCCCAATACACGCATTTATTCAGCGATTACCTGGTTTTGAACCTCAATCGGGAGCTATCTGTGGCGGATGTGGAGCTTGAGCTCAAGAAGATTCACGCGGCATTTTATGATCCGGAACGCAAGCAACTGAACGAACCAGTTGAGGAAAAAAGGAAACTACTGTATAAAGCCAAGCTGGCACAACAGAAAGCCATTATGTTGGAACTTCGGAAAAAGGGGTTAGTTTTGGTGGAACAAAACCATTTATGCTGAGAAAGATATACCTCAAGCATACCTATACGGCTCATCACCTTCTGCCAGCCTGCGCACATTTTCCAGTACCTGGCCCATGTAGACATACCAGAATACCTTGGCAAAAAGCCAGTTTAAGGGGTAAAAAAGCCAGGTTTTAGCGTGCAGGGTATAGGTGTAATCAATCCGGATTTTACCGGGTTCCAGCTCGGTGGTGCGCCATTCTCCTACAAACCGGTTGAACCCCAGCATCCAGGATTTGAAGTCGTACACCTCAATTTTCCAGTAACGATTTTCTATACGTTCAATAACCTGGTCCATGGAGGATTCACCGCCTTTGAAGGTAAGGGACGGGCCGGAAAAGACCTTTTTGCTGCTCCCGGGTTGTCCCCAGTTGGCATCTTCGGTGCAGTGGGTTACGCGTGGCATCAAGCCAAAACCGGTGTGTACTTTGGACACATCGCAGAGCATGGGGCATTTGAATGCCCGCTCCAGCGAGCAGTGGTAGATGGTGGAAACGGAGACGCGGATTTTCATGATGTAAAGAACCGGAGATGAAGCCATTTTTGACCGCCAGTAGCCAAAATGTTTAAAGGTGTGTAGGGTAATACGACAAAAGGGTATTTTTGGTTTGGCGCAGGAACAGGGCTACGCGGTTTCTCATGCCGAACGCGAACTTGAAAACTCAAACACTCCCAAACTCAAACACTCAACTACTTATGTCTAAACCATTTTTACCACTGCTTTTCTTGGTTTTCTGCTGTTTTACTTCGTTGAACGGGCAGTTTTGCTTGCCGCAAGGCATTACATTCTCCACGCAGGCAGAAATTGATCAATTTGCCCTGGATTACCCGGATTGCAAACAGATTATGGGCAATGTGACGATTTCAGGGCCGGATATTGTCACATTGAATGGGTTGAGTGGAATCACCAGTTTTGGTAAAGGATTGTATATTCAGAAGGCTTTGTTGCATGAATCTTGTTGGAAGCCAGATTTTCCCTATCCCGTTTAGGCCTCAAGCGACTTTCACAGATTTAGGAGCGGCTATTTGAATAAATTTATTCAGGACGGCAGCCTTAACTG
>JBIKUE010000016.1:0-60202 GCA_044347755.1 Saprospiraceae bacterium
ATTTGGCAAAAACAGAAATTATTCACATCCCTATTTAAGGATGATGTGAATAATTTAAAAGCCAACCTTTTTAAACAATTGATTCTCAATGCTACTAGGGCCGCATAAATGGCTAAAGTCCAGCTAACGCCTCCACCCAAACTTTTATTGGGCTTCGGCCCGCTGACGCAGGGCTTCGTAAAGCACAATCCCTGCTGCTACGCTCACATTGTAGGAGTCAAAATCCGTAGCCTGAGGGATTTTCACTACCGCGTCCGACATCTTGATCAACTTAGGATGCACGCCTTCGCCTTCCGAACCCATGAGAATGGCGGTGGGGCCACTCAGATCTGCCTGATACAGGGGCACACTTTTGCCCGTTAGCGCTGTGGCCACTATCTGTACACCACATTCCTGCAACCATTCCAGCGTGCTGAACAGGCTGCGCACCCTGCACACCCGCATCCGCGCCAGGGCGCCCGCGGAAGCTTTCATTGCCTCCTCATTGGCCAGAGCAGAGCCGGATTGCGGCACAATCACGGCATGGGCGCCGGCACATTCCGCAGAACGTACGATTGCCCCAAAATTGCGCACATCCGTAACACTGTCGAGCATCACCAAAAGCGGGGTTTCGCCCTGTTCAAACACAAAAGGCAGAATATCCTCAATGTTTTGATACTCAACCAGCGACAGATACGCCACAACGCCCTGATGCTGCCCGCGCACCATTTTATTCAGCTTTTCTCTGGGCACCACCTGAAGCGGAATGCCATACTCCTTGGTCAGATGGCGGATTTCCTTCTCCACCTCGCCACGTTCGCCTTGCTGAAAATATACCTTTTCCACAGCCTTCCCTGCGCGAATAGCTTCTGTTACCGGGTGATGGCCGTAAATGAGGTGGGAGTCTGACATGTTTGAAGGGTTTGAATGTATGCCGGAATGGTATTCCGGCAAAAGTTTGATGTGTTTGAAGGGTTTGATGTGTTTGAAGAGGAGTTTGAAAGGCAAAGATCGCAAAGGGGAATACTTTCAGATACAAAAATAATAAAAAGCCTCCTTAGCGCTCTTTGCGGTGAAATCCAGGAATTTTTCCACCCAATTAAAAAAAACACTTAGCTTTGCGCAACAAAGTAATTTGAAATGTCTGATACCCAACAACAACTGGAACATTTAGCGGAAATGCGCTCGCTGATGGAGCGCAGCACCCGTTTCTTAAGTCTGAGTGGATTATCCGGCGTGTGGGCTGGCATGTGTGCATTAGCGGGCGCAGCTTACCACCGGATGGTAACCGAAGCGGCATATCTGAGCAGTTATTCGGATGTGCTGGTAGAAAAATCGGAGAAAGCCTCCAGGAACAGCTTTGAAGTTGCGCTGCTGACCACGGCATTTACCGTATTGATCACGGCCCTGGCTGGCGGATGGTTTTTTACGGCCCGTAAAGCCCGTCGGCGAGGCGAACGTATTTGGGATGCCAGCTCCCGCCGACTCCTCCTGGCTCTGGCTCTGCCACTGATCGTTGGCGGTATCTTTTGCCTGGCTTTGTTGTATTGGGGATTAGTAGGACTTTTGGCGCCGGCAACGCTGGTTTTTTACGGACTGGCGCTTTACAATGGTAGCAAATACACCCTGCGCGATGTAGGATCCCTCGGCCTGCTCGAAATAGCCCTCGGACTCTCCGGCATGTTCGTACCCGGCTACGGACTCGAACTCTGGGCCATTGGTTTCGGCGTACTCCACATCCTGTATGGCGCCTGGATGTATGTGAAATATGAGAAATAGACGTTGGATTTTTGGACAATGGACGTTGGACTTGCGCTCGGAGTAATGGAATTTATCAAACTCATCTAGCCCAAGTCCAACGTCCATTGTCCAACAGTCCATTGTCCAGCAGTCCACCGTCCATCGTACCATCGTCCACCGTCCACCGTCCATGAAAGACATCATCACACATCTGAATCCAGTTTTTGACCACCGCAACCGGCTGGGCATTATGTCTGTGCTGTCGGTGAACGATTGGGTGGACTATAATACGTTGAAGGAACTACTTAACCTCACGGATGGCAACCTGGCCAGCCATATGAAGCCCCTGGAGGCCGCCGAGTATGTGGAATACCGCAAACAGTTTGTAGGAAGGCGTCCGCAAACCACCTATGCCGCAACCGAAAAAGGGAAAGCGGCTTTTAAGGAACACCTGGATGCGCTGGAACATTTGTTGAAAATGAATACCGGAAAATAATTTGGGCATTTTGCCCTGCCCTTTAGGGCGGGGAATAAGGTTAATGAAAAATTGATGGGGCTTTAGCCCCATGTCATGGAAGGGCTAAAGCCCCTCAACTCATTGTGATCCCCAATCCCCGCCCTAAAGGACGGGGCAAAAAGTCCAAATTGAAATGGTGTTCCTTTTCAAATACTGGAAAATAAAAACCCATGCAAAAAGACCGCATTTTCCAAATGTTGCTGCTTGCTTCCGGCTGCTGTGTGCTGCTGGTGCTGGCCCGGATTGGTTATCGCTATTACACCATGCCGGATGTTGCTTCCTGGCAGGCTTTTGTAGGTGCCAGAGGAGCTACCTATATTTTCCTCATCTGGAACCTGATATTGGCCTGGGCGCCCTTTGTGGCTGCCCGCAGGTTTGACCAGCTGCAAACGCAGCGCGCAGGCGCTTGGGTGTTGGCGGGAGTGTTTGGCCTGTGGCTGCTGTTCCTGCCCAATGCGCCTTATATTGTTACAGATTTTTTGCACCTGAAACACAAGCCGCCGGTGCCGCTCTGGTTTGATCTGGTGCTGTTGTTCTCCTTTGCCGGAACCGGACTCTTGCTTGGCTTGCTTTCCTTGCACAACATGCAGCAGGCGCTGACAGCCAGACTGTCAGCTCGTTGGGCGCAATGGCTGATAGGCGGCGCTATAGCCCTGAGCGGATTTGGCATCTGGTTAGGTCGGTTTCAGCGCTGGAATTCCTGGGATATCTTCACCCGGCCGGATGCGCTGCTGGCCGATCTGCTCTCTACCCTTAGCTCATGGCCGGAGCTGGCCAGGGCGATAGGCGTGAGCGTGCTACTGTCTGGCATCTTTTGGATGGGATACGGGCTGCTGACGGCCTTACTGGACAAAAATCAGCCGTCAAAAGCCTCCTGACATGCGCAGCCGTTCCATCTGGTATTTTGCCCTCAAAGTGTGGCTCACAGGACTCTTGCTCAGTATCACCCTGGTGTGTTTGATCATGCCCATGAGCAGTGAAAATTTCTGGAGCTCTTTGTATAGTGGCCGCTTGTACTATTGGCAGGTTGTTCAGTGGAATTTGACCTGGAGCTGGCCATTCCTGTTACTGCTGGTGTGGCTCGTGGCGCAGGTGACCCCCAAACCCTGGCCCACCTGGCAAAAACGCGGAGTGGTTTTGCTTGCGGTTGTTTTCGGTGGATTAGCCTATAAAGGCGTCATTTCCAACGAAAATTGGCTGGATAGTCTCCTTTTTTTACTGCTGTATTGGTGGCCCGGGCTGGTGGGTATTTGTTTGTTCCGTTTTCCGGAAAAATAACTACTTCCTTTCCACCCCCTCCAAAAACGGAACAAACCTGAAATCGTGCAGCCGCTCTTCCTGGTATTCTGTGGCAGAAAGGCGTTTGATCCTTAACATCTTTTGCACCGATTCTCCAACCGGGATCACCAGAATGCCGCCAATGGCTAATTGTTCTTTCAGGGGTTCGGGTACCACCGGGGCGCCGGCCGTGACAATGATTTTATCAAAGGGCGCTTTTTCCGGAAGCCCCCTGGAGCCGTCGCGGAAAAAACATTTCACCGTTTTGAAGCCCAGGGTTTCGAGCAGTTTTTTGGTCTGCAGGTATAGGGCTTCCTGTCGTTCCACGGTAAATACTTTGGCGCCCAAAACAGCCAGAATAGCTGCCTGATACCCGGAGCCCGTGCCTATTTCCAGCACCTGATCCCCGTTTTTGATGTTGAGTAACACCGTTTGATAAGCTACGGTAAAGGGCTGTGAAATGGTTTGTTCGCAGCCAATGGGGAAAGGTTTGTCTTCGTAAGCGTGTTCTTCAAAAGCCTTTTCCAGAAAAAAATGCCTGGGTACGGCAGCCATAGCAGCCAGCACCGCTTCGTCATGAATGCCCCGCTGCCGGAGTGCATCCACCATGCGTTTTCGTTGCCCCTTATGTCGGTATGTGTCTTGCAAGATTTTTTCCTGATTAAAATACAGTTTCAAAGCGCGAAAGTACGTTTTGAACAAATACTTTTGCCCAAGAAAGGTGTTTGAGTTTTTGAGTGTAGGAGTGTTTGAGTTGGCGTTCGGCTGGGTTTTACCACTAAGTCACTAAGGGCACTAAGATGATAATGTTCTTAATGCTCTAAGCACCTTAGTGGTGAAAAACTCCTTTAACTCCATTTCAATGCCCAGCCGCACGCCAACTCAAAAACTCAAACACTCAAAAACTCAAACACTCAACATGGCTGTTCCAATTAAATTCGGTACTGACGGTTGGCGAGCTATTATCGCCGACGATTTTACGGTAGATAACGTAATGCGCGTGGCG
This sequence comes from Saprospiraceae bacterium, assembly GCA_044347755.1. GTDB lineage: Bacteria > Bacteroidota > Bacteroidia > Chitinophagales > Saprospiraceae > M3007. The sequence continues at coordinate 4,521 of JBIKUE010000016.1, forward strand.
GAGGCCACCGCTATTTACATGAAAAAACACAAGATGAAGCGCGCCGTGATCGGGCACGACTGTCGTTTTGGAGGATTGTTGTTTGCTTCTACTACTGCACGTGTTTTGGGGGCTTATGGCATTCAATGTCATATTGCCAGCCAGGGCTTTGTGAGCACGCCGATGGTTTCGCTGGGTGTGGTAAAGCTCAAGGCATCTCTGGGTATCGTGATCACCGCGAGCCACAACCCGCCTTCCTACAACGGTTATAAACTCAAGGCGGCCTATGGCGGCCCAATGATCCCGGCCGAAGTGACAGAGGTGGAAAACCTGATCCCAGAGGTTTGTTCTTTGAAGGAACTTCCATCGCTCCATGACCTGCGTGAGCGCAATCTGCTCAAGGAGGCTGATCTGGAGGGTATCTACCTCAAGCATGCTCGCCGCAGCTTTGATCTGAAACTCATTAAAGCTTCTGCAGGCAAGATCGCCTATGATGCCATGTATGGCGCCGGCCAGAATGCCGTAAAAAAGCTACTCCCGCGCTGTATATTCCTGCATTGCGACAACAACCCGGGCATGCACGGACAAGCGCCGGAGCCCATCCATCGCAATCTCCAGTTACTAAGTGAAACCATCAAGAAGAACCCGAAAATAATGGCGGGCCTGGCCAATGACGGCGATGCCGACCGTATCGGACTCTATGATGAGGATGGTAATTTCGTAGACAGTCACCACATCCTGCTCCTGTTGCTGCTGTACCTGCACAAGTACAAGGGTATGACTGGCAAGGTGGTGTTTACGTTCTCCGTAACGGACAAGCTCAAAAAAATGGCCGAAAAATTCGGCCTGCCCTACGAAATCACCAAAGTGGGCTTCAAATACATTGCCGAGATCATGACCAACGAAGATGTGCTGGTAGGCGGAGAGGAATCCGGCGGCCTGGCTGTAAAAGGCCATATTCCGGAGCGCGACGGGGTGTGGATTGGTCTGATGATCTTCGAATTCATGGCGCGTACTGGCAAAACCCTCAAGCAATTGGTGCAGGAGGTGTACAAAGAGGTAGGCGAGTTCGCATTCGACCGCGACGATCTGCACATCACCGAGGCCCAGAAGCAAAATGTGATTAAAATGTGCAAAGACCGTGCTTATACGGCCTTTGGTTCCTATAAAGTGAAAGCTGTGGAAGACACCGACGGCTGGAAATTCCTGTTCGGCGATGAAAAATGGGTCATGATCCGCGCCAGCGGCACCGAGCCGGTGCTTCGGGTTTATGCGCAATCGCCCAGCTTGTCTGAATGTCGGGCCATTTTGGAAGCAGCTAAAGCAACGATTCTTTAATAACGGTTGACGGCTTACGGTAGACGGTTTGAAGCCCGTCCACCGTAAGCCGTAAGCCGTCAACCGTCAACCGTCATGAAAATAGCTATCGGCTGCGATCACGCAGGTTTCCCATACAAGGAAGGAATTATCTCCATGCTTCAGGCACAGGGGCACATGGTGCTTGATTTTGGCACCCATTCACTGGATTCTGTAGACTATCCGGATTTTGCGCACCCCGTGGCAGCAGCTGTGGAGAGTGGCCAGGCTGATCGTGGCGTGCTGCTTTGCGGTAGCGCCAATGGTGTGGCCATTACAGCCAATAAACACCAACAAATTCGATGCGCCATCTGCTGGACGGAAGAGCTGGCATCACTGGCCCGCCAGCACAACGATGCGAATGTGATTGCATTACCGGCTCGTTTCGTGCCTGAAATTCTCGCTCAGGCCATGGTGCGCATTTTTCTCAGCACTGAGTTTGAAGGCGGTCGGCATGCGAACAGGGTGGGGAAGATAGCGTGTTAGTGTTTGAGCCCTTCTGAGGGAGATCTTCAGAACTCAATCCATAATTAATTACGGATGCCTGGTTCGAAACGCTTCAGGGAGATGAACCAGGCATCCGTATTTTTAGGGCCATATAGTATCCCTCGACTACTCAACGTTATTCTTAATCAAAGCATCATCCTCTTTTCTATTCCTTTTCCTGAAAAATTTGGGATCTACCACCAGCAGTCCAAAGGATTCTCCTTCTTCTTTGGTTCGTTTGGCGTGGTGCGCGCCATGGGCGCGAAGGATAGCCCGACTGTAGAAGCCGTCAAGTTGTTTGAACCAGGAGAAACGACGGTGGATATATACGTCGTGGATGAGGAAATAGGTGAGGCCGTAAAGGGAAATACCCACGCCAATGAAAAACACCCAGAAATATGGCGTTGAACTACCCGTAATGTAGCAGATCATGCTTGGAATGGCAAAAACCAGGAAAAAGCGATCGTTTTTTTCAAAAAAACCTTCTTTTTCGTGCTTGGGCAAGTGGTGGTCCTCATGCCATTTCCACAGAAATCCGTGCATCACATATTTATGAGTAAACCACGCCATGAATTCCATGCCGACATATGCAGCCAGGGTAACGAGGGTGTAAAGCAACCAACTAGGCATTTCTAATTTTTTTTATCCCCAAATAAACGCACACTTCTGAACATTGTTCATGGGAACGCGAATTGGATGGGGAACGCGGGTGACGCGGATTTTTTTTGGAACGCGGATGACGCGGGTGACGCGGATTTTTTTGGAACGCGGATGACGCGGGTGACGCGGATTTTTTATTTGGAACGCGGATGACGCGGATGACGCGGATTTTTTTTGGAACGCGGATGACGCAGGTGACGCGGATTTTTTATTTGGAACGCGGATGACGCGGGTGACGCGGATTTTTTTTTGGAACGCGGATGACGCAGATGACGCGGATTTTTTTTGGAACGCGGATGACGCGGGTGACGCGGATTTTTTTTTTGGAACGCGGATGACGCAGGTGACGCGGATTTTTTATTTGGAACGCGGATGACGCGGGTGACGCGGATTTTTTTTGGAACGCGGATGACGCGGGTGACGCGGATTTTTTTTGGAACGCGGATGACGCCGGTGACGCGGATTTTTTTTGGAACGCGGATGACGCAGGTGACGCGGATTTTTTTGGAACGCGGATGACGCGGGTGACGCGGATTTTTTTTGGAACGCGGATGACGCGGGTGACGCGGATTTTTTTTGGAACGCGGATGACGCAGGTGACGCGGATTTTTTTGGAACGCGGATGACGCGGGTGACGCGGATTTTTAAAATTGCCTGCGGCAATTTTGTGATTAACAGAAGCTAAAATCTCAAATTCTCCTAAAAGGGCTGCCGAAGGCAGCAGAAAAATCCGCGTCATCTGCGTCATCCGCGTTCCAAAAAAAATCCGCGTTCCTATCCGCGTTTCAATACCGCGTTCCCTGATTATATTTGCCACGTTCACCAACTACCTTACCTATGTTGAAACCTATACTTTGCGCTCTTATCTGCGTTCTCTCCATGTTCAAATCGCTTGCACAGGATGAGCACTCTTTCCAATGGCGCTATGAATCTGAACTGGGCGCCCCTATGAGTCAGCTGGACGTATTACCGCTCGAAGATCGGGGTTATGTGATGTCGGGGCTGTTGCAGAGTCCGGTAGGGAGTGCCTTTTATTACCCTTATATCTGTCGGGTAGATTGTCAGGGAAAGGTGGTGTGGGCTAAAACCTTTAACCAGGTTACAGAATCACCCAATAATGTAAGCGGTCGGGTGCTTCAGATCTCCGAAACGGATTTTGTACTGGTGGGTAATGTGGGATTTTACTTTACTACTCCCCGGCAGGACATCTTCATGGCCCGCGTTACCGGTGAAGGAAATGTGGTTTGGACACGTCGCATTGGCGGAGGCACCAACAATCAGGATGTGGCACAATCGGCTATTGTAACTTCCGATGGCAATATCGTCATTGCCGGACAAACCGGTTCCTTCGGTACCGATGCCGGTTCCAACAATAACTATACCGACCAATATTTCATGAAAGTGAGTCCGGCTGGAAATATCCTCTGGACCCGAACGGTGGGTAATAAAAACGCCGTAGATCGCTCATTTGATATCATTGAGTTGCCGGATCAAAGCCTGGTGGCTGCGGGCTCCTACCTGCACACCGGGGGCACTTTTTATGCGAATTTAGTGAAGATGGATAAAAATGGTACGGTACTCTGGCATAAGGTATTCGGAGAAGGCACCGCACCACAGGCTAACCATGCCTATGGTGTTATGGCCACTTCCGATGGTGGATTTTTGGTAACCGGTTCTTCTACCAACCTGCAACCCAATTTCCAGGGCTACTCGGATTTGCTCATCATCAAAACCGATGCCGATGGCGAGGTAGAGTGGTCGCGTGTAGTAACCGGCGCCGCACCGGATTCTTTTGAAAATGCCAGTAATGCCGTGGAAAAGCCCAACGGTGATCTGGCCATTATGTGCGCCACCAATTCATACCCTACGGTGGGTTTTGTTGGCAATAAATACGGGGTGCTGACCCTTTCCCCTGCCGGAAGCATCGTAAACCTGAAGACCTACAATCTGGGCAGTTCGCATTACCCACGTTTCCGCAAGCACCCGCAGGAGGGCAGTTTTTTGATTCAGGGTTTTACCAACTGGACCGGATATGGCGGCAACGGCAACCGGTTTGATCCGCTGCTCATTAATCTGGATGCTGATTTTAAAGTGACCTGTAACTTTAGCGATTTCACCGGATTAACCTCCGTGTTCAATCCGGCTTTTGACTTTGATGATGCTCCCGGGATACTCGGGGTAGGCGGAACCTTGGTGAATCATGTGGCGGATGCCTCTGATTTTGCCCTCAAACAAAATGTGATCTGCGAATTCCGCCCGTATGAAAGCTGCTCGCTCTTTACGGATACAAAGGAAGAATTGGAACAAAGCACCGATTTCGTAGTATACCCCAATCCTGCCCATGCAGGTGCACCTCTTTCTCTGCGCTGGAATAACATTCAGGTGGAGCAAGTGTCTATCACAGATGCTGCAGGCAGGGTTGTAGGACAGCATTATCCTGTTCCCGGCATAGATAATCTGGAACTGCGCATTCATACACCCGGCATGTATTGGGTGATGCTGCAAGGCGCCGGCGCCCGGAGGGTGGAAAAAGTGATAATACATTGATAAATATGGCCAGAAATGGCAATATCCTATCTGGCCATATTTTCAAACAGATCAAACATGAAAATCTCGAGCATTATCCTGTCGCTTCTTTGTCTTGTGTCTACGGTCCTCCATTCGCAGGATATGATTGATGCGAGGCAATCCGTTATACTTGAGGCAGAGGTTCAGGAAAGCCCGCCCAGGATTATACTCAAATGGGTATTGGATACCAATAATGGCGGGTACACCATTTGGCGAAAGTCGAAAAGCGACCTCATTTGGGTGGATAGCCTGGTTAGCCTCGGAGCTGGAAGTACCAGTTGGACAGATACTAATGTAACCGTTGGGGTGGGTTATGAATATCAGATTCGAAAGAGCCTGCCGGCCTTTCCATTTCCAAATGGCACGCCAAATTTTGGTACCGGATATCTCTATTCCGGCATTAAAGTGACTCCGGTTCATCACCGGGGATCCTGCCTGATAGTCATAGACAGCACTTTCAAACAGACCCTTGCTCCTGAAATTTCCCGCTTGCTCATGGATATTGAAGCCGATGGCTGGAGCATTCATTCCATATATGTTGATCGGAATGATCCGGTTACGTTGGTGAAATCCTACATTAAATCCTGGGCCGAAAATCATCCGGACATCCATCAATCCTTGTTCCTTTTAGGCCGGGTGCCCGTGCCTTATTCCGGAGAAATTGCCCCGGATGGTCATCATAACGATCATAGAGGCGCCTGGCCAAGCGATGGTTATTATGGTTGCCTGGATGGCGTTTGGACAGACCAAACCGTGAGCATCAACGGCCCGGGAACCCGGCACGACAATGTTCCGGGGGATGGAAAGTTTGATAATAACGTGTTCCCTGCCCCGCTGAAACTTCAGGTGGGGCGGGTAGATTTTGCGAATATGACCAAATTCCCTGAATCTGAGGGGGAGCTGTTGCAGCGATACCTTAATAAAGACCATCAATGGCGAACCGGGAAAGCACCCGCGGTGGAACGGGCATTGATAGACAATAATTACCCTTTAGATCTGGAGGCTTTGGGACAAACTGCCTGGAAAAACTTTACAGCGATGTTTGGTTTCTCTAAGGTCAAGGAACTTCCCTACAGACAAACGCTTTCCAGCCAGTCTTATATGTGGTCTTTTGGGTGTGGCGGCGGCGGTCCGGAGGGTGCTTCTGATATTTCAAACACCACGAACTTTACCACAGACTCGTTGCAAACGGTATTTACCCTGTTATTTGGTTCCTATTTTGGCGACTGGGATTACCCCAATAATTTTCTGCGCGCAGCCATTGCTTCCAGAACCTGCCTGGCAAGCACCTGGGCAACCCGCCCGAATTGGTATCTACAGCATATGGCACTCGGAGAGCACATCGGATATTCTGCTCAATTGACCATGAGTAATACCGGACGTTATGCGCCGCCTTACTGGGGTATTTATGTGCATTCTGCCTTAATGGGAGACCCAACGCTCAGGATGCATATCCTTGAACCCGTTGAAAACCTGAATGTCAGTCAGGTGGGGTTGAATATGGAACTCTCCTGGCAAGGCCCGCCTGCAGCAATAGGTTACTATATATACAAAAAGACGGATGCTGACAGCACTTTTATTTTGCTCAATCAAATGCCCGTAACGGACACAAGTTATACCGATCCTTGTCCCGGATCAGGAGTCATCACGTATACCGTCCGTGCTGTTGAATTGCGTTCCAGTGCCAGCGGCACCTATTACAACCTTAGCGCGGGTGTTTCGGGTACTATCCAAAGCACTCCTGTCAGCTGGGTGTTGAATCCGGTTGTTGTAAACTGTAGTCCTAACCAAACCAATGGATCGGTTTCTGTTGCCCCCCAGACGGGTTGCCTTCCTTATGTATATCAATGGAATACCGGTGAAACTACTGCCGAAATACAGGGACTTGGTCCGGGGAACTATTGTGTTACCATCACTGATTGCCTGGGGTGTTCCGATGTTTTTTGTACCGATGTTACCGTAACCAGTGAAGTGAGTAGCCTGCTCAACATAGTATATTCGGTTCTGTTCCCGAATCCCGCTGTGGAACAGGTGTCGCTGATGGTTGATTTGAATACGGCCCAGGACCTGCAGCTTGATGTTTTTGATGCGCGTGGCTCGCAGGTAGCACATCAATCCTATGCAGGGCAGCATGTTCAGATCATTTGGGATATCCGACATTTACCGGCAGGGCTTTACCGGATACGAATGGAAAGTGAAGGCGCATTTAAGTGGTTTTCCTTTGTAAAAAGTTAGCTGGAAATGCCCGGTTAGTCTGACTGCCGCCTCGCGAGGGTCTTACGACCCCGCGAAACCAGGCTGTATAGGTACCCTCTAACACGCCGTGTCCGTCCAAATGGCCATATACCGCAAGATGAATCCGGGTAATCTGGCAGACGACAAATACAGGGAAAAACGGTGTCCCACCCCATTCAGATTGGCTAAAATGAGGTCCAGCTCATGGTCCCCGTCGAGATCCCCGGCAAAATAAACATAGGAGATATCCATTTGGTAGGTATCCGTATCACCCGGATTTCTGAGTACTGTATTGATTAGCACCTGAGTATTCCATCCGATGTTGTCAGGGGAGCGGGACTCTTCAGGCTTTCGCTTGTGCAGGATAACCTTATAGCCTTCAATCCGGTCTATCGGGCCGCCCATACCGCTCTGAACAAAAGCGGGATTAGGCACGGCTTTCCCTTCCACACTGATGGTATAATGATGTGCTATCTTTTTTTCGGGGTCGTAGGTACTATATGCATACACATTCCCGGGCATAAGTTGCTCGGGGGCAGGCGCCTGATTGGATACTTTTTGCGCCAGTTTAAAGCCTGAAAACAGGATATACGGCGCTTCTTTTTGGTTGAGCACCGCATTTTCCAAATCGGGCTCGCCGCACCCTTCTTCAGAGCTTGATCTGCGTCCGGTTTTTAGCGTTTTAGCGTTGTAGTTGTGCGCGCTGTGCTCTTTTCGTTTATTCAAACGGGTAGAATCGACGATCAATGCCTGCCATTGGCTGCTTTCCGGCAAATCTATACAAGGCCAGGAAGAATCCACGCCTGAATTGGGCAATATCATGTGTACCCTGGGCTTGAAATCCTGGGTTAAAAAACCACTGAACAGGTATCCTTTTTTATCCGCCCAGGTTACTTCCATCCATTCACCGGATTTATCCTCAATGGTTTCACTAATCCCGGTGCGTTTGCAAACCAGCACCTCTTCTCCAAAGGGTACGGCATCTAGTTTGGCGGTTTGTCGGCCCGGCCCGGCTCTGAGTGTTAACCCTGAAGGCGCCAGTACTTTGTACCAACCGTCCGGATAACCATCGTTCAGGTTACAAAAACAGGATTGTGCCTGGAGCTGGATGATGTTTAGCCATGCCAGAGCGATAAGAGCGAAGTGCTTTTGCATTGTTGGGTTTTATGTTGGTGTGGTAAAGGATACACCTTTCAAAAAGGTACTTTGCCCCGTCCTTTAGGGCGGGGCAAAGTTTAGCATCCCTTCCCAAATTGAAAATGTGTACCCATTTTATGGCAAATTTATTTTATCTCCCATAAAAATACCAGCCACGCACGCCCTTTATCGGCTTCGGGAAAAACACCCGGTAAACCGAATCATACCGCGTAGAATCACGCAGCGCCAGGTGACTAAGCTGGTACTTTTGTTGGTAAAACCGAATAGTGTCGGCAGGTATCTGATGCCCAAAATTATAGGCCGTCCAGCCATATCCGCGGAGTGCCAGCAGGTGGGAATTGGGAGAGGGGTCATCCGGACACAACCATCGTGCATTATTGGGCAAGCCGAGTCTTTGGTACGTTTGCTCATCTAAAAAAGCAGTTACAGGCAGGTAGTTAGGGCCGGTGGTGCGAAGTCGGCCGGACATTACCACATGGCTATGTATTAACCCCAACCCGCACAACCACCAGATTGCGGAGCGACCAAGGGCGCCATTCCACCATTCCGGCCATTTGATGAGGGCAAACAACCACATCAAAGTCGGTAAAATCAACAAACACAGGCTGTAATAATCATGCTCCCGAAACATCCGGAACCAGAGCAGGAAATAGGCCGTACTCCCTGCCAGACTCCAAACCGGAACATATTTCCAGAAGAAGGGCAGTTTGTCCCACGCACGTATATACGCCCAAACACCCGCCATTATGCCTCCAAAAAATCCGATGGATAAAAAATAGGGTGCTACATATCGGGCTGTCATACGCATGGTTTCCAGGATAAAATGGACATCGTACAACCAAACAGGGCGCGTACTGCTGAGAAAATACCCGGTACCGTGTTGTATGTTGTATTGATGGATCCAAATGCGCAGCAACAGGATGGCTGATATCAGAACAATCTGTGCCGTTATTGGCAAGTACCCGTTCCAAAGCGGAAAGGTTTCCCACTGGCGCCTCAGTTTGCCCTGCCACCAGGTAGCGATCAGGGCCAAAGGCAGAATGGCGCTGCTGATTTTCAACGATATAGCCAACATAGCTGCCACGGTGGATGCGCCGAGCCATAACAGACTTTGCCGCTGGTGGGCACGCATCAAACAGGCCATCATTACCAGCACCCCGCAAAAGGCCGGAGCGTCCGGCAAACTGGAAGGGCTATAATAACTCAACACAGGTGCGCTGAGTAATATAATTGCGCCAAGCGCGGCCATCATGGGTTTGCGGGTCCACTGCAACACCATCCAGCCAAATGCCCAACCTCCGGCGAACAACATCAGCCACCCAATCCAGCGAAGCGGATAATCCGGCGCTCCTGTAATTTTGGTGATTTTGCCTGCCAGCCAATACAATCCCGGCCATTCACCAACGGCATGTTCATCGCCGCCGGCAAACAGGTTGTTGATACGCGGCTGGAAAAAATCAGGATTTTGCGCATAATTCCAGGCAATGGCTGCTCCGTCGGCCTGTCGCCACTGATGTATGGATGCGGGAGGAAGGGTCAGCCATACATCGTACCGGTTGACTAAAGAATACGCTACGAAAAGCGCAGTATATAAAAGGGTAAAACGACCCACCATGTTTTTACAAATCTGCTACCCGCCAAAGACCCAATGCTTTTGACAGAAGTATCTCATCTGATGTTTCCATTTGTTCTTCAATCAACAGCATCGGAGGCGGTAGCAGGAATGGTGCTGACTGGAGATTCACCGGGCGCCATTCTCCGGTGATAATATCCTTGTTTCGAATGAGTTGGGTAAAGGTAGTGGTCAGCAAATAGGTACTACCCGAACGCTTGATATTTTCCAGTGCCTTTTGGATGTTTTGATTGGAAAAATGCACCAGGCAATCCCTGACCAGTACCAAATCCATCCGGGGTAAGGGGTCAGCCAGCAAATCCAGCACCTTAAAACGAACATTGGGAAAATGCCCATAACGGTTTTGATTTTGCGCTATTAGCGCCTCCACAATATCGGCGCCGAGGTAGTCGATGCCGTTCAGATCAACTAGCCGCATCCAGTTGAAATCGCCGCAGGGAAGATCCAGCACCGAATGAATGTTCAGTTCCCTGAACGAGGTATTCAAAGCGCTTACCAGCTTTTCTGTGTTTTTTAGTTCAGATCCAGCACCCGACACACTTTCGGCACTTCCCCAACGATTGGTATGATATATGTGGGTAAAGACAGCTTTAGGAGCCAGGTGTTTGTAGGGGGAGAACCGGCGCTTAAAGTCGCGGTAAAATCCTAGCAAGGTAGTTGGTAGAAATGAAGCGACTTGCGGTTTCATATGAATGCGTTTGGAGGTCAAAATGCGCTAATATTCCTCTTTTTTTCTCAAAAACCGATAATACAGCAAAAACAACCCCACCCAACTGCCCGCAAAAACCGCCACGCCGGGTATCCAGCGCCACTCTGTGCGCAATGGAACTGTGGTATATGGCACAATGGCCAGCAATCCGCCCATCATCCCCAGGCCACAAAGCAGAAAGAGCCGGCGGAATACTTTTTGTTGCGCCCAGACACTGCTAAAATCGCGGTTTGAAGCACTGGATTCTGTAAAACTGAACAAGGTGATCGCCAGTGCCGCGCCACTAAAAGCTGTATTACCCACATAGTTCTGAATCTCCGGCGATAATTTTTGACTGGCAAAAAACACTACGGCCAGCAATATACTGGTTATCAGCGCGCCAGCGTGAATGTTTTGTGTTCGCACTTTGGCGCGTTTTTGCACCTCATCCCCAAGACCCTCCAGAAGGGTTCTTTGGTGCTTCTTATAGAAATCTATGGTCATGCCTGCAAACAATGGAGGCATCCAGCCGGCAAATGCAAAGAAAAGAAAACCATCTGCCACTATACCACCATAGGCCAAAACACTCAATATGCCGGATACAACGGTATAACATAAGAGCCATATTCGCTGTATCCGGGGAAGGTCAGTACTCGCCAATTCCAGCAAACCGATGTAGGTGATCACAAATCCACCGCATATAAAATAATCAAAGCCTCTGACAGACGGATTTAGGGAAAGGAATATCATATTGCTCCAGGCAGCCAACATGACCAGTCCTTTCACAAAGTCCAGTGGTTTTTTAAGCAAATGATACCCCGGCACATACCAGAGTGCCATTATCTGGATGCTTATTGGCACCAGCGTATAACGGGGGATCGCCAGGGCTGCAAAAAACAAAGTCACTGATTGCAGATGATCGGTTGCGCCTGCTGTTTTTCCGCCTTTGTAATAGAGGGAACAAACCACAGTATAAACCAGTAAAAATATAGCCCTGAAAAAATACGGAGATAAACTGACAAAATTGGTTTTATAGAAATACCAATAGAAAGGCGGGAATTTTTTGCAGGTTTGTGCAATCAGGTAATATTCCTGAGCTGTGACATTGCCCGGGTCCAGTTCCAGTATGTTCCGGTATGCAGCAATAGCATCGCCTTCCGTTTCTCCGCTTAGTTGTTTCTGCGCCGCTTGTTTTTGCTGCCTGATGAGCTCTTTCTTATAAGATTCCAGATAATAGGGCAATTCCTTGTTATCCGGCTGCTGTTCCATGGCCTGACGGATGCAATCCATTCCGGCAGCGTAATCCTGTTTAACCATCACATGATAATGCGCGATGGCCAGAAGGGGGTTATAGTCAGGCAGTTGGGTATTTTGCAATTGCTGCAGAAACGCCTGTTCATAACCGGAAGCATGAAACGAAAATCCCAGGCCCCCTATTTCTTCATAGAAATCCGGGTATTCAGCAATCAATGCGGCAGAGGCGCTCAGCGCTTTTTGAATGTCTTTCCGGCTCAGGTAAATGCCCAGCAGCAATTTATGCTGTGCATTTCCGGTAGCTTTTTCAAACTGCCGGATAAGTTGTTCTGCCGCATCCAGATTTTCCAGTGCCTGATAAACATCGAGCAGGAGGTAAAAAACCTCAGCATCCTGCGGTTGTTGCGCATACAAGGGCGCGAGCAGTTGCATTACCTGAGGATACTGCTTCTGTTCAAAGGCTTTTTGCGCTTTGCGTATGGTTTGCGACCTGAGCATGCTGGAAATATTTGAAGGTTAATTACGATTCAGCATTACGCAAAATCTCTTCCAGTTTTTCGGCAAGCCAGGGCGAATCGTCTGTCTTTATTGCTTTTTTTTGCTCCGGCGTTAGTTTGGTATTCGACAATAAAAAACTTCTTACGCCTTCATCCGGATCAGCCGCCAACAATCGAAAAATACTTTCTGAAATCTTCCGTTTCAAAGCAACTTCTTGCCTGACATTTGGATCTGGATCCAAAGCCAATTGCGCTAAAATTTCAACCGGAACCGTCTTATTTCGTATTACCCAAATTTTATATTCCGGGTATTTTTCAATGACTGTTTCCCAAACGCCTTCCTCGGCCTCCTCTATGGTGGCCCTGTAATATTCCTCGCGGATATCGCTATCCCGCAATCGGATAAATTCTTCTGCGGATTGAATCATCTATATTGAATGATAATTTTCTATTGGGTTAATCTGTCTGCCGGGACGGACTGCTCATAGATGCAATTGATGACTTCTACCTCGCATCATTCAACTTCCACTTATAATCCAGGTGCGAAATACGTCCGTTGGCATCTAATTTCTCCTCAGCGTAGCGGTTAAGATAAGCGCGAATAGAACCAGTTTCCCGCACAAAATCACCCCGGAACCACTTGAAAATCTCTGAAACCTCGGCTTTTTTGGCGCTTACCCGGTTGCGTAGCGGATCGTTTACAAACCTGCGCATCGCATCCGTGAGCTGCTCGTCTAAGCGTTCGGCCATGTATGCCTCGCCGCGTAATACCGGACAGGAATACGAAGCGCAGTTGATGGCCGCATGAACGCGGGCATCTTTAAAATCCGGGCGTAAGATGCTGTGTTCAATATTGTTCAGGTCGTACTTTTTACCGCCAATGCTGATGAATTTGATATCCCAAACCGTGTTCACAAAGGGGATGCCGCGTTTGATGTCTTTGATGCTTTCCACCGGATAGTAGTCTACAATAAGCTTCACGGTGAAAGCATTGTAAGCATTGATCCAAAAGGCCATTTTCTCTTCACGGGTCCAGTTTTCTCCGTTGGGATTAGCTGCTGAAAGCACCTCAAGGTAACGGTTTAGCTGGGCACTGTCCCGTATCATGCCCTGATAATCCACAAATCCGTCTGATTTTACATGACGATGTAATAGTGTATCCCAAAGGACATGGCTCACAGGTGGGGAAGAAATACCCGGCGTACTGGCACAAGCATTCAGGGATGAAAAAACCAAAGAAATGGAGAGCAGAAGAAACAATTGAATTTTCATGGTGAAGATATCTGTATGGTATGTATTCAAGCCAACATCCACCCGTAAATCCGTTTTAACACCGGTGGTTTGGCCAAACCAAAATTCCACATATTAAATACGAGGATATTGGCGATTTGGACTTTGAGCCAGCTGTTTTTTTTATATTTTCTGGCTGAAACCACACAGGTAGAGGGCATGACGATCCATTTGTAACCTTCTTTTGCGGCCCGTTTCATGAAATCAAATTCTTCCATGATGATATGGGCAGGATCGTAGCCGCCCAGTTCGAAAAACAAATCCCGGTCTACAAAAAGCGTTTTATCTCCGCCCTGGCAAAACATGAATGGAAATCGCGTAAAGGAGGCATTAAACCGCAACAACCAACTATTGGAGTCAAATCGGTACCTGAAATTGCCCATCTTCCAACCCTGCGAAACGGCTGTTGCTATTTGGCTCACATAATCATCCGGAACACATACATCGGCATGAACGAAGTACAGCAACTCACCCTGGCTCCGTGCTGCGCCAAGGTTCATTTGAGCAGCCCTGCTTTTTTCAGGACAAAGCAAAACTTTTGCACCGGCTTCCGTGGCAATCCTTACGGTTTCGTCGGTACTGCCGCCATCAACTACCAGGATTTCACGTATGCAAGCTCCACCATTCGCTCGCAAGCGCTCCACCGTTTTACCTATGTTGGCTGCCTCATTGTAGGTCGGGATAATGATGGAGATATCCATGAATGTGTCATTTAAAAGGCTTCTTTCACGGTCAGGTACGGCGCGAATTCACCATATTCGTTGCCAGCAAAATCGAGCCGAATATTCACTTTTTCCCGTTTGCTAATCCTGAAACGGATACCTGCTCCGTAAGAAAAATGCGTTTTTTGTTGGGTGAAATCAGTTATTCTCGGAGCAACGGCGCCTAACCCGGAAAAAACTACCGCTCCAAAACGTTTCCCCAAATTTCGCCTAAACTCAGCCTGCAGCATCCACAAGTTTTTATCGCGCTGCCGCCCCTCAAAATGCCCGCGCATTTTCTTGGGACCACCAATGAACGCCAATTGCTGGAAAGGAACATCGCCTGAAGACGACGTAATCCATGCATTTAACGCCAAGACGTTTTTAGACGACTTCAACTGGAAATATCCGGCTGCATCTATCGAAAACCGACGAAAATTGAAGTCGCTGCCCAACCATGTTTGATTGAAAAAATACTCACTTTCAATCAAATAGCCACTTTGAGGATAAAAAATATCATTCCTGCTGTCGAAATTATACAGTAAACCCATCCCGGATATTACACCTCCATTTTTGCCCAGGATGTCTTCTGTGTCCAGGATCCCGCCGTCTTCTACTGATTGGATTTGGAAGTTATCCCACCAGTAACGCATCCCCAAATAGTGTTTTGGCGCAACCTGGCGCAACAAATTGAGTCGCAACCGTGGGAAGTCGACATCATAGATTTCTTCCTGCTCCTTTAGATTGTTGTTCCCAATGCCGTAAAACAGAAAGGCGTAGCGAAAAAATCCCAGTTCTCCGGCCACTTGATTGCGCTCCTGGTCCCAAAAAAACTGAAAAGGCAAGTAGAACAATAATTGTTTGCGTTGTGTATAGGCAAAACCGAGTTGTAGCTGAGAAGGTCGAACATCATCCGTTTGCCCGTGCATCCGAAATGCAGAGAACAAGGCCAAGCCACCTGCCCAACGTGTTTCCGGTGTAAAATAGACAATAGGCAGCGGGAACAAACTGGTTTTCCGAAACCCGGTTTTTGGGGCAATGCTATCCGTGGCTTGGGCCAATAGCTGAACCGTCAACCCTGCGAAAAGCAACGTGGCAAGTAGATTCCTGACCTGTTGTTGTATTGGTTCCAAAAGGCTGCATCAATGGTTCAAAGTGGAAAATAGCAATCAGGCAATCTCACCTCCACAGCTTGAACCTGAACCGGCGGTGCAACCGTAACAATGTTGGTTCAAAACAATAGAACGATTAACCAATGCTTCAAAATCGAAATCGCGGATATGTTTGCCCTGTGCATTCACTTTCAGGTTAAGCATTTGATTGAAGTCGCAATCGTGGATAAATCCATCCCAACTAACCGAAACGGTGTTCCTGCACATCACACTTTCTACCGTAGCCGGATTGAAGGCATTCACCAGCGTTTCCATATAGGTTTCGTAATTGTCGGATTCGATCAGGTAATCCAAAAACCGCGAAATCGGCATATTGGTGATGGCAAAAAGGTTGTTGAATACAATCCCGTAACGCCGGTGTAGTTGTTCTTTGAAATCCCGCTCCAACCCATGCTGAGAGCCAGGCAGGAAGGCCCCGGAAGGATTGTAAACCAAGTCAAGCATCAGGCCGCTTCCGGGTTGACCATATCCAACAGCATTCAATTTTTGCAGTGCCGAAATGGAATCTTCAAAAACGCCGTCGCCGCGTTGGGCATCTGTACGGGTTTTAGAGAAATGAGGCAGAGAAGATACAATGTGCACCTTATGTTGCGCAAACCACTCGGGCAGGTCATGGTATTTTTTATTCGATTCAATGATGGTCAGATTGCACCGGTTCATCACCTTTTTACCAAGCTGACGGCATTCTTCCACAAACCAGCGAAAATGCGGGTTCATTTCAGGCGCCCCGCCAGTGATGTCTACCGTTGGTATATCATATTTTTTTAAGATATCAAGACAGACCTCAAGGGTTTCCCGGTTCATATTTTCCACTTTTTTATCGGGACCTGCATCTACATGGCAATGGGCGCAGGTTTGGTTGCACAACTTACCGATGTTGAGTTGAAAAATATCGATGCCCGTAGGTACAAGTGGCTGATAACCCAGGTTGCCAACTTTTTCAGCGAAGGCCGGGAAATGAGCTGCACTTAACTCCTTTCCATTCAGCACCTTGAGTTGGAAAAAAGTATCGGCCAAAGGCTTCCCGGCGGCAGAGAGTGACTTTGTTCGTTGGTGGATGGACATGTTACTGGAGTTTCTCTTTGGCGTGTTTCATCATTTGGGTGGAAAATACAAGCGTGATGCCCGCTTTCATCGCGGCGGTAACATGTACCGCCTCCATCATCTGTTGTTCATCAGCCCCTTGTTTGATACACTCATCGGTGTAGGCATCAATGCAGTAAGGGCATTGCAGGGCATGTGCCACCGCCAGGGCAATCAGCGCTTTTTCGCGGGTACTTAGCGCGCCGTCTGTGCCGGTGGCTGCACCATAGTAATCGAAGAATTTTTTGGCTAATTCGGGCTGCCATTCACCAATTTTACCGAATTGCTGAAGATCTTTGGCAGGTTCAAAGTACTGTTTGTCTTTTGACATGAGCTGGATGTGTTTTTTAAGAGCCTAAACCCGGCGTGAAGCAAAGTTAGTTTTCTGGAAGGTTGTTAAAGATACAAACGGGGCAACCAAATAGTTTTCAAATAGATAAAAAATGTTGGGGCGCGGACATAAGCCAATTAAAAATGACGGGTGAAAAATGCCATCTGATAGTTTTTTACCACACTATCGCTTCAGTATAAGGTTTGTTTTTGTACTCCGGAAAATCCTTGATTTTAACCGGTTGCACTGGCTCATGCTGATAATCTGAGCGAATAGTGAGCTCCCAGATGGCAGGGGCTTCGCCCCAGGGATCGATAAGGATTTGAACGGTTTCGTCGTTCACTAGCCTGAGTTCAAATATCCATTTTAGGCTATCAATAATCCGTGTGGTGCGATCCTGGAATAAAAGTAACACAAGCACATCTCCGCCTATTAGACACCATTCGTTGTTTCTTCCGATCAAAGCACATACCGGATCTCCATAGCATTGGTGCACCGGAAAGGATTCCCCGCTGGGTTTGTGGAGGCAAAAAACGGTTTCGTCTTCGTGGTAGATGACGATGGAAGCTGTTTGGGATAGGATTCGGACGTTGGTTGACATGGACAAAGGAATGCGCTGACAATAATGCAGCAATAATAGATGGTTTTGGGGATTGGGATAGAAATAACCGCAACCAAGGGTCCGAAAATTATTAATGATGGCGCCCCGCTGGGGCGTGTTAGTAGTTAATGTCATCCTAAAATTGGGTGCTTTTTTGTTACATTCCTGCAAAATGTAGCCACTTGCGTAATTTTGATGCTTCCCAAACGTTAGTCAGTGGACGGCTTACGGTAGACGGTGGACGGTTTAGGGCTCGGTGTAGCCAGAAATCTCCAATTACCCCGTCCACTTTCCACCGTAAGCCGTCTACCGTCCACCGTCCACCATACTCCGATCATGCAACGAAGCCTGCTTTTCCTCGCCCTTTGTCTCCTCACCCTTTCTTCGCTGAGCGCCCAATGCGTGGCAGGCGATTGCAAAAATGGACGAGGAACTTATCTGTTCCCCTCCGGCGCCAAATACATTGGCGATTTTAAAAATGGAGAAATCCACGGTATGGGGGTATGTTACTATACCAACAAAAGCAAATACAGCGGCGAATGGAAAAACCGCTACCCGGACGGGCGCGGCACCAAAACCTATACCGACGGCACCACACGCACCGGACTCTGGAGCAAGGGACGCCCCGTGGATGAAAATGGCACAGTGCTGGCCGAATATATCGCCAAACAAAAAGAAGAACGAGCCGACGATGGCACCAATATCCAGTCAGGATGTATTACCGGTGATTGTCAAAACGGGGAAGGCTCCTTTGCTTATCCTGATGGCAGTAAATTCGAAGGCCAGTTTGCTAATGGAAAATTTGATGGCAATGGCACCTTTTATTTCGCCAACGGCGATAAATACGTTGGCCAATTCAAAGAAAATTACCCGCACGGACAAGGTACCCGTTTCGTGAAAGAATCAGGCGCTGAAGAAACCGGCGAATGGAAACAAGGCGAGTTTTTAGGGCATAGCCTGGTGGAAGGCAATGCATTCGGATGTGTGGCGGGCAATTGCGACGACGGGAAAGGCACTTATGTGTATAAAGAAGGCGCCGCTAAATATATAGGCGATTTCTTGCATGGTATGCCGCATGGCTATGGCATTTGCGACTATGCCAACGGCGACCGATATGTGGGTGAATGGCAGGCCGGCGCGTTCTTCGGAAAAGGAACGCTGAATCAGCGCGATGGCACCATCACTGAAGGCTTTTGGCGCAGCGGCGAATACCTGGGGAAAGATCAGCCAACCGATTATTCCTCAGCTCCAGTGGCTGAAAAGCCGGCGCCTCCTCCCGTGGCCATGCCACAATCCAAGGTCTTTGCCCTGGTGGTTGGGGTAGCCTCCTATGACCACATGCCGGTGCTGCGCTATACTGACGACGATGCCTACCGCTTTTACGCCTTTCTAAAAAGTCTGGAAGGCGGTGCTTTGCCAGACGAACAGGTACGTGTGCTCATTGATGAAGAAGCCACCCGCGAAAACGTACTCAATTCTATGGATGAAGTGTTCAGTCAGGCCGGCCCGAACGACCTGATCATTTTTTACTTCTCCGGCCATGGTCTCAATGGGTCCTTCCTGCCCATTGATTTTGACGGGTTCAACAACAAAATAGCGCACGAAGAAGTGGCCGCAGCCTTTAATAAGTGCAAAGCTCGCTTCAAACTCTGCCTGGCCGATGCCTGTCACTCAGGTAGTCTCATTGCCATGCGCTCCGCCGAACCGGAGCCGGCTCTGGTGCAGTTCTACTCCTACCTGGCCAAATCTGTAAGCGGTACCGCCCTGCTTATGTCGAGCAAAGCCGACGAAACTTCCCTCGAATCAGCCGGGTTGCGCCAGGGCGTATTCAGTCACTTCCTCATACGCGGACTCAAGGGCGAAGCAGATACCAATAAAGACAAGGTGGTAACCGTGCAGGAACTCTTTGATTTCATCAACGACAAAGTGCGTGACTACACCGGCAACCGGCAAAGCCCTGTCATTAAAGGTACCTATGATCCGAAGATGCCGGTAGCGGTAGTCCGGTAGAAGGCGCTAACACGAAGGGGCTGACACAAAGACACGAAGACACGAAGGAGCAAAGACGCAAAGGTTGGCCTGCGGCCAACTATTCAAAAGAATCAGGGGATGTCTCAAAAGTCGCTTTTTTATTTTCACCGCCGAGCCGCGGAGATACAGAGTTGTTGATAATCAACATGTTAAAACGCTGCGTCTCTGTGGCTCGGCGGTGAAAAAACACTTATGAGGCAACCTCTTTTGCGTCTTTGCGCCTTCCTGCCTTTTACTCCGCGAAACGTGTATCCCTCAGAAATGCCTCATCCGTCAAAGTCTTCAGAAACGCAATAATCCGCGCTTTCTCCGTAGCGCTGAGCGGAATGCCCAGACTACCATCGGGTTGCCGGAAGAATGGATCCAGCGTAGGAGAATCTTTGATACCCGAGGCATAATGATCCAATACAGCTTCCAGGGTATTAAGCTTGCCATTGTGCATGTATGGCCCAGTAGCAGCAATGTTACGCAAGGAGGGAACCCTGAATTTTCCAATATCCTGGGGTAGTTGGCTCACCTCAAACCGACCTTTGTCGAGGGTAAAATCATCCAGCAGGCCGGTGTTCCGGAAGCTGTGATCCGTAAACAGATCTGTGCTGTGGCAACTGCTGCATTTAGCCTGAAATAAGGCCATGCCCTCCAGCGCTTCTGCATTTAAATTGCCGCCGCTCTCTCCGCGCACATATTGGTCGTAAGGGCTGTTTGCACTCACCAACATGACCATAAATTGGGAAAGCGATTGCAAAAAACGGGCAGTTGTAATTTCCTCTGAACCAAAAGCAGCTTTAAACATCGCTTTGTACACAGCATCAGCCTTCATCCTGTTCAATACTTCTGCCGGTGTATTATCCATTTCCACAGGGCTGGTGATGGCATTCAGCGGCACCAAATCAAGGTTAGGGACACCGCCATCCCACAAATACTCTTTCTCCCACAATAAATTTTGTATCGCCAGTGCATTCCGCTTGCCAAATAGATTGTTGATCCCATGACTGGTTGGATGATCCGGATGACTAAACGCCGAATAGGATATATGGCAATCGGCACAGGAAATGGTACTGTCGCGGGATAGCACCCGATCGTAGAAGATTTTTTTTCCGAGTTTAAATCCGGCTTCAGTAACCGGATTTTTGCTCAGGTCGTAATACGGAGCAGGAAAATTAGCCGGCATTTCTGGCCCCTCAAATGGTTGCTCTACCATAGGGTCTTTGGGATCTCTACAAGCTAAAAGCAGTAAGAAAAACAGAAATATACTGAGATGTTTCATGATGTGTAAATTTGGTGAAGGCGCAAGGGGGGCACGAAGGCACTAGGACACGAAGGCACTAAAATGTTGTGTTCAATCATGGCAGCAAAGCTGCTTAAAACTTTGCGCCTTAGTGTCTTAGTGCCCCCCCTCCTTTGCGTCTTTTAATGAAAGTAGATCGCCCGTTCTACCTGCCACCCTGGGTTTTCCAGCCGAACGGCATATCGACCTGCCGTCAAGGCGCCCACATTAACAGGCAGCTCGTTCATGCCCGGGGTTACAAATATTTTTTCCACGTACACTTGTTTGCCATCGGCAGACCAAACAGAAAGGCGCAGATCCAAATTATCGGTTGTTTTCAGGCGCACCGTAAATTGCTGATGTGCCGGATTGGGCAATATTTCCAGGCTTACCTCGGGCAGAGGCTCGCCGGTAGATAATACTTCCTGCACCAGATTTTTTCGGCTTACCAGCCATAAATCAGGATCAAAGATGAGTTCCTTAGGGGCAAAACCAAGTTGAACACTAAACTCCTGGCCGCTAAAAGTATTATCGAGTACTAATACTGTATCCTGATTGCTGTTTTTGAGCTTAACGGCCACCGGCATCTCAAAAAACGAAACCGAGGGATGCGACTGTGTTTGCCCCAGGATGATCTTGACCTGATTTTGAGGCGTTTTTGACCATTTAATATCATACGATGGGTATCCTTGTCCGTAAAACCAGTCGGCAAAAAAGCCGTCAAGATTCTGACCATAAACCGCCTCCAAATGCACTTTCAGGTCTTGCGTACGCGCATACCCGAAAGCGAGTGCAGGGTCGTTGATGTAATTCCGGACGGTTTGAAAAAACGCGGCATCGCCCATTTTCCAGCGTAACATGTGGAGCAACATGGAACCTTTGGCATAAGAAAGGCGACTGTTGAACACACGCGCCACCGTGGTGGTGTCGTCTACCCAAACCGAGCCGTCTGGCTGAGCGGTAGATTTGTTGATCCGATCGGCTTTATAGATGTCCCAATACTGCGGACGCAGGAAGTTGTAACATAGACCTGTGAGGTAGGTAGCAAAGCCTTCATTGAGCCAGATATCCTGCCAGGAACCACAGGTAATTTTGTCGCCAAACCACTGGTGCGCAAGTTCATGCGCCAGCAGGTCGTATCCGAAATTACCCACAAACGACATTGTCTGGTGTTCCATTCCTCCTCCCCATCCGAATTGTGCATGGCCATATTTCTCTGACTGGAAAGGGTAGGGGCCAAACAAATCGCTGAACAGGATCAAAACATCCACGTTTTCTCCCACACCCGTTTGTGCGGCCGCCAGGGATTCTGGATACACGTAATTCAGGATATGCGTGGTATCGTTATCAAACACGGCTGGCACCGAAAACACCGTATAATTCGTTACTGCAATGGCAATCAAATACGCTGGAATAGGGAAACGGTGCTGCCAATGTGCGGTAGTCCAACCGCCAGACGGTGTTTCACTGCGCAACACACCATTACTTGCGGCGCGATATTGGGCAGGATGGGTGATAAACACGTCCACGGAATCAATTTTATCATTTAGAGCCTGTTTACAGGGCCACCATTCCATAGCGCCGTAAGGTTCAGAAAGCGTCCAGAGTATCGGTTCGTCAGCATGTTTGTTCACTTCAAAAGAGCCAAAGCCCGTAGAAGTAGGTTCTCCCTGGTAAAAAAAAGCCAGTGAATCCGCAACCATAGCGGGTAAGGCAGCTGGGAACTGTACGGTAAGAATATTTCCGACCCGCAGAAAGGTCAACTTTTGACCATGAAACAACACACTATCCATGCTCAATGCCTCGGAAAAATCGAAATCCAGGCTATTCACCAGTTCAGTTGGTTCAAATACCGTCATCACTTCTCCTTTGATATACCTAACCGCCGGGTCCACAGTCCAGTGTAAGCGGCAATACCGTATATCGCTGCGGTTATCGGCACTTTGCTGAAAATCTCTATCCTGTACGGGTTGAATAGACCTTATCCAGGCTTGTTTTTCCTGATCCGCGAGTTCTTCCAGTGAGTCGAAGCGCTGAGCCTTCGTAAAAAGAGTCAGAAAGAAACAGAACAAGAGGAGGAGTGAGCGTACCATAGGTGGGTGATTTTTTTAGTTAGTGAGCGTCTCACTTTAGTGCGCCCCGTATTTACCGGGGTTTTCAAGGAAAGTCTCCTTGCACCCTGTATTACAAAATCCATATACTTTGCCCTTGAAATGTACCGTATCCTCTACGGTTTTATCCACCTTCATTTCACACACCAGATCGAGTTCGGTAGCCCAGGGCAAGTCCGGACCGGCAGCCGTTGCAGTAGAGGTATTGGGGGTATTTTGCTGGCAAGCAACTACCAGAAGTATCGCACAGCAGGCAGCCGTGAAAAAACGGAATTGTTTCATGTTGTTAAAAATATAGAATGATAAACGAAAGTACGACGGTACGCTGAATAATGGCATGCCTTACAGCATTGTACCGTCGTTCATTTCGCTTTTTTACTCTTACAGTACCACTCAGTTTACGGTTTTACCTTAAACTTTACTGTTTTTGTTGTTTTGCGATCACTGTGATCTTCCACAATAACGGTCAGGGTTACAGGTGTTTCATCTGCTACAGCTGGGGTGAAATGCTTATGAAAGTCATACTCCGTTTTGTCGTGCACGGAGGGCTTATCCGAATAAAGAACTGATCCGTCAGAATCTTTGGTAACGGTTACCTCCATTTCGTGCAGGCTTTCATCTGTGACGGTTATTTCTACGTGTACTTCGCCCGAAACTGATTCATTTTCCGTTGGGGTAAGAATGTTTACAGTGGGGGCCGCGACATCGTCTTCATGGTTGTGGTCGTGGCAGGCCGCTACCATAAAGGTGCAGAGCAGAGAGAAGAGCATTGCTTTGAGTTGCATGATATTAGATTGTTTAGTGATTGTGTACGTGGTCAATGACGAACATGTCGGCATAATTGTTTGCAATATTCGCAGAGAATGGATTGCCATGAACCGCAGGATTAGCGGCAATACTCAGCACAGTAGGGCTTTTGAATACTTCCAGGGCATCAACAAACAAGTGAAAATGCGGGGCTTCTTTGCCTTGGCGTACCCGTGCAGCTTCTGCAGGAACATTCAGCTTAACGGTTTTCAGGTTGTTAATGGTAGGACTGTTCAAGCCGCCAAACAACCCAATGTGGTACTGAAACTTGTTGTCGGCAGTGGCGGCCGCTGGTGAAGTTCCCTCCATTTTCATGAAGATATACCCTGAGTTCCAGCTCCAGTAGTGTCCGCTCGCACCTGTAGCCGGATCCAGAACTCCAACCCGCTCAGATGCAGGGCTTACGCATTTTGCACTGTCTACTCCAATAACAAATTCCAGACTGGTATAGTTGCCGGCAGGTACATTGTTGATCTTGACCTCGCGAGAATCCGGATTGTCCTGCTTGCACAGGAAGTAGCAGGAATCTTTAGGCACAACATATCTTGTACCGTCTTCCTGTACCAATACTACATTGCTGATGTAGTAATTGAACAATGAAAATTGGAGACTTTCTCCGGCTTCATTGGTGTAGGATTTACCCAACACGAGCGCATCCCCGGCTGCCTGGTTGTCAAATTCAATTTCTACGGATCCAAATCCCGTAATCTCTTCATCACGAGCATCTTTACAGGCGGGAACGATTAAAACTGCGAAGAAAAGGGCAATGGCCCAAACGAAAAACTTGTTCATGGTAAAAAAAATGGTTTAGAAAATGTAATTAAGTGTAGCCATCCACCGGGAATTTGCTTGAATAGCGCCTTCACCAAGGTGTTGGTATACAGGTTGTTGAAAGGTGAAACCAGCCGAAATTTTGCCTATATAGACATCCAGTCCAAAGGTGGAAAGCACCATGCTTCCTCCGGTGCTTTCTGCTTGTTCGCCCTGATCAAAATTCGGGGCTGAATGATCGGCAAACAGCCCAATATTTGGCAGAAATGAGCATTTTCGCACTTTCTTCCAATAAAAAGCCTTTGCCGAACCGCTCACACGATTGCCAAAACGATAATCTTTTTTATTGGCAGTGTTGATGCGCCCCAAAACATCTGTGGCTATTCCCCATGCTCCACTGCGCAGGGTATATGCTGCAGATATCATAAAATCTGTGCTCCCCGAACCCGGCTGAAGATTGGCGTGTAGCAGTCTGCCTTCTGGTGTTCTTAACCGATACTGGCCGGTAGGTATTTTGACGCCGCCACCCAGGGTTAGGGTGTGCTGAGTGCTTCTTCCAAGGCTGTCGCCAGTATTGATCAAAATGAAATTTCCAAGTACCGACACGTCTCCGATACCTTGAGTGCGGCTAAGGAGGTTATCTTCGGTACGACTAAAATCGTGGTACGGCGCCAACACCATCATTTGCAGTCGGCGCAGCGGGTAAAAACGAGCCAACACATCCATGGTACGGAAATGTTCATGAGTGTTAAACTGACCGTTTTGGGCATTGGAATGGTTGTGCGCAGAACGGAATGTTTGTTCCGACCAGCGTAGGCCAACGAAATGCCGGTTAAACTGTGGCAGGATACCAAAATAGTTGCCACCAATGGAGCAACCACAGGCATCACAGGCAGAAGCGCTATAGGCAAATACCCATAACACCGCTGTTAGAAACAGGGTTCGCATAAGAAATTATGGTAAAAATGAACGAAATGCACAGCGTTTATGTGCTTTCGGTCGTCAGGAACCTGGAGGAGTGTACAGGGCTTTCAGATCAGGCAGGAGGCTTTATAATGCCATGTAAGGGAGACTCCAGAAGTGCCCAGGAAGCGGACAAGGGAATGTTTTTTCGACCGGTTATTTCAAGCGTCAGATAAGGCAACCCAACAGGTTCAAAAAACAACTGAAGGTCTTTGACTAGTTGAAAACTTTCCGGAAGCAGAGGCTCCTGCGATTTTTCCCTGGCCGCTATTTCTTTCATAAAGGCGCATTGGCCGTTGCAATGCAGCTTGGGTTTGTCTTTATTAACGCACTTTGCTAAGTATTCTGCGCGATTCATCTGATATTGGATCGTCCAGGCTGTTCGAATGGTAGCCTGCCCAATGATCCCGCAAAGGAGTAATATGAGGAAAACGAATCGCATCACCATGCAAAGATATTCTCAATGCCGTAACTGTATTGTCAGGATTATGACATTGTTACACAATTTATAGAAGGGTGGACTTGCGAGCCAATCCATCTTTAACAACGAGTTATAATGAGCCCCTAAGGTCCATAGTGCCTCTGTGGTTTAACCAATAATTGTTTTATATCTGAAGATAAGGTGCCCTTTACTACAAACAGGTTAAGTCGCAAGGATCGAATGTTAAATTTTCAGAGAATATTTCGAACAGCGTGACGTAAACGGATTCTTAACGTCTAGTACATGGTTTTGAAAAAACGAGCCCATTCCAATAATTTCTTAGCTTTTTTTCGTGTCTTTGCACTTTATTTCACGGACTCGTCCGTTTAAACCGCCTGACAGTGACCGCAGTCGCTACCAGAAAAACTTCATCTTCCGCAGCGTTATCTGATTCGCAACTTATTGCCCTTTATTTAAGGGATCAGGACGCTCGTTATTTCAGCCAGTTGTACCGTCGGTACGCGGGTAAGGTATTTGCTAAATGTATATCCATGCTTGCAGATCATGGGGTGGCAAAAGATGCAACGCAAGACGTTTTTATCAAGGTATTGCTGAATTTGTCGAAGTTTACAGAACAGTCTTCCTTTTCTACCTGGGTGTATTCCATCACCTATAATTATTGTATAGATCTGATTCGGAAGAAAAAGAAGAATATCCTGATCTTTTCAGAGGATGTTGGTCGTATCAGTAAAGAAACTGAAATAGATATTCCGGATAGTGTAATTTTGGAAATGGAGACTAATCGCTTGGATAAAGTCATGGACAAACTTCCAGTGGGCGACAAAGCCATCCTGAATATGAAATACATCGATGATATGTCGATCAAAGAGATTGGAGATGTGTTGGATAAAACAGAAAGCGCCATCAAGATGCAGATCATGCGTGCCAAGATTCGGGCTCAAAGCATCTATGAAGATATGTACGGCAAAGAGCCAATCAGCAATTGAATAAACCCATAAACCCATATAAACTTTCCCCCCCGGTCACATGCCCGGGGATAATACCAAACCGATTCATTCACCCGCGTCAAACCTCGGCGCAAAAAACGAACCGGCTATGAACAATAGCTTGAAAAAATTGCAAGATGAACGGGAAGCGATGCTTCCTCCTGAACTGGAGGACCGTATTTCGCAACACGTTGGCACATTGTCTTTGTTCAGCAATGTGATAGAAGTATTTGTGCCCAATGCATTGCAAGTAGTGGTTCAAATGGTAGGTGGTGAAGAGCTGCCCTGTTTAAAAAAGGCAAGCCGCCGACAAGCGCGCTCCAATATGGATTGGCGTACACCGCCCTCTTCCACATTGCCAAGTCCAGCGTAATTAATCTTTCTGCTCAACAATCTTCTTCTTCATGGATCAACTTCCAGTTTCGGGGCCAGTTGCACAACTGATAGCACAGTTTTCAGCGTTTTTCCCAAAATTTATTGGAGCAATGACCATCCTTTTGGTTGGATGGTTGGTGTCACGAACAGTGGGTAAAATCTTAAGCAAGGTATTAGCCAAAGTAGGTGTAGACCGGATTGCGGAGATGCTGGAGGATATTGATATGGTGCAAAGAAGCGGTGTGTTGAAAGAAAAACTTTCTGCCATTATCGCCAAAATCGTGTACTACATGATGATGCTTACCTTTATCATTGCGGCTACTGAAACTTTGGGTGTGGGTGCAATTACGCAGTTGTTTACAGACCTGATGAACTACCTGCCGTCTTTGCTAACAGCTTCCGTAATTTTCATGTTGGGCTTGTTTTTGGCTGATATGGTCCAGGGAGCCGTTGTTACCCTTTGCCAATCACTGGGCATTGCCTCGGCTAAAATGATTGGATCCATTGTTTTTTATTTTTTGTTTGTAACCATTGCCGTGAGTGCCCTTGCACAGGCTAAGATCAATACGGAGTTTATTTCCTCCAGCCTGGTGGTACTTATCGGCGCCGGCGCTCTTGCCTTTGCATTTGGTTATGGACTGGCGTCCAAAGATTTGGTGTCTAATTATCTGGCTACGTATTACAATAAAAACAAGGTTCGCGTGGGCGATGAGGTGCGTATTATGGGCGAAAAAGGCAAGGTGGTATTGATAGACAGTACCTCATTGATCCTTCAAACACCGGATCGGGCCATCATTGTGCCGCTCAGCAAGCTAACCTCCGAAAAAGTCGAGGTGTTCTACCCGGATCCGCAAGACAACGATTTGCTGGAAGCAGAGGTGTAGGACTTGAGGAAGTCGTATTATTAGTTTTACTGAAGAGGCATAGAGCCGAAAAGGCTTTGATGATCAATTCTTTACACCTCAGCGTCTCTCCGCCTCTCCGATAAAAGTTGCTTAAGAGAAAGCCTCCGAAATTCCTAATTTTACCGCATGGAATTCATCGTTGCTTTAGCCGCATTTACTGCTTCCCTGCTTACCCTTTTTTCCGGCTTTGGCCTTGGCACCATTCTTACGCCGGTATTTGGCTTGTTCTTTCCGCTAAATATTGCCGTGGCGCTCACTGGTATCGTTCACCTGTTGAATAATTTGTTCAAACTTACTCTGCTGGGTAAAAATGCTTCCAGAACATACGTACTTCGTTTTGGCATTCCTTCTATAATTGGCGGCTTTGTTGGTGCAATGCTGCTGGCTGGCCTCAGTAAGGTACCTGTTTGGGCTACCTGGTCTTTTCAGGGAAAAATTTTTGAAGTAACAGCGCTCAAAATAGCCATCGCAGTATTGATGATTTTCTTTGCACTGATGGAAATGGTGCCTCGACTCAAGAATATACAGTTTGCAAAACAATACCTGAGTTTTGGAGGATTATTAAGCGGTTTTTTTGGTGGATTGAGTGGTCATCAGGGGGCACTTCGTTCTGCTTTTTTGGTGAAAAGCGGGCTGTCCAAAGAAGCCTTTGTGGCCACCGGGGTGTTTATTGCATGTATGGTGGATCTAACCCGGCTTCCTGTATACTTTGCCCGATTCTCAACGGAAAGACTTGTTGAGCAGTGGCCACTGCTATTGCTGGCTACACTGAGTGCTTTCGCCGGCGCTTACCTTGGTACAAGATACCTGAAAAAAACTACCATGGCTGTAGTTCAATCCATTACTGCAGTGATGATCATTGGGATAGCGGTGCTATTAGGAGCCGGAGTGATATAAGGGAGAGGCGTAAAAAAAAACAGCCCTCCGCCCTTTCTCATTTGAAAGGACCGGAGGGCCCCCGCCTTCGGTTGTCTTTGTTCCTTGATGGAACTTTATATCTTGACAGTGCGCTTTTGCACTGATTTACTTAAAAGTGATTTTTTGGGTCTGTTTTGATTTTCCTTTTCAAAAAGGCAACACCTGAGTTTTCCTGAATCAGTTGATGTGCTGCGCTTGGTAAGGATTGGCGATTTAACGGTAGCTTCTTTTAAAGGAGCGGTATGTTTTTCGCATCAATCGTACTGCAAATATGAACGCTTTTTCCTATTACCTGTTGCATGTGCCTCTGTAAACAGGGTTAAAATCGGTGATTTTTTGTTTGATTATTCATAATAAATATCAATATGTGTTGTGATATTTTCAATGAAAGCATGATTTTATTTGCATAAATTCTGTTTTTTTACTGAACCAATGCAAACCCACGAAATTTTACAAATCATGAAAAAAAATCAAAAAACCGCCGATAAAATCAAAAAAGCCGCCGCTCCTTGTGAAAAAGCCGCCGTTTTCTTAAAATGAACCTCGTGAAATCTACTTGTTTTATCCACGCATTCGCTGTACGGCAACAGACGATCAGAAAAATTTTTTACCCAGGATTTAAAATTAGGTTGCTCAAAAGATAAACGCAGTTTACCTTTGCGTCCTCTTTGGAGATACCCTGAGCGGAAATGGCGGAATTGGTAGACGCACACGTTTCAGGGGCGTGCGCCCGTGAGGGTGTGCGGGTTCGACTCCCGCTTTCCGCACTTGTAAAGGCATCCCATCCGGGGTGCCTTTTTTTATGCTAAAGGATTGAAGGAGGGGGAAGGTCAAAAACTCAATTCCCAACTCAAAAGGAAAAACCGCTGTACAGCAATTACACGAGATGTGCTTTGAGAAAAAGCATCTGCTAACACCTGCTCATACTGCTTGGCCCGTAAAAGGTTTACTGCAGAAAACTCTACCGTGCTACGCCACTTATTCAATCGTAGATAAGCCACGCAATCTGAAGCGTATGCAATCTTGTAGGGATTTGCCCCTGCACGGTTGGCCACTTGATGGAGGTATATTTTAAAATCAAAAACCTTGCTGGGTCTTATATTTATCTGTGCGGTTGAAAACCAGTTAGTAGCGCGCATATTAGGGCCTCCTGTATCATTATGGCCAACAATTTGTGCTGCGCGGCTGGACAGTACCACGTTTACCCAAGTATCGAAAGCTGTGCCGTAGCCAAGATTGACCGAATATAGGTTTTGACTTAATTTGGTTGGCGTTTCGCTGTTAAGTTTGGCTTCTTCTTTTAAAAAACTCAATCCAAAACCTACTTCAAAACGAGACCGAATCCTGCGAATATAGCGGTCTCCCCCTCCAATAAGCGAATATGCCAGCCTGTTCACTGGCCTGAACTTTTCTTGTATTGTGAGGAATGGTCTGATTTGATATTGTGTGCCAAATTGGTTTTGGTTGTGAGCCATGTTACCGCCGATGTTCCAAGCAAATTGACGAAGCCGGTTGTTGTAGCGGTAATGCATGCCGGCTTGGTGGCCGGGCATAAGTGCTACGTTCGGCAAGCCTCGTGAGGTTAATTGGTAATTTGAAAAAACGATTGCCGGGCGCAGATCTGCGATGTCAGGCACCTCCTGTTGGAATCCATAATAACTACTAAGCGTTGCGTGTTCTCTAAGATTGTAGCGCATATCCAATCGAGGCTCGGCTGTCCAACGATTGTGTGTGATTGGGAAGGACTCCGCAGATTCAAAACGTATTGGACGGTAAGCTGTGCCCAGTCGTATTCGTATCGAAAACAACCTGAAATTGCGTGTGGCGGAAATATTTGTGAAGTATTGAGGTGTTTGAAGAAAGGCATTGTTTTGATATTCCACACCAGGTTTCCATTGTTCTCCCGATTTGTTTGTCAGGGCAACATCGGATTCTAATTGACCCCAATTCCAATCCAGACCAGCCTCAACCAGCCATTGAATCGAATTCTGGTGGGCAAGCCAACGGCCCATAAAAAGACTTTCGCCCTGATTTTGTCGGGCGGTTTGATGCAATTGATTGAACGAAGAATCTATTCCAAAAAATGAGGCGTACCAATCGTATTGGGGCAGCAACTCATAACGCCCCTGATGCCATGCGGTTTTGCTGACAATTTGAAACACAGCCGATTCGCGCTGTTTTAAGGTGTACTCGAAAGAGCCAAAAATATCAAAGGCGCGTTGGTGTGATTGGCTAAATATCTGGAAATCTTCGCTGCCAGTTTGGCTTCGTAGCAGGTCGAAACCGTATTGGATAGGTTTACTACCTCCTTTGACGAACCCCCGAAATGCTTGTTTTTTGTTCGCTGGGAAATATTCAGATTCTATCTGTACGTTGTAAGTTTTGCTCCTTTTTTTGACAAACCTTTTTTCAGAAATATCTATCGTGTCAGAACCAAGAAGGTAGTGGGTTGAGTTGCCCGACTCTTGCTTCAATCCGACGTCTCCTGCCCATCCCGATATTTTTGTTTTGAAGGTCGGCGAACTTGGTAGCACAAAACCTAAATACAACAGTCCACTCTGATTGGCTTGGGTGTGAATAGCTGGCAGGCCTGCATTGTCAAGCGGCTCATTTGGGAGTACGCTTCGCACCTGGAGAGGGTTGGATTGAAGGGTCTGCTGTTTACCAAAACCTTGAAAACCACCACTTGCCGTCCATTCTACATCTGAAAGTACGTTGTCGCCGCTATTGTTGGCGTTGCCGATGAGGTATATTTTGTCCTTGCGACTTAGCGAAAAGAGGTTTGTTCGTGCTCGTCCTTTCCATTCAGCTCCGTATCCACTGCCCAATTCTGCACTTCCGGAGAGTGCCCGCTTTCGTTCTGGTTTTATTTTCAGGTTCATCACCATGCGGTCGGATTCTTGGATGCCCTTCATCAGCGGGTTTTCCTGAAAACGGTCAATGACCTGCACCTTGGAGATCAAGTCGGCGCGGATATTGCGGGTGGCAAGCGTGTAGTTTTGACTGAAAAGGTCGTCACCTTCAATCATCACGCGCTCCACGGTTTTGCCATTGTAAGTGATGAGGCCGTTTTCGGCCACGCGAACCCCTGGGATTTTTTTGAGTAGATCCTCCACAGAGGCTTCGGTGCTGTCTGAAAAAGAAGCCACATTGTATTCCGTGGTGTCGTTTCGAGCAATAACAGGGGGTGTTTTGCCGCGAACCATTACTTCTTCAAGCACTGTTCTGGCCAAAACAAAATCTCGCTCCATAGACGGAGCACCCATGGCTAAACGAAATGACATGCTACGATAACCGATACTCCGAGCGGTGAGGGTGAAGCTGTCGCAATCAGCCTTTACTACCCTTAGTTGAAACATACCCTTTTCGTCAGTATTCGTGAAAGCCAATACTTGATCGTTCTGGCAGCTTGTAGCTACTACACTGGCAAATGAAATAGGAACACTTAGCGAGTCTTGGACATGCCCAGTGATATTTTGACCGTTCAACACGGCAGTAGCAGACAAAAAAAAACAAAATTGAATGATATAGGATTTATCATTAAATTCTCTTGATTTGAGGATAAGACGATTTATTTTTCTGAAATCCACAATTCTAAAGCATTCGGGTCTTTATTAACAGAAATATCAATTCCTTTGGCTCTTAACTCGTATATTTTATTTAACATAAAGTCCCACATTGCTTTCTGATATTGATCATAATTCATTCCAGAATCTTTTCCATAAGGTGGCTTTATCTTGTCCTGAATATTATTGGAAATTTCGATAGAAACAAAGGAAAACTCAGCCGTGCCATCTAGTGTTCGAGCTTCCAAAATAAGTCCAGGTAACCCACCCAATTTGAATGGACCACTTGGAATGGGAATGTCCAAAGTGTACCAAACTTCGTATTCACGGCCATGAAATATGCCAGTGGCTCTGCGGCAATCATAATGCCCAAAACGTTTATGTTCTGGGTGCATAACCCACATGATATGCCCTAAAGTGTCAGATACTATACATCGCCCTTTTTCTCCAACACAAGCATCACGGTAAAGTATCTTTTGTTCTTTATGCATTTTGTAAATGGGTGCTCCTTGCTTGTCTCCTCCTACCGTCCTGATTAATAAGCCATTTGGGTCGGGGTAAAAGTCGCCTTTTTCATCAGGAGGTCCAAGATGACGGTATAAAGATCTATTGTTATTAAAAAGTAAAACCGCAATCCCATTCTTGCTCGAAACTTCGCTCAAGTAGACTTGATGAGAATAGATAACCTTGCCAATGGGAATTGTATCACCTATAGGTAACACTAATTTTTGGGATTGGATTTTAGATGAGGACAAGCCAATGAGCAGAAATAAAAAGGCAAAATTTTGCATATAAAAATTTTTATTATATAATAAGTCTTTCCGGGATGGAGAAGTTTGACACTCTCCATCCCGGCAGAAGCAAACTGATTGGTCGCCAATCAATATCCCGCTCCCTCTGA
The DNA here is from genome assembly GCA_044347755.1 of Saprospiraceae bacterium. Taxonomy (GTDB): domain Bacteria; phylum Bacteroidota; class Bacteroidia; order Chitinophagales; family Saprospiraceae; genus M3007. Next base: position 38,256 of record JBIKUE010000016.1, read on the forward strand.
TCCATCGCAATGCAATATTTCCCATATTAGTATTAATTGTAGTGCAGCTAGTTCACAAGTACTCGCCGAGGTACAAAAATAATAGGTATCAGTGCAATTAGTACACAAAGTACATTGGTTCTCTGGTGAGGATGTTGATTTATAGGTGGGGTTTTCCAACCCCGAATTCATTACCTGTTGGTTAATTGGATCAACATTGCTGGCACTTAGAACTGATGCGCTAAAAGCAAAGGCCAAGAGCAAAAACACTTTTTTCATGTTGTTCGAATGATGTGAGTTTGAATGCCTACTCTTCTCGCTTTTCGGCAAACGCGCCCTACTTCTTTTGAAGTGGTTTCGGGTAATGCCCACAGTTGCAACTGATAGCAAAACTCCAACCCAACACTCCAATAAAACTGGAACGAACAAAAATCTTTCTCACTTTTTCGTGTACCCTAATTGCAGCGCCACCGGATGCTCGTATTCATAGGAGGTGGCTACTTTGTTGTATTGAACTGGGCCGCCGATTGTGCGTAGCAAATCGAGGTAGTTGTACATCATGGACTGTGATATGCCGAGTCTGGAGGCAAACTCTCTGGGGCTTCCAGTGGCTTTGAGGCGTATGAGTTGGTCCATTTGTTCTAAACGGTGGAGGATGTCAATGGCTTTCATGGTAAGGCTTAGGTGTTTTTGAGTGGATAAAATGAGTCGAAAAAAGGGGCAAACAATAAGCAACTGAACTTACTTTTTGCGGAATTGAGTCATGTATCGCCAAAAAAAGCACCAGGATAGGCGGAGCGCGAAGGACTAAAAATCGCGGCTGTATTCGGGGGGGGGGGGCAGAAAATTTGTGTTCATGGTTGTCGGTTTGAGGAAAAGTGTTACAAAAGTAACACTTTGCGCGCATCAAAAAAGGACAGTTTGCGACATTTCACCACACGCTGATACTATAGCCTTAAATCCGAAAATAATTCTCAATTCCGCTTCTGAAGCAAATTGGTTTTACTCAAGGAATTCAGTTCAAAATTACAGCCCTCTCCACCTTTGCAGTGAATACTACACCCTCTTGGCGTTTCCGTGCCATTGCCTATTCATATCTTTGCCCATACCTTTGCCCTATGAAATCACTTTGGAAAAACTGGTTTGGCGTTCTGATTCTTTTGCTCGCTGTAGGAAATGCCTTGCAGGCGCAATCCATTGGCGAAATGCGGCCATATCTGGATACGCTTACAGTGGAACAAAAACTTCAACTCCTGGAATATATGCGCTACCAGGGCTCCAGCCTGGATCGTGAGGTAGCTCAATCTTACCTGCAACTCGATAAAGACAAGCAGGAACGCGCCTTGCAATTTATCAAACTTCAATTGCTGAAGAAACAGGAATCTCCCGAAGACCGTACAACCGTACGGATTAAACAGGATACCCTCCAGTTGGGTAAGGTTGAAGCAGGGGAAATCATTATTGATTCTTTCCTGATAACGAATACAGGGAGTCGACCATACCAAATACGCGATGCAAAGGCATCCTGTGATTGTACCGTGTTACGCCGCCCGGCCTTCCCGGTCATGCCTGGCGAAACGGTGGCTATCCGTGTAGAGTTCGATACCCGCGGCAAGATCGGGCTAAGTACACCAGGTATTGTTTTTTACGATAACTCGCGCCCAAATGGCCGTCAGATCGTTTATCTTCGGGGAGAAGTGATTCCCCGAGTGAAACCAAAGGATAGTATAGGGAATTAACCCTCATGCCAGCCATACCGTTCTCCAAGCTGCTTTTTGAGCGCGTTCATCTCGTCCCGATATTGGGCTGCGCTGATGAAGTCAAGGTCTTTGGCAGCAGCTTTCATTTTCTTTTCTGATTCAGCGACCATTTTTTCCAGCTGACCTCGGTTGGCCATGGCTACAACAGGCTCAGCAGCCAGACTGAGGTCATCCTTTTCCACATAATATTTGGGGGCCTCTACACCACGGATGTCCAAAATGCTCTTGGTTGCCAAAATTTGTTCCCGGGTTTTGGTCACAGTCGTAGGAGTAATTCCGCGTGCTTCATTGTAGGCAATCTGGATACTTCTTCTGCGGTTAGTCTCGTCAATGGTATGGCGCATGGCATCCGTTACCTTGTCGGCATAGAAGATGACCAGTCCATTGGAGTTTCGGGCTGCCCGGCCCGCCGTTTGAGTGAGGGAGCGCGCATTACGCAGGAATCCCTCTTTATCGGCATCCAGGATGGCTACCAGAGAAACTTCAGGCAAGTCCAGGCCTTCCCGGAGAAGGTTCACCCCAATCAATACATCAAATTCGCCCAAACGCAGATCCCGAAGTATTTCCACCCTTTCCAGGGTTTCTACCTCCGAGTGGATGTACCGACATCGGATGCCTATTTTAGCAAAATAATTGGCAAGTTCTTCCGCCATGCGCTTGGTAAGTGTGGTCACCAAAGCGCGTTCGCCTGCATCCACGCGTTTCTGAATTTCTTCCACCAGGTCGTCAATCTGATTTAATGAAGGACGTACATCAATGGGCGGATCCAACAGACCTGTAGGCCGAACCAATTGTTCCACCACTACACCTTCCGTTTTTTCCAGCTCATAATCCGCCGGTGTGGCGCTCACAAAAATGACCTGATTGATCAGTCCTTCAAATTCGTCAAAATTGAGCGGACGGTTATCCATAGCAGATGGCAGCCGGAAACCAAAATTAACCAGGGATTGTTTCCGGGCACGGTCGCCGCCCCACATGCCCCGAACCTGTGGAATGGTTACGTGGCTTTCATCAACGATCATCAGGTAGTCGTCCGGAAAATAATCCAGCAAACAGAAAGGCCGGGTGCCAGGTTTCCTCCGGTCAAAAAAGCGGGAATAGTTCTCAATACCAGAGCAGTAGCCCAGTTCCCGAATCATTTCCAGGTCAAAACTGGTGCGCTCCCGGATTCGTCGGGCCTCCAAAGATTTGCCTTCCGAAATGAGGTACTTTTCCTGGGCCGACATTTCATCCTGGATCTCATGGATGATCTGGGTCAACCTGTCTTTAGGCGCCACATAAAGATTTGCAGGAAAGATAGCCGCCGCCTCCACAGCCTCTATACGTCGCCCGGAGGTGATTTCGAGTACTTCTATGGCTTCAATCTCATCTCCAAAAAACAGGATACGATACCCGGTATCAGCATAAGGCAAATGGATATCTACGGTGTCTCCTCGCACCCGGAAGGTGCCCCGGGAAAAATCAGTTTCCGTTCTGGAATACAGGCTGTCCGTTAAGGCATATAGAAACTGCGTCTTGGCGTATTTCATGCCCTTGGTTAAACGTATGATTCCGGTTTTGAAATCATCCGGATTACCCATGCCATAGATACAGGAAACCGAAGCGACAATGATGATATCCCTCCTGCCGGATAATAGCGTGCTGGTAGCGCGCAGCCGGAGTTTGTCTACCAGCTCGTTTATCTGCAGATCCTTCTCAATATAGGTGTCGGTAACCGACAGGTAGGCTTCCGGTTGGTAATAATCGTAGTAGGATACGAAGTACTCTACGGCATTGTCAGGGAAGAAGCTCTGGAGCTCACCATAGAGTTGGGCGGTGAGGGTTTTGTTGTGGGTAAGTACCAGGGTAGGGCGGTTCAGGCGGGCAATCACATTGGCCATGGTAAAGGTTTTGCCTGAGCCGGTTACACCGAGCAATACCTGCGCCTGATCACCTTGCGTCACACCGTTGACTAATTGTTCAATGGCCTGGGGCTGGTCGCCGGTAGGTACGTATTGGGAAGATATTTTGAAGTCCATAATGATGGAGCAAAAATACAATCCTACTGCTCCTCTTCCAACTCGAAATCAAACAAGTCCCGGGGGTGAATGTCCAGGGCTTCGGCTATTTTGAAAAGTTGGCTTAAGCCTGCGTTGATGATGCCCCGCTCCATTCTGCTGATCTGACTGAGCTCAGAATCGGCTTTCCAGGCTAATTGCTCCTGGGAGAAGCCCTTTGCTTTACGCAACGCCCTCAGGTGTTTTCCAAATGCTTTCAACCCGGCCTTGTGTATGCTGTATTTCACAGGACGAGATTCCGCCTGATGGGGAAAAATAATATAGGCAAATTTGCCTAATTTTGATTCGCGTCGCTATATTTGCCTTGATAAACTTTTTTAATAACCCGACGGCAACGGAAATCCCCACCGGCGCGCGAGGCAAGGACAACTGAAAACCGTCAAAACAGCATCATTTTTATGTGTAAATTCGTTTCGGTCACATCGTGGCCCCTAATGTTTGTTGCCATTTTCTCAGGCATCTTTTTTTCCTGCAAAAAAGACGTAACCGATAACCTTAATTATTTTTCGTCTACAGCTCCTTCAGAGAATCACTTCATTAGTATTGAGCAGGCTAAAACTTTTTTTGAGCTACTGAAATACAGCTCCGATCAGCAGTCGCTTGGCAATGATTCCACCAGAATATTTAACCTGCCTGTTGTACCTGATTGGAGCAATGCCTATCTGAGCAACTCCATGTCCGGCAGACAAATTGTGGTTGCACCTTTACAAGATTCCACTTTTGTTGCCGTTAATGATGGCCGAACCGGACTTCGACTGCTGGTGAGTAATTTGGGAGGCGATACCCTTAATGTAGAAATTATGCTGTTCATCGCGGACTCCAGCTATTTCTATTCAAGCAGTCAAGAGATTAACTTCAACAATTTTTCAGGTATTTACGCTTTATTTGATATTGGTTTCCATTTTAAGGGTGGCGTTAGAGTGGTTAATGGCGCCCCGGTTGGCGGCGTAAAATCTATATTGCGTCAAGGGCAACTAAGCCCTTCCGAAGATAGAGATGATGGAAACTGTTTTCCAGTGTTCGAAATCATTTATGAACCATGTCTTATTACATTTGATGATTGTGTAGAAACTGTTGTCATTGAAAGCGAAGATTGTGTCAATGATCCATGGGATTCAAATACAGGTGGTGGCACCAGCGGCGGCGGAGGAGGTACCGGAACGGGGACAGGTGGCGGCAGTGGAACGGGAACTGGCGGTGGCACAGGGACGGGAACCGGAGGAGGAACAGGCACACCACCGCCATTTACTAATACGCACTGGTATTTTATTTATTTTACCAATATGCCGGTCCATTTGTTCATTCAGGGTGGAGGCGAACTGCCTCCAGGTCTGAGTATTGAACAAGCCGAAAAACTGCGTCAACTGAACGAAGTCTGTCAGTTCAACAATGTGCAGCTGGATTGGCTGGCGAATAATTCCTACATAATTGGACTTTTCCTTGAGTATCTTGCAACAAGCCCAAATCAAGAATCAGCCGTTGTTAGTATAAAAGACATCATTGATACTGCTGGCCAAATCCCTCCTCCTCCAAACAATGATCCAGTTTCAGTTGCAAACCCTATTTGTGCTGATATTATGAATTTTAAAACATTCGTAAATGAGGTAAATAATTATCCGGCTGCCGGGATGTTTTTCAGAGACTCCTATTTCCAATTTAGCAGAAATGGAGCAGATCCTATAACCGTTAATTTTGGCTATCTTAGGTTTGAAGCTTATGCTGGAAGTTCCAACGGAAATTGTTTAAATTCATGCCCAACGGCATTGGCAAATGCAATAAATAGTGCTGTTATGCAAGTACAACAGTGGATTAGTTCTTTGCCATCGGGTACTCCGCAAACAGAAATCAACGCCAAGGCAAAACTGAATATGGCTAGATTTGTTCGGACGAATTTTGAAGCTAACATGAAAAACTGCAATACAACTTATTCAATTGATGTTCAAAATGCTTCTTCAATCACTAATCATCTCAATCTTCCAGTCATCGACCTAGACGATGAAATACCAAATTGTCAATAAGAGATTATTGGGTATTTTCTGAAGTGGGTGGAAGTGAGAGATTTTTTCATTTTGAAACGCATGGTCAATGCTATGTAATTGAAAATGAGTGAAAAATGATAGTTTTAGTCAGCTAATCCCCCCAACATTCTAAACTCAAACCTAAGAGCGGGAAGCATCCGAAGGGCTTCCCGCTCATAAATACTTCTATATGAAATGGACTTTTTTTCTGTTCAGTCTTTTTTTTGTTTTGAGTTCTTGCCGAATCCCAAAGTCTTCGCAGACTACTTTAAACAATGAGTATACACTCCAGGCGATGCTTTACTGCCTTGAAAATTATGAACGAATGTTACCAATAGATCTTGGCCCACATAGAATAAAGGTAGATCCGGTTGTTCGGGACAGACCCATTACTATGGCAAATGGCAAACAATATTTCACCAACCCGATGTATTCCTGTAAGATAATACCTGGGGGAAAATACAAACCTTTTAAAATAAGCCCGGCTGACAAGCGATTTGCAGCTTACCAGTTGGCTGTAGATACTACTGATTTTGAGTTTGATTATGCATTGGCTTTTCAATTTACCCCACTTTATCCAGCTATTGAAAAGGATCGCTACTGGTTAGGGATATATGCCTGGGTAAATTCTTGCGCAGATAACTCTTGTATGCGATGCCTATTTAGGAATTATCTTGAATTTCAGATCAAAGACGATGAAGTTCAATTTGTGGCATTTGAATCGATAGAAGAAGGAGAAGACATGATCTGCTTCGGAGGCTTCTCAAAAAAGAGAATGATGAAATCTAAACCAGGTGAAAAATGGATACCTGCCAAATATTTACCAAAGGATTAAGCGTAGAAAGTAGACTTCTCAAATTGCTGGTTCACCATGAAATGGTGGCAGGTATGAAACTGGTTTGATTACTTGTGCCATCCCCGATGGAGATTGCCATATGCAGACTGCATCGCAGTCCAACTTAAATAAAACAAGCGCCACCCCGTTTCCGGAGTGGCGCTTGCGTTATGTGTCAAACGGTTTCTATTTCCGTTTATTTCTGCAATACTACACGGCGGATAGCAGTTTCACCATCTACCGTTACACGCAGGAAGTAAGCGCCTTGAGACATATTGCTCAGGTCAACGTTTTGGCTGATGTTGCTCATTTTGCCGGCGTTGATCGTTTGCAGGGTCTGGCCCAGGGTGTTTACGATTTCAATACGTAATTCAGCAGCCGTAGCCAAAGCCAGGTTCATGGTAACGATACCAGAAGTTGGGTTCGGGCTAACGATGAAGGACGTAATAGATGCAGGATCTTCTGTACCACTAACAGTTACCGTAGCAGAAGCTGTTCCAGACAAAGAACAATCGTCAGAAACGGTTACAGTATACGTGCCAGTAGGAACACCGCTCAGGTCTTGTGTAGTAGCACCGTTGCTCCACAGGTAGCTGTAGGAGATCGGGTCGCCAATAATATCGGCGATACCACCGGAAGGAGTTGCGTTCACAGAGCCAGCGCCAGCAACAGCAGTAACCGTGATGTCATCTGTAAGCGGAAGGAATACCATCGGAGTAGACTGACCGATGAAGAAGCAAGCTTCAGATGCATCCAGTTCGAACAGGTTTGCGCCCACTGTAGCCGGGTTGCCATCAATACCATTACCTACAACAATTGGAGTGATGTAGTAAATGTTGAATGGGAACGGGTTGCCGGTGTTAGGGTAGCCTACTACGAATGGGTCTGCCAGGAAGCCGGTGCTACCTACGAGGATATCGTTTTCAGTAGGAAGTACGTTTGGATCACAAGGAGCAGACGTAATCGCCCAAGCCATACCATTGATAGCACCTTCATTAGGCAGTACGAAACTGGCTGCGTCGATGTTGATCAGATCGGCCAGGTTAGCTTCGAAGCAAAGGAAATTGCTGCTCACATCATAAGAACCTACTGCACCATCTGCACAAGGAACGCTTGGCACTTTGGTAATCTCGATACAGAATTGACCTTCAGCCACTACATTCTGGAACTGGAATGCGTCGATCAGCATATAGTAGTTCTGGCCATTTACAGTTTCGAGATCTACACCTGAACGCCAGTCCTGGAACAGAGCGAAGTTCAGGTCGTCGTTACAAGCAACTTCGGTCAGATCGTCACAGTCATCACCTGCATAAATCAACATCTGGGTGTCGCCTGGATCATCTTGTAATGTACCGATGTAAGGATCGGCCGTACAAGGAACCGTTTCAATATGGTATGTCTCGCCGTCGCCAGTGAAAGTGTACCACATGGAGGTGTTCACAACATCATCGTTACCAGCTACGTCTTCGCCCCAGCAGGTTACTGCCGGGTCGGAAGCAGATGTGGTGATGTTGGAGTTGTCCTGAACAGGTGTAGTTTGTGCTACATTCTGACCAAAATAAAGGCTGAGATCTACCGCGTTAGCGCAGAAGTCTACATTGAAAGTAAGCGCAGGAAGCTGGATATACTCAATGTCGTCAACGTAGTTCGTGTGGTTGTTGTCTATACCGTAGAAGTCAATACCACCGAGGTTGTTCGGGTAAGCCATTTTGATCACATACTGACCGTCTACCCACATGGTAAGCAGGTTGTTGTCGAGGTCAATGATGTGGCGTACTTCAAACCATTCTCCGTTAGGATAGGTGAACTCAGCGAGGATTGGACCTGCACCGATCCGCACAACACCAGCGTTGTTCGCCTGGAAGAAAGCATCAAGATTCCATGCGCCTTGACCGATTGGCACCACATTTTGAATGTTGTAGTAAGCCTGCTTGCCTACTGGTACAAAGTATTTCCACTTTAGTTCGTAGCGGCCGGTGGTTTTGTTGCCGAGTTTCAATACTACGTCCTGTGGGCCGCCAGCTGGAGCTGTGGTCAGGATTTTCATGGATTTAGTTCCTGAGCTGGCCTGTTCGGTGCTAACGATACCGTCTTCAGCACCGCCGAAACCGCCGCCGCTCCAGGTTGTCCACCAGCTGTTGGCAGCACCATTCTGAGCTACGTTTTGCTGGACAATACGCTGTGTGGTAGCATAAGATTCCATGTTGTCACAAACAATCTTGTTCGGATTCAGGGGGCATGGAAGCACACAAGGGTCGCAGGAGTTAAAGCATACAGCAGGAAGCGTAATGGCTTCGTCTCCAACGGTAACAATACGGTTGAACCCGCCAAACGGGCTTGCTACGCCACAAGCTTCAAGCGGAAGTCCATCTTCAGCATTGGCCGGGTTTGGACCGTTGATAAAACGGTACTGGTAATCACCAGCTGCCAACGGAGTCGTGAAAGACCATACGCCGCCACCGGCATTGGTCATCGGAGCAGGCGTATTGTTGGTCATGGATCCGATGATCCACATACCAGCTGGATTTACCGTAATCAGCGAGGCGTTTACCTGAACCGTTACATCGTTTACCGGTGGGGTAAACTCGTACATTTCCAGGTCGTCTACCTTCCAGTAGTACTCAAAGTCGCCTTCCCAACGGAACTGAACCCAAACAAAAGGTTTGCCGTCAGCTTCTGGAACTGCAATATCGATATAGCCTTGGTAGAACTGGAAAACGGTTGGTGTTTCAGCAATCAGGTTGTCAAACTCAGGTATGTTGCGATACGTGAAGTTAACGCCATCCGTGCTGATACCAATACGAGCTACGTCAGCACCGCTGAAAGTACGCAGGTAAGTGTAAAAGCGAAAGTGTACATTAGACTTGCCGGTGCAGCTGGCAGGGTTGCCAACGCCGGTGAGGGTTACATCGTGCAGACCGGCGCCGTTGCCGTCAGAGTCAAACCAGAAATAGCCGGTTTCGCCGGTTGGAATACCGGTGGTCGGGCCATTCCATGCGCCGGCATCCAGATCGTCGGTCCATTCCCAGCTCAGGTTGTTGGCACCCTGGTTGGTGCCGCCAGAAAGCCAGTTTTCCACTGCGGTTGTCTGGTCAGAAAAGGTTTCAGTCCAGAATGGCGTCTGGGCGATGGTAACCTGAAAGCTGAACGCGAGCAGAAGCAACGCAAACAGACTTTTAAAAGTCATTGTTTTTGCCATGAGAAAAATGAGTTAGGTTAACAGTAAAAACATGATTGTGTTAGAACCGCCAAAATTCGTGAAAAGAATTCGGACGGCCTTGTATTCAGGTGGCTAATTTTACTAAATGACGGTTTTTAACAAAAATAGACTTGTTGCAATGGGGGCTTTAGGCTATTCTGTTCAAACCAATTTTTTATCCATCACCCTAAACCACAGCGGAGGCAGTAAGGATAAAACGATACTGGTAGGGTATCCAAATGGCAACTGAGGGCTTTCATCCATATGCCGGAGGATCTGATATTTCCTGGTGGCCTTATAATGATGGTCGCTGTGGCGGGTCAGTTCATACAGAAAGATGCGTCCAAGCTCATGATCGCTGTTCCAGGAATGTTGCGGAGAAACCGGCTCTGGTCGGCCGGAAGCAAGTGTGGTGCGGCGCAGACCATAGTGCTCAATGTAGTTTACGGTTTCCAGTAACAGAACTCCAATCAGGGCAATAGCCATTGCGCCGATCAATCCTTTCCAATCCATGAGGATAAAAATGCCCGCCAGCCAGATGGTTTGAAAAAGGGTGTAGCGGATCATCGCATTTTCCCCGGAAACAACTTTTTTACCCGTTTTTTCAAGACGTTCCTGTTCCAGACGCCAGGCATTTACCCAGCCACCGGAAATGGATCTGAACCAGAATGTAAACACCCATTCTCCCTTCACTGCAGAAGCAGGATCGGCATCTGTGGCTACGTTTTTATGATGACCACGATTGTGTTCGACAAAAAAATGCTGGTAAAGCGCAGGCAACAACATCAGTTGGGCCAGCCATTGCTCTGCCTTTTGGCTTCGATGACCGAGCTCATGCGCAACATTGATACCATTGGCGCCAACTACGATTCCGGTTCCCAACGTCAGTCCGAAGATTTCCATCAAGGAAGGACTTTGAAACGCTATTACCCATAAATACCAACCTGTTATGACAAACAATAATGGTGCATTTAGATATAGTAATACATCAAATAACAGGCGTTTGGAACGGTCTGCTTCTTCACTTTCGGCCACGTTCTGCGTGGATTGAGGGGTAAATAATTCCACCACCGGCAAAATGCCAAATACCAGTGCCAGGGTGAACCACGACCAGTTTCCCTGAAGGTACAACCCAGCCATAGCGCTGGCCGGTACCAGATAAGCAGCAATATATTTGAGGTCGCGCATGGGAGTGTTTGGGTGTTGGAGTGTTTGAGTTGGCGTTCGGCTGGGTATTTAAGTTTAGTGAACCATTCATTGGAACTGGTGGATACTTTTTGAGCCCTCCACTTTAACGGTGGAATGAGTCCTCCAAAGCAACGCCAACTCCCACACTCAGGCACTCAGGCTCTCAAACCACACTACTCTTCCAGTAATTTCCATTGAAGGGCTGCTTTTACAAGGCCGGCGGTGTTGCGGGCGCCGAGTTTGGCGAGTAAAGCGGCTCTGTGACTTTCTACGGTTTTTTCTGAGAGAAAAAGCTGGGAAGCAATTTCCGGAGTAGTACGTTCGTCCATGATCAGATGCAAAACTTCTTTTTCGCGTCTGCTGATCTTTGGTGGTTCCTTGGGGGCATTGGCGCCTGTGCGCTGGTGCATGAGCCCGCGCATAACAATGTCCGTAACTTCTTTGCTGAAATAGGTTTTATTGGTGGTAAGGGTGCGTATGGCATGACAGAGCTCGGCTTTACCGGTGATTTTAAGTACATATCCCTGAGCTCCGAGCCCTAACATGGCAGAAATATAGCTTTCTTCACTCACCATGGATAGCACCAAAATTTTTAAATCAGGCATCTCTTCCCGGAGCTGTTTGCAGACTTCGAGTCCGGATTGATCTGGCAAATTGATGTCGAGCAGGAGTACATCAGGAACATCATGTTTTACCATGCGCAAGGTTTCGGCGGCCGTTGTTGCCTTCCCCACCAGCGCAAAATCAGACTCTCCTACCAACAGGCTCTCTACCCCTTCGGCAAACATAACATGGTCGTCGGCAATAAAAATACGGATCATGGGCGGGTGCTTTGTAATTGGCTCTGCGCTGGGAAGAGATGGGTCAAAATTACGTTATTCTACGGTTTCGCTCCACGCAATTTTCCGCATCTTTAGCCCATGAAATCCAAAATGAAGAAATCGCCTCCCTGGCAAGTGTGGACGCAGTTGAAAAAGCTGAAGTCTCCGGCTGAGAAAATCGGATTTACCACACTCGGAATCCTGCTGGCATTGTGGATCAATAATCTGGACGAGCAACGTAAAAAACGTGTTATTGAACAAAAAACATTGCACGAAATCAAGGTAGGCCTGTTGCAGGATCGAAAAGACTTGCTGGAAACCATCAACGGCTATAATTACCGGGTGTATACCATTGCTACTTTGTTGGATTACCTCGGCCGAACCCAAATTCCACGCGACAGCCTGGCCCGGCGGGTGACCGATCTGGTCGGGTACTCTTTTCTGTTGGCAAATACTGCCGCTTACGAAACCCTCAAGTCCCGTGGACTCGAAACCATTACCAACGATTCATTACGTCTGGGCATCACCAAGCTTTATGATGTAGAATATGAGGCCATTCTAACCTCAGAATCACATCTTAACGAGGTTTACAATGGCATGTTACTGCCTTATCTGGTACACCATTTACCGCTCGGATCCACGGAACTTACGCCTGCAGAGGTGCAGAAAATTCTACAGGATCGACCATTTCAGCAAATGCTCTGGCAAGTTCGTATGCTGAATCAATCCACCCTGGATCATTATAAGGTGGCACTACGTGCACTCGAAAACCAGCTGGCTCAAATTGAAACAGAACTAAATAGCGGACGATTCTAAATCAGCACCTATTCAAATTTTATCTTTGCGGGGAGGAAGGCAACCAAGACGTCAGGAACACGGATATATACCCAATAATAGCCTCCTCTGACAAACTCAACCACTCAACGCATGGACTTTCGTATTGAAAAAGACACCATGGGCAAGGTTCAGGTACCAGCTCATGTGTATTGGGGAGCGCAAACGCAGCGCTCTATCGAAAATTTTAACATTGCACGCGATACCAACCGGATGCCTATTGAGATCGTCCGGGCGTTTGCATACCTGAAAAAGGCAGCGGCCATCACCAACTTTGAAGCAGGGGTGCTTCCCAAAGAAAAATGCGACCTTATTGCGCAGGTATGTGATGAAATCCTGACCGGAGCGCTCAATGATCAATTCCCTCTGGTGGTTTGGCAAACCGGTTCCGGTACCCAAAGCAATATGAACGTGAATGAAGTGGTGGCCTACCGCGCCCACGTGCTGCAGGGAGGTCAACTCACCGACGAGCAAAAGTTCGTTCACCCCAATGATGATGTGAATAAAAGCCAGTCGTCAAACGACACGTTTCCCACAGCCATGCATATTGCGGCATACAAAATGCTGATGGAGACAACCATTCCAGGCATTGAAAAACTACGCGACACCCTTCAGGCAAAATCAGAAGCCTTCATGGATGTGGTGAAAATTGGCCGGACACACTTCATGGATGCCACGCCGCTTACCCTTGGACAGGAATTCTCCGGTTATGTAGCGCAACTTAACCACGGTTTGCGCGCCATCCGTAATGCTCTGGCACATTTGTCCGAACTCGCACTTGGTGGCACGGCGGTAGGTACCGGTATCAACACCCCTAAAGGTTATTCCGAAAATGTGGCGCGTCATATCGCAAACCTAACCGGCTTGCCTTTCGTGACGGCTCCTAATAAATTTGAATCTCTGGCTGCACACGATGGTATTGTAGAAGCTCACGGAGCACTTAAAACGGTAGCGGTAAGCCTGATGAAAATTGCCAACGATGTTCGGATGTTGTCATCTGGTCCGCGTTCCGGTATTGGCGAGATTTTTATTCCGGATAATGAGCCGGGCTCCAGCATCATGCCAGGTAAGGTAAATCCTACCCAATGTGAAGCGCTTACCATGGTTGCTGCTCAGGTCATGGGCAACGATGTCGCCATCAACATTGGCGGCTCCAATGGTCACTTTGAACTGAATGTGTTCAAGCCGGTTATGATCTACAATTTCCTGCATTCCGCCCGACTCATTGGCGAGGCATGCGTGAGCTTTAATGATAAATGCGCGGTGGGCATTGAACCATTACACGACAATATTGCCAAGCACGTAAACAATTCTCTGATGCTGGTAACAGCGCTCAATACCAAAATTGGGTACTACAATGCTGCGGCCATTGCTCAGAATGCACATAAAAAAGGAATTACCCTGAAAGAATCTGCCCTTGAATACGAACTCCAGGGACTGGATTTCAAACACATGACTTCCGAACAATTCGACGCCTGGGTGCGTCCGGAGGATATGGTGGGGAGGTAAGGCACGAAGCGGGAACGAAGGCACGATGCGGGGGCACGAAGGCGCGAAGACACAAAGGCGCGAAGAGATGTTTTTTGGTGTTTTGGATGGGGTTTACCACTAAGACACTGAGGACACCAAGGTGGTTTATTTAAATAATACGCAAAAAACGCAAAATTCAGTACATCTTAGTGTCCTTAGTGTCTTAGTGGTATAAAACCGAACGCCAACTCAAACACTCAAACACTCCTAAACAACCGCCCCGGCAATTTTTTTCACCGTTTCGGTGTCGCCCATGGTATAGTAATGCAGGCAGGGTACGCCGGCAGCTTTGAGTTCTTTGGATTGCTGGATACACCATTCAATCCCTACTTGTTTGACAGCTTCGTCATCTTTCGCTTTCAACACCTCACTAACAAAGTCTTCTGGCAGGTTGATGAAGAATTTGCGCGGAATAGAATTCAACTGATACTTTTTGGTGAGTGGTTTGAGGCCAGGCACGATAGGCACATCAATGCCGCCGGCCCGGCAGGCCTCAACGTATTCAAAGTATTTGCTGTTATCGAAAAACATTTGGGTAACGATATACCCGGCACCTGCGTCTACTTTTTCTTTGGTAAAATGAAGATCGGTGACCATGTTGGGCGATTCAAAATGTTTTTCCGGATACCCGGCAATACCAATACAGAAATCCGTTGGCTCGCCATTTTGGATGTTCAAATCCAGGTATTTTCCATGATTCATACCCGCTATCTGACGCACCAGATCCAGTGCGTATTTATGTCCTTCTTCTTCCGGGATAAATTTGTCTTCAAATTGACGTGCGTCTCCGCGAAGTGCAAGTACATTGTTGATTCCCAGGAAGTTAAGGTCAATTAGGGCGTTTTCTGTTTCCTCAACGGTGAAGCCTCCACAGATCAGGTGCGGCACGGCATCTACACCATATCGATGCATAATAGCTGCACATATGCCCACTGTTCCGGGGCGTTTCCGGATGGCTGTTTTTTCATAATATCCAGAAGGCCTTTTCTTGTAAATAAACTCCTCCCGGTGATAGGTAACATCAATAAAAGGAGGCTTGAACTCCATTAAAGCGTCCAGCGTTTTGAAAATAGCCTGCATGCTGCCTCCTTTCAACGGAGGGAGCACCTCAAAAGAAACCAGGGTTTTACCCTTTGCTTTTTGGATATGTTCAGTGACTTTCAAAGTTATCGAGTGTTTGAGTTTCTGGGTGTTTGAGTGTTTGAGTTGGCGTTCGGCTGGGTATTGTGAAGTGTGTTAACAACGTCAAGTAGCGTAAGTTGAAAATGCTCCTAACCTTTGGCTTTTTCCTCATCAACGGTGGAATGAGCCTTCTAAATCAACGCCAACTTAAACACTCCAACACTCCAACACTCAGGCACTATTTCTGCGCTTTCGCCCGGTCGCGGAATTCTTTGGCCTGAGGGTTACCGGTGGCTTCAAGGATTTCAGCGATGGATTCCAGGGTTCGGATATCTTCGTAACCGCGGTTTAGGGCAAATTCGAGGAAGTAAAGTGCAGCCTGCGAATCGTTTTTCTTTTTCCAGAAGAATTCATACCCCACTCGATAGCAGAAGGCCATGTACTTGTCCGCGTTGGAGCCGTCCAGGTATTTCAAATAGGCAGCGAGGTTAGCCCGGAATGTGCCGTTGTACGGGATTTTTTCCAGGACATCTTCTGCCTGATGGAAAAACTTGTCTAGCTGTTTGTCTTGTTGAAAACGTGCGGCGGCCACATTGAACTTCATGATCAGCGCTGCTCCGTAATTAGGGTTGATTTCCAAAGAGCGTTTGATATGATATTCCATTTCTGTTACCAGTTCTGCTTTTATCTCCGGATCTTTTTCTTTCTGGTAAACCTCCTGATACAGACCGGTTACATAAAAACAGTGAGAACGTGCACTGCCTTCTGAAACTTCAACGGCAGCTTTGTTCAGCGTAAGCCCCGTTTGCCAGTCCGGTATGCGGGTAATGACCCGGTAGGCGAACAGTCCTGCAATAGCTGCAACAACGATAGCTCCAATGGGATACAGACTATTGGGCTTTTCCTTGAGCCATACAGGTAGTTTTTCTGCAAAAAACCAGCCCAATACCAAACAGAACGCAATAGATGGCATGTACAAAAAGCGCTCATTCATGAATGTGCCCACAGACACAAACAGATTGGATACAATGCTTAGGGTAGCCAAATAGAATAAAATGGCATATGAAACCAGATTCCCTTTTTTGAACTTCCACAACGCCCAAACGGCCATGGCTGCGTAGCCTGCCACCCCCAGGAGGGCACGCCAGTCTGACCAGCTTACTTTCGGCACATGGTAAGGGTAGTAATCGATGGTAAGCGGATGTGGTACGAACAGAAGCTTGATGTACCAGCCCAGGGTAAGGAAAATGGTAGCCAGGCGCTCGTCTTTGCCCATCCCATAAAACGGATTGTTCATGATATCCGTGCCCGCGTCAATGCCTTTGTCTGATTCCATCATATAGCCTAAGGCTTCATAACGTGCCCACATGAAGATCAAAGTGGCAGCCAGCAATGGTACTAAGGAAATGAGGGAACGACGGAAACTTACCGGAGTGAAAAACCAAATAGTAAGTGGTATAACCGCCAGAAACGTGATGGCATTTTCTTTGGCGAACATACCCAGCAGGAGTGATACGCCTGAAATGGCCAAATACCACCACCCTTTGGTGTCATAATATTTTAAGGCTGCCCAAAGTGCGCCCAAGCTGCCCAAAACGGCCAAAATCTCGTCGCGACCTTTGATATTGGCTACACATTCCACATGCAGCGGGTGTAACATATAAAAGGTTGTTGCCAGAAAAGGAAGGCTGAAATACCATTTGCCGCCTTCACGCACTGGAAACAGGCCCATTAATATACGGTACATCAAAACACCCGTCAGGCCATACAATAAAACATTGAAAAAGTGCCCAGCAGCCGGCTTGTCGGCCCCAAAAAACTGTACCTCCATGGCAAAGGTTGCCAGCGAAAGCGGGCGGTAACGACCACCTTCCAACAGGAATTTTTGCTCCTTGAAATAGCCCATGAAGCTATCGGTAGTAAAGATCTGCCGGATGCCAGCCATGCCCTTCTGAACATATTCGTTCTTCCAGTACACCATTTCATCGTCCAGTACATAACCGTACTTTAAGCCAATGAAATATAAGGCGTAGGCCATCACCATCATCAGAGAGGCCGGAAGCCAATGTTGACTCCAGAATTCTGCAGTAAAAACATTGGTGGGAGCAGCTTCTTGAACAATGCGCTCCTTCTTTACAGTAGGTTTGGCAGACGGGGTGGGTTTGGATTTGCTTTTTGCAGCCATAAATCAAATAAGCTTGAATCGAAGGTCAAAAGTAGTAGGATTGCAGGCAATTTTCCATTTTTAGCTTGAGGCAGACGCATATATTACCCCAGACGCTCTACTGCGTCTTCCCATTCGGCGTAAACTTTTGCCAGATCAGTTTTAAGGTCGCTATATTTTTTGAGATCGGCATCCGCGGATGGTTTGGTGTAAAAATCCGGATCGGCCATTTTATCCTCCCATTTTTTGAGCTCTCCCTCCAGTTCCGCAATGCGTTTTTCCTGCTTTTGAACAGCGCGTTCCAATTGTTTCCGCTCTTCTCCCTGGACGGTTACGGCCACTGGGGCTGAAGCATTTGCCTGCTGGTTCAGGGTAGATCGTTTTTCAATCTCCCGCATATTATCCACCTGTCGCTTCTCAAGGAAGTAGTTCACATCGCCCAGGTATTCTTTCAGATGTCCGTCCCGGAATTCAATGGTCCTTGTGGTCATCTCCGACAGGAATTCACGGTCGTGACTTACAATCAGAAGGGTGCCATTGTACTCCATCAGCGCTTGTTTCAGTACGTCCTTAGACAACATGTCAAGGTGGTTCGTCGGTTCGTCAAGCAACAGCAGGTTAAATGGGCGGAGCAACATGCATGCCAAAGCCAGGCGTGCGCGTTCACCACCGGAAAGGGCTGCTACTTTTTTGTCTACATCTTTGCCGCTGAACAGGAATGCCCCCAGGATGGCCCGCAGTTTAGTGCGCATTTCTTCCGGGGAGTTTTGCTCCATGGTTTCCAGCAGTGTTAGTTTCGGGTTGAGCGTTTCGGCCTGATTTTGCGCATAATATCCCACGCTAACATTATAGCCCAGGGTTACATTGCCGGAGCTGGCCGGCTCCTGACCGATCAGGATTTTTGCCAGGGTGGTTTTGCCCTGGCCGTTTTGTCCAACAAAAGCTACCCGGTCGCCACGCAGTATTTGAAAATCTACCTGATCCAGTACCGTTAGCGCGCCATACTTTTTGGTCACACCTTCCGCTTTGGCCGTGATCTCTCCACTTCGGGGAGCATCCGGGAAGCGCAGTCGCATGGTGGAGGTATCCATGTCGTCAATTTCGATGCGGTCCATTTTATCCAGCTGCTTTTGCATGGACTGAGCCATGCTGGTTTTGCTGGCCTTGGCCATAAACCTGGCGATGGTGCGTTCGCGGTCGGCAATAACACGCTGCTGGTTCTCATAGGCATTTTGCATTTGCTCTCTCCGATCAGCGCTGAGCTCCACGTATTTGGAATATGGTGCTTTGTAATCCAGAATTTTGCCCAGGGAAACCTCTGCAGTGCGGTTGGTTACATTGTCCAGAAAACGGCGGTCGTGACTGATTACAATCACCATGCCCGGATAATTAAACAGCCAGCTTTCCAGCCAGAGAATACTTTCAATGTCGAGGTGGTTCGTCGGCTCGTCGAGCAGCAGTAGGTCCGGACGGCGAAGCAACATTTTGGCTAATTCAATGCGCATTTGCCAGCCACCGGAAAACTCGTCGGTCAACCGTGTCATATCCGAAGCTGCAAAGCCCAGGCCAGCCAGTACTTTTTCCGCATCGGCTTCGCTAGTAGCGCTTCCCATGTGGTGCAGGTGCTCCGTTACATCCCCCATTTGTTCAATGAGCTTATGGTATTCATCGGATTCATAATCATCCCGATTGGCCAGCTCATCACTAATGCGGTGCAACTCTTTTTCCAGTTCCAGGATTTCAGAAAAAGCGGTCATTGTTTCGTTAATGACGGTTTTCCCTTTGGGGAGAAGCATGTCCTGGTGCAAATAGCCCAGGGTAAAGTGCCCGGGCACAACCACATCGCCTTCGTGTGGCGTCATTTCTTTGGCAATGATCTTAAGCAGGGTGGATTTTCCTGCGCCATTGCGACCAACCAAACCCACGCGTTCGCCGGGTTTGAGTACAAAATTGACACGGTCGAGCAGGATACGATCGCCGTATTGGACGTAGATATTTGAGAGGGATAGCATAACGGGGCGCAAAGGTACTCATTTGCACCCGCTTTTGCAGGGTAAGCAGGATGATTTACCGAAATCTTTACCCGAAAAGTGCACCCTGGCCGGCCGGTTCTTCTTCCATCATGGCAATTTCGGCCTCATCGGCCTCTGGTGCATTAGGTTCGTCGGGCAGCAAGCGTTTGACGATGCGTAATTGGTGGGTGTATCGGTTCAATTCTTTGTTGAAAATTCCAAAGTGATCCAGTTTGTCTACCCGTACTTCCCCACTGGCGTGAATAATATGGCATTCCGGTAGAATGATCCCTACATGGGTAACAACGCCTTTTCCATTGTCGAAAAACGCCAGGTCGCCGGCCTGACACTCTTCCATAAAATCTATTGGCCTGCCTTGGGATACTTGCTGGCTGGCATCGCGCAACAACCGTATTCCTGCTGTTTTAAACACCATCTGCGTGAGTCCGGAGCAATCGATCCCAAAGGGTGATCTGCCACCCCACAGGTAAGGTGCATGCAAATAACGGCGGGCCACTTTGATCACCCATGCGCTATTGGTTTTTTGCTGCCCGGGAGTAACTACCGGGCCGGAGAACTGATAGGTTTGTTCGCCCAACCGGCATCGCAGGCCGTCGTATTGAGGTAGAACAGCGCCCAGGGTTACCGGAATAAAATGATCGGTAGCCATCAGGCCTTCCACCAGGGAAAGATTCAACGCCTGGTGATCCCGGTATTGATCGAACTCTGTAGGGGTGAGTCTTTTAAGTTGTTTGCCGTCTACCCATCCGGAGTAACCGTCCCAGGCACAAACCACATATTTCCAGTTGTCTTTCGATTCCTGAATTTCAACCGTTTCACCGAAAAGCAATTGAGAAACCATCTCGCTTTTGTCGGAGGGTTGTGCGCGTAGCGGGGCAATAGAAACTTGGCAGGCTGCGTATTCCACGAGTTAAAAGAAAAATGGTCAGAGTTTGGAGAAATATCTGAAGTCTTGTCCGGCTTCAATTTTTTGCAGACTTTCAAAAATCAGGCGGATCAGGTTGTTCACATCATCTTTGTGGGCCATCTCCACGGTTGTATGCATATAACGCAACGGCAATGAAATAAGCGCTGATGGTACCCCGCCATTGGAATAGGCAAATGCATCGGTATCTGTTCCGGTGGTCCGGCTGGCTGCTTCACGTTGGAACGGGATATCGTTTTCTTCTGCAGCAGAAATGATCAGATCCAGTAATTTTTGATGTACTGCCGGTGCATACGTCACGGAAGGCCCGCGACCACAGCGGACATCGCCATGTTTTTTACTGTTAATCATTGGCGTGTGGGTGTCGTGCGTTACATCTGTTACAATGGCTACATTTGGTTTAATGGTATCGGCAACCATTTCAGCGCCACGCAGACCCACCTCTTCCTGCACAGAATTGACCACATACAAGGTGTAGGGCAATTTGATCTTGTGTTCTTTCAACAACCGGGCAACTTCGGCAACACAAAAACCTCCCACACGGTTATCAAGTGCCCTGCCAGTGTAATAACGGCCATTGAGGATGGTGAATTCATCCTGGAAAGTAACCACGCAGCCCACATGAATACCCATTTGAAACACTTCTTCCCGATCCCGGGCGCCAATGTCAATGGTCAGATTTTCGATGCTCGGCGAAATATTGGAATCCTTGTCTGTGCGGGTGTGAATGGCTGGCCAGCCAAATACCCCGGGAATTTTTCCGCCTTTGCGCAGGTGAATCCAAACACGCATGGATGGCGCAATCTGATAGTCGGAACCACCGTTACGGATGATGTGTATGAACCCATCTTCCGTGATGTAGTTGACAAACCAGGAGATTTCATCGGCATGGCCTTCGATTACTACCTTATATGGTTGACCCGGATTAATGATTCCGTAAGCGGTTCCATAGTTATCGAGTTTCCAATCATCGATATAGGGGCGTAAATACTCCAGCCAGAGCTTTTGTCCGCCGGCCTCAAATCCGGTGGGGCTGGGATTATTCAAGTACTCCCGGAGAAAAGATTCAGAATTTGGCGTTATCATGTCAGTTGCGGTGGACGGCTTAGGTAGATGGTTGACAGTTGTGTTTTATCCGGGTATGGTGTGTAGCTACATCAACCCAAAAGTAACGCTGTTGTCCAAGATCTACTGTATTTGGTAAGCCGTAAATCGTTTCATAGTTTATGCGTAAAGCGCGCCCCAGGCTTCCGGGTTTTCGCGCCATTTATTTAGCGTGTTTAAGTCTGTTTCTGATACGTAGCCGGAACGAACTGCTTCCTGTACCAACGCATGATAGTTGGAAAGGGTTTTAAATGGCACCCCTTTTTCTGCAAATGCCTGATCTGCTTTGGCAAAGCCGTATTGGAAAATGGCCAGTACACCCACTACTTCAGCACCTGCATCCCGCAGGGCATCCACAGCTACCAGGCAACTGCCGCC